>NZ_OZ007030.1:997079-1329439 GCF_963931595.1 uncultured Subdoligranulum sp.
GATCTGCGCTGTGCCCGCTATGGGGATTCCCGGGCCGATGCAGCCGGTTGGCTGCAGAATGTGGTGGGGCTTGCCCATATTCTGGTTTTGCAGCAGCCGGAAAAACCGGTGGCTGCCATGCTGGCGGCAGTGCCGGTGCAGTACAGCCACCGCAAAGGGATCTGGTTCTGCGGAGCGGCCGCTGCACAGGGAATTCCCATGGAAACGCTGCTCCCGAAACTGCTCAGCGGATGTCTGCGGGCCTTTGGAGCCAAGGAGTACGATTTTGCAGTCCTGGCTCCGGAAAACGCCCAGGAAGCCCATGCGCTGGAGGCGGTGGGGTTCCGCAATCTTTTGCCCATGCGGGTCCTGCAGAAGCCCATTGCGCGGAATCTGCTGGCGCAGGCGGAATTTGACAGCCTCACGGTGCGCCATCTGCTGGACATGCGAATGCGCTGCCAGCCCGGGTGCATCTCGTTGCCGGAAACGGCCATGAATGAAGTGATCACGCAGCTGTACCGCCGCGGGCTTACCGTGGTATCCAACCGGCGGGGGTACGGGCTGTATTTTACCAAAGGAAATGAATTGCAGTTTCTGGAACTGCAGGCCGACAATGATTATTGTGCCGATACACTGTTGCAGGCTGCCCGGGAAAAGACCGGTGCCGATAAGGCGCGGATTTTGCTGGCGGAGAACCAGTCCCTCTATCTGGGGGCGGGCAGGCGCTGCGGCTACGGGATGATCGCGTTTCTGCGCGGAGAATTTCCGGTCACGGATGTGTATTTCAGAATGCTGCTGTAAGCGGCAGACGGGATGAAGCAGGGGTTGATACCTGCGCAAGAGCAAAGTAGTAAGGAGAAATCCCATGAGGATCAATCGCAATGACCATAATTCTGCCGGAGCCGCACCGCAGAACCAGCCGACGCCGGCTCCGGAAGCAAAACAGGAAGCGGCGGCTTCGCTGGAACGCGAGCCCGTCAAGGAGAAGAAACGTGCACCCGCCAAGGCAAAAAAGCATAAGGCAAAACCGGAACCTGACGCCGAGGAGGGGAAAGAAAAGACCAGGCGGCGTTTCCCGTTTGGCTGTCTGATTGTGCTGATTTTCCTGGCACTGGTGGCGTTCGGCGGCTACAAGGTGATGCAGTTCTACGGCGAGATCGATGGCAGCACCGAACTGGGCACCGAGCAGACCGTTACCATCGAGCAGGGATCCTCGGTGGGCACCATCGCCAGCCAGCTGAAAGAGGCCGGCATCATTCACTATGACTGGCTGTTCAAGGAGTATGTGAAGTACAGCGGCAAAGCGGGCGGCATCCAGTATGGCGACTTTGCGCTGCGTCCGGGCATGGATTACAACACCATCATCCAGACCATCTCCCAGGAGGTCCGCCGTCCCACCACCAACATCACCATCCCCGAGGGCACCACCGCGGTGGGCGTGGCACAGATCTTTGTGAATGCGGGCCTGGTGGACAGTGTGGATACCTTTCTGAACTGCGCCAACGGCACCGACGGTTCGGATTTCAGCCAGTACAGCTTCTGGACGCAGATCCCGGACAACGGACGGCTGATGAAGTGCGAGGGCTATCTTTTCCCTGACACCTACAATGTCTATGCTGACGAGGATGTCTACTACTATGTGGACACGCTTTACAGCGAGTTCTCGGCCAAGACCGAAGGGCTGATGGATACCATCAACGAAAAAGGCACGACGTTGGATGATGTGGTCAAACTGGCCAGTTTCATCCAGGAGGAAGCCGGTGTGGAGTCGGAAGATGCCAAGGTCAGTGCCTGCTTCCACAACCGTCTGGAATCCAGCGACCCGCTGTGGGCGGAACATAAACTGGAATCTAATGCCTGCAGTTATATCACCCAGGATGTGGAGAATAACTACCTTTGGAACTCGCCCACGGCAGAATACTATGGCTGGCCGGAGATGGGCTCTATTCCCGAAGAAGTGCTGAATCTGTACGACACCTATCGGATCAGCGGTCTGCCGGCAGGTCCCATTTCCTGCCCGGGGTACGCGGCCATCGATGCGGCTCTGAACCCGGACCAGCAATATATCGATGAGGGATACTTCTTCTTTGTCACCGGTCATCCCGATACCGATGTGGCGGGACAGTATTTCTACGCCAAGACGGCGGAAGAGCACCAGGCCAACGTGGAAAAAGCGGGCTGGGCTTACTGATTACCAATACCAAGCAACAAAAGCGCCCGGCGCGTCCGGGCGCTTTTTTACAGGAGGAAACACGATGCTGCAACAGCCGGAACTGCTGGCCCCTGCGGGCAGCCTGGAAACTTTGAAATATGCCGTCTTGTATGGCGCGGATGCCGTTTACTGTGCCCTGCCGGAATTCGGCATGCGGGCAGCGCCCGTCAACCTCACGGTGGATGAACTGCGGGAAGGATGTATCTTTGCCCATGCGCGGGGCAAGAAGGTGTACCTGACACTGAACACGCTGCCCACCAATGAGGAACTGAAAAAGCTGCCGCAGTATATTCAGGATGCCGCCGAAGCCGGTGTGGATGCGTTCATCATTGCCGACCTGGGGGTGCTGGCGCTGGCCAAGAAATATGCACCCTGGGTGGAACGCCATGTGTCCACACAGGCGGGCATTACCAACTACGAGGCGGCCAGGGTCTGCTATGAACTGGGAGCCAAGCGTGTGGTGCTGGCCCGGGAACTGCCGCTGACCGAAATCGCACAGATCCGGGACAACTGCCCGCCGGACCTGGAACTGGAAGCTTTTGTGCATGGTGCCATGTGTATGAGCGTGTCGGGCCGCTGCCTGCTGTCCAGTTATATGACGGGCCGCAGCGGCAACCGCGGCGAATGTGCACAGCCATGCCGCTGGAAGTATGCGCTGGTGGAGGAACATCGTCCCGGCCAGTATATGGAAATCGGCGAAAGCGAAAACGGCAGCTACATTCTCAACGCCAATGACCTGTGCACGGCACCGTTCCTTGATCTGATCTGCAAGGCCGGTGTGGATTCCCTCAAGATCGAGGGGCGCGCCAAGACCTTTTACTATGTGGCATCGGTCACCAGTGCCTACCGCCGCGCTCTGGATCTGTACCTGAAGGACCCTTACAGCGACGCCTACGAACTGCCGGAGGATGTCATCGAGGAACTGAACCGGACCAGCCACCGTCACTACTCGCCGGGGTTCTATTTCGGCAAGGAACAGGCACTGCAGACGCCCAGCCATACCTATGTGCGGGAATGGGATTTCATCGGCACCGTGGATTCCTGGGAAGACGGTGTGGCGCACTGCACCCAGCGCGGAAAATTTGTACAGGGAGATTCGCTGGAAATTCTGCAGCCGGACGGCAGTGTGGTTGCCCTGACACCGGAATGGATTGAGAACGAGGCCGGAGAACGTGTGGATGCAACACCCCATCCCATGATGCACTACACGATCCCCTGCAAGACGCCTCTGATGCCCTACAGCTTGCTGCGCATGCACAAGAAGGAAGAAACCGCATAAGAAAAACAGCCCCGCAGAGATGCCTCTGCGGGGCTGTCTGCGTATGGAGGGGGACTTACAGGCCCCAGAAAGATGCCAGTTCACGGCGCAGACTCTCGGTGCTGTCCACAAAGCGAAGATGATCCCAGTGCGGGGGCATCAGCCGGCGGGTGTCCTGGGCAGCAAAGCGGTCGTCGATCAACACAACAATGCCTTTGTCCTGGGGTGTCCGGATTACCCGTCCGGCCGCCTGCAGGACTTTGTTCATGCCGGGATAGCGGTACGCGTAATCGAAGCCGGAACCGCGGGTCTCCTCAAAGTGCTGGCGCAGCTGTTCCTGGCGGGGGCCGACCTGGGGCAGGCCCGGGCCGACGATAGCCACACCGATCAGCCGGTCCCCGGTAAGGTCCACGCCCTCGCCGAATACACCGCCAAGAACGGCAAACCCGATCTGTGTTTTTTGCGGATGGGGATCGAAATGCCCAAGAAATTCGGTGCGCTGGGTTTCATCCATGCTGCTCTGCTGACAGATTGTGGTGACCGTGGGGTACCGGGCCGAAAAGTCCTCCAGAACCGCCTGCAGATAACTGTAGCTGGGAAAGAAGGCAAGATAGTTGCCGGTCCGGGCATCTGCCATGCAGGCGATCAGATCGGAAACCTGTGCGATGCTGGCAGAACGGTCCCTGTAGCGGGTGCTGACATGCCGGGCACACCACAGCCCCAGATTCCGGGCCGGAAAAGGACTGCGCAAAGCCACGGCACGTGCATCAGGCAGCCCGCACAGATCCTTGTAGTACCCTGCAGGCGCCAGCGTGGCACTGAACAGAATGGCGGCTCGACCTTTGGAAAAGTCGTCGGCCAGAAAGGCGCTGGGATCCAGACAGAGCATGGACGCCCGGACTTCGCTGCCGTGGGCCGAAATCTGCAACACAAAGTGGTCATCGAATGTGTCCGCAATGCGAAGCCAGCCGCGCACATCAAAGTAGAGCTGCAGCAGTGCATCGTGGGTTTCCCCGGGCTCCCGGTGCTCGTCCAGCCAGTTTTCCAGAGGTTCGCAAAGTTTGGTCAGGGCACGGTCCAGAGCCTCGGCCCGCTCCCTTTCGAAAAAGGTCTTTCCAAAACGGACATCGGCCGGGGTTTCCTCACAGCGATGGCGCCAGAAAATAAAAATCTCATTGATTTTGTTCAGGGCGTTTTTCAGGCTGCTTTTGCCGGTCCCGAGGCGTTTCTTGGCATCCCAGAAATTGCTTTTGCACAGCGTGGCACTGTGCATTTCCCGCGCCCGGGAAGGAAGGTTGTGGGCTTCGTCGATGAGAAAAAGATAATCGCCGCGGCTTTCAAAGAAGCGTGCCAGATGTACCACCGGGTCAAACAGATAATTGTAATCACCGATCACCACATCGCTCCAGAGGCTCAGATCCAACGCCAGCTCAAAGGGACACACTTCATACTGGCGGGCAAGCTGCTGCAGTACCTCGGCCGTCAGGGCTGGCAGGTCCAGCGCGTTCCACAGGGCGGTTTTGATGCGGTCGTAGTATCCGTTTGCATACGGGCAGGCCTCCGGCGTACACTCCCGCGTTTCCTGCATACAGATTTTGTCCTTGGCCGTCAGCGTGACGCTTCGCAGGGAAAGGTCTGCATCATGGGCCCGCAGGGTGGCCAGGGCGGCCTCCGCGGCTGCACGGGTGGTTCCCCGCGCGGTGAGATAGAAGACGGGACCGCCCTGTTCCAGCGCTTTCAGGGCAGGGAACAGAACGCTCATGGTCTTTCCGATGCCGGTGGGGGCCTGACATAGCAATTGTCCGCCGTCCCGGCAGGTTTCATAGACCGCCTTGATCATGGCGCGCTGTCCTGCGCGATAGGTCGGAAATGGGAAAGTGAGCTGATGCAGCCCCTCCTGGCGGGCCTCCCGCCATCGGGCGGCTCGCTGGGCCCATGGCGCATACTGGGTCAGCAAGTCCAGAACGAAAGTGTCCAGCTCTCCGGCGGAGAAGGTCTTGGTAAAGTACAGCACCTGCTCCACATCCACCTGATAGTAGGTGAGGCGGACCTGCATCACGGAAAGCTGATGCTGCCCGGCGTAGATGGCAGCATAGACTTTTGCCTGGGCCCAGTGTTCAGGGGACTGCTCCCCGGTGATTTTCTCCAGAGGCAGGGCTGTGGTTTTGATCTCGTCCACCGTGACGGTGCCGTCGGCTGCTGTATAAATACCGTCAGCGCGGCCTTCCAGGGTATAATGAATGCCACAGCAGCCATACTCTTGGGTAAGGGCAACTTCGGCCTGGTAATCGGAAAATTCTTTGGCAGCGGCGCGCTGCAGCTTGCGGTGCAGGCGGGCGCCTTCGTTGGCGCGGTCAAAACCGGTAAAGCGGTTGTCAATGCTGCCGGTGCGCAATAAAAATTCCACCAGCTGCCGGATGGGCAGGGTGAGTGCCAGCGGTTCCGGCGACATGGTGGTCAACTCCTTGTATCAATAGGTGTGTTCACAGACCTGGGAAATCTTCTCCCGCAATGCCACGAAATCCCCGAAAACGGCAGGTTTGTTGACGGGATAGCGCAGCAGCGCAGCGGGATGGTAGGTGGCCATAAAGAGCGTGCCGTGCTTGTTGAAGAATTTGCCGTGATCGCGGGTGACGGAAAAACCGGGCTCAATGAGCTGCTGGGCGGCAATGCGTCCGAGGCAGACGATGATTTTGGGGCGCAGAAGCTGGAACTGCTGCCGGAGCCAGGGCAGACAGGCCGCCGATTCTTCCGGGAGAGGATCCCGGTTCTTCGGCGGACGGCATTTGACAATGTTGGCGATGTAGACATTTTTGCTCCGGCTCAGGTCCACAGCTTCCAGATAATGGTCCAGCAGCTGGCCGCTCCGCCCCACAAAGGGGAGCCCCTGGGCGTCTTCGTTGGCGCCGGGACCTTCGCCGACAAAAAGCACTTCGGCATCGGGCGCGCCCTGGCCGAACACGACGTTGGTACGGGATTCGCACAGGCTGCACCGGCGGCATGCCAGGCACTCTGATTGTAACGTTTGCAAATCCATGCGAAAACACCTCTTACTAAAATATGGGGAGGAACAAGACCATGTGGGCTGAACCGAGTTATCTGCTGAAAGGATTGTGCCTCTTGGCGGGATACGCCTTTGGCTGCTTCCTGACTGCCGATATCGTGGCGCGGTGCCTTGCCGGTTCAGGCGTGGGGGCAATCGGAACCGGTGCACCCGATGCGGACAATGTGGCTGGCTGTCTCGGCAGGGGAGCAGGCTGGGCGGTGGTGGCAGGGGACACCTTGAAAACGGTACTGGCCTGCTGGTTCTGTTATCGGCTGGCCGCACCGGAACTGGAACATCTGGCGGCTCTTTACGGAGGAATCGGCGCCGTTCTGGGGCATGCATTCCCGGTATGGAGGCGCGTCCGCGGCGGCCGTGCCGTAGTTGTGGCAGGAACCTGGCTGGTACTGTATCTTCCTGTTACCGGGGCTGTTTGCTGCCTGGCGGGCGGTGTGGCGGCGGCGGGCATCCCAAAACGCGCTGTGGGGGTGGTACTTGCCGTCACGCTGGCCGTTCCTGTGGCCTTTTTGCAATTTGGCGTACAGAGCGGCGTGGGGGCGGCAGTTGTGGCGCTGGTGATATGGTGGCAGTACCGGGCCGAGCTTTTTCCGGCTGGGGATAACAGACCGCCTGTTTCCCGTAAAAAGAACTGATACCATGATACCACCGGCAGGAAAATAATGCAATCTGAAAACAAAAATGACGTATCAAAATCGAAAAAGAAAAAACTTCAAAAAAATCCAAAAAAAATCAAAAAAGGGGTTGACAGTTGGGGGTTCTTTGGCTATAATAATTGACGTTGCAGCCGCCACGGCGGACAACAAGCTGGGTATGGCCCGGTAGTTCAGTTGGTTAGAACGCTAGCCTGTCACGCTAGAGGTCGTCAGTTCGAGCCTGATTCGGGTCGCCATTTGCTGCTATAGCTCAGTTGGTAGAGCGCATCCTTGGTAAGGATGAGGTCAGCAGTTCAAATCTGCTTAGCAGCTCCAGCTAAACGCCCACAGCGTATCTTGCACTGTGGGCGTTTTATATAGGGGCATAGCTCAGTTGGTAGAGCAGCGGTCTCCAAAACCGCGTGCCGAGGGTTCGAATCCTTCTACCCCTGCCAAAAAGACCTGTCATTTGACAGGTCTTTTTTGTTGTAAAAATTAGGTTCCAAGGCTCTTGTTTTTCGCAGAAGCTGTGCTATAATACCAGACGCGAAATTTGAATGTATAGCAGGGGGATTTGGGATATGACAAAGGATTTGACAAGCGGGAGTCCGCTGAAAGTAATTTTGCTGTTCACGCTGCCGCTCACACTGGGCAATCTGTTTCAACAATTCTACGCGCTGGCCGACACCATTATTGTGGGAAAATACTGTGGTGTCAGCGCGCTGGCCTCCGTGGGGTCCACCGGCTCCATCAATTATCTGATTCTGGGTTTTGTGATCGGCGTGTGCAATGGTTTCGCCATCCCCATTGCGCAGCTTTTCGGCGCGCGGGATTATCACGATCTGCGCCGTCACGTGGCAAATGCGGCCTGGCTGTGTGTGGCCGGCAGTGTGATACTCACGGGCCTGACGGTGAGCCTGACACGGCCTTTGCTGATTCTGATGCAGACGCCGGCAGATATCCTGGACGGCGCCGCTGTCTATATCGGCTGGATTTTTGCAGGCATCCCGTTTATCTTTCTGTACAATATGGTGGCGGGGATTATGCGTGCATTGGGCGACAGCAAGACGCCGCTGTACTTCCTGATCCTGACCAGTGCTTTGAATATCGTTCTGGATCTGGTGTTCGTGATCCCGCTTCAGATGGGCATCTTTGGCGCGGCGCTGGCAACGGATCTTTCCCAGGCAGTTTCCGGTGTGCTGAGTTTTGCCTATCTGTGCCGCAGATTTGAAGTGCTCCGTATGGAAAAGGGGGAAGGGCGCCTGAATCAGAGGGCCTGTGTCCGCCTGCTTGGCATCGGGCTTCCCATGGGACTGCAGTGCAGCATCACGGCCATCGGCAGCGTCATTGTGCAGTGGGCGGTCAATATGCTGGGCAGCACGGCGGTGGCAGCGGTCACGGCGGCCAGCAAGACGATGAACCTTCTTACCGCTCCCCTGGAGAGTATCGGCACTGCCATGGCAACCTACGGTGGGCAGAACCTGGGAGCAGCGCGGATGGACCGCGTGCGCCAGGGCGTCCGCAGTGCCCTGCTGATTGCAACGATCTATGCCATCGGCTCGCTGATTCTGTTGCACTTCGGGGATGTGGCCATCATGGGGCTGTTCCTGGATACCTCCACCGAGGTGGACATTGTCCGCATGGGACAGGAGTATCTGTTCTGGAACAGTGTTTTCTTCATCCCGCTGGGGGCTCTGATCGTGTGGCGGTACACCATCCAGGGACTTGGCTATTCCACGCTGGCCATGATGGCCGGTGTGGCGGAGATGGTCGCGCGTACGGCGGTGGCCATCATTCTGGTTCCGGTTGTGGGGTATTTGGGTGCGGAACTGGCCAATCCCGCGGCCTGGGTGGCAGCCTGCCTGTTCCTGTATCCCGCCTACATGTGGACTTGCCGGCAGCTGGATAACCGGCTTCTGGCTGCCCGGCTGCACATGCAGAACAAGGCGGCCGAGGCAGAAGACCTTATTGTATAACGGTGTATAAATTTGCAAAGCCTCTTGCCGGATTTTCCAAAACGGTTTATAATACAAACGTTCTGAATGTAATCTGGGGGAAGCGGAAAGGAAAGAAAAATGTCGCAAAAACTGCCGTTCGTGACGCTGGAACAGGCCAAGGCCATCATCGCTGACGTGCCTACGCCGTTCCACCTGTATGATGAAAAGGGAATCCGGGAGAATGCCCGCCGTGTCAATGCGGCGTTTGCCTGGAACAAAGGATTCAAAGAATATTTCGCCGTAAAAGCCACGCCCAATCCGTATATCCTGAAAATCCTGCAGGAGGAAGGCTGCGGCGTGGACTGCTCCAGCTATACCGAACTGCTGATGAGTGAGGCGTGCGGTTTTACGGGGAGTGATATCATGTTCTCCTCCAACGATACGCCGGTGCAGGATATGCAGAAGGCCTACGAACTGGGCGCCTACATCAACCTGGATGATCTGACCCACGTGGAGTTCCTGCAGCGGGTGGCGGGTATTCCCAAAACCATCTGCTGCCGCTACAATCCGGGTGGAGTCTTTGACCTGGGCAATGGCATCATGGATAACCCCGGCGATGCCAAATATGGTATGAGCGAGGACCAGATGGCGGAGGCCTACACCAAATTGATGGCCTTGGGCGCCGAAGAGTTCGGCATTCACGCGTTCCTGGCCAGCAATACGGTCACCGATGAGTATTACCCGAAACTGGCGGGCATCCTGTTCCGTCTGGCGGTGCGTCTTCATGAGCGCACGGGTGCCAAGATCAAGTTCATCAACCTGTCGGGCGGCGTAGGCATCGCCTATCGCCCGGAGCAGCGCAGCAACGATATCGCCAAGATCGGCGAGGGCGTCCGCAAACAGTTTGAGGAAATTCTGGTTCCCGCTGGAATGGGGGATGTGGCGCTCTTCACCGAGATGGGCCGTTATATGCTGGCTCCTTACGGCGGCCTGGTCACGACGGTGCTGCACGAAAAGCACATCTACAAGGAGTACATCGGTGTGGATGCCTGCGCAGCCAACCTGATGCGCCCGGCCATGTATGGCGCCTACCATCACATCACGGTACTGGGCAAGGAGAACGAGCCCTGCGACCATAAGTACGACATCACCGGCGGTCTGTGCGAGAACAACGACAAGTTCGCCATTGACCGCATGATGCCAAAGATTGACAAAGGTGATGTGCTGTTCATCCATGATACCGGCGCCCATGGCTTCTCAATGGGATACAATTACAACGGCAAACTCCGCAGCGCGGAAGTTCTGCTGAAAGAGGACGGCACCCACCAGTTGATCCGCCGCGCAGAGACGCCGGAAGATTACTTCGCCACCTTTGATTTTACACCGTTCTTCAAAAAACACTGAATGTACGAAACAAGCCTTCCCGCGGCTGCGGGAAGGCTTGTTTATTTTTGTCTTGGAAAGAAGTCAGTCGGTTTCGGCGATGATACCGCCGCCATATACTGTGCCGTTACAATAGAACACCGCACTTTGCCCGGGCGCCGGTGCGCGGACCGGTTCCGGGAACAGGATGCCTCCGTTGCCGTCATAGGAGCAGGGGGTGGGGCGGGCGGCACTGCGGATCTTGACAAGGTATTCGCCGGCAGGCAGAGGCTGTCCGTCCGGCGTTACCATACTCTGGAGCGTGACACGGGTGCTGTATTCCTGACCGGTTTCAGCCAGCTGAATGTCGCCGTTTTCCAGAATGGTCTTGACGAACAGAGGGCGCCCGGCGGCGATACCCAGTCCTTTGCGCTGGCCCACCGTGTAATGGTCGACGCCGGCGTGTGCGCCGAGATCTTCGCCCTGGGGGCCGATGAAATGCCCGGTTTTCGGAGTGAATCCCCGCTGCCGGATATAGGCGGCATAATCTCCGTCCGGGATAAAGCAGATCTCCATAGAGTCCGGCGCATCGGCACAGGCAAGGTGCAGCTCACGGGCCATGGCACGGATGTCATCTTTCTCGAATTCTCCCAAGGGAAGGATCAGCTTGCGGAGAATATCCTGCGGCAGACGGTAAAGCATATAGCTCTGGTCGCGGGCGGCGCTTTCGGGCACGGCAATCCGGCTGATGCCGTCGTTATCAACCTGCACACGGGCGTAATGGCCGGTGGAAATCCAGGAACAGCCCAGCTCGTCGGCCTTTTCAGACAGCAGACGGAACTTGACAAAGGGATTGCATGCGATGCAGGGATTGGGGGTCTTCCCGGCGCAATAGCTTTCACAGAAAGGCTGAATCACAAACCGCTCAAAGGCGTCCTGTGCATCGATGACGTGCAGCGGAATGCCGAGGGTATCGGCGGATTCCCTGGCTGCCGCAACAGCGCCTTCGTGCGCCGGCGAAAAACGGATGACGGCGCCTTGTACGGCAAATCCCTGATCCTGCAGGATGCGGACAGCGACGCTGGAATCGACGCCGCCGCTCATGCCCATCAGAACGGTCTGCTGCTTTTCAAAGGTGTTGAAACCTTCCATAGAAGTCCTCCTTGCGGTATTAGGCCTGCCGGCCACCGTGTTTTTTGCTCTGCTCCACGGCCATGCGGTCACAGCGCTCATTTTCGGGGTGCCCGGCGTGTCCTTTGAGCCAGTGGTAGGTGAGCTGGTGTTTCTCGCTTTCGGCGAGCAATGGCGCCCAGAGATCGGCATTCAGGGCGGGGGTTTTATCCGCTTTTTTCCAGCCGCGGGCGCGCCAGCCTTTGGCCCATCCTTTTTCCAGTGCGTTGATCACATACTGGCTGTCACTGTACAGATCAATGGCACAGGGCTCCTTCAGCTGGCGCAACGCCTCCAGCAGCGCGGTCATCTCCATGCGGTTGTTGGTAGTCTGTGCATTTCCGCCGGACAGCTCCTTCTCATATATCTTGTCCCGAGTGCGAAAACGCAGGATGGCACCCCAGCCGCCGGGGCCGGGGTTGCCGCTGCAGGCTCCGTCGGTATAGATCTCAATTTGTTTCATATAAATCTCCTGGTACTGGCAATAATCCTTGTACAGGAATTATACCCGCTTTGCTTCCTTATGGCAAGTTTGACAAGATAAAGGAGAGCGTTTATAATATTTGATAACTGCAATGTTGTGTATAGACGGGGCCCGGCCGCGCCTTTTCAGGCGGACTTTTCGCGCCCACCCAAAGAACAAATACATAAATCGCAAATACAGGATAGAAAACCCGGCGGATACTGTTTGCAGGTGTCGGGTTCTGTCGTCAGAAAGTATGGAGGTTTTCATGGAAGAAGTTAAGCCCAAACGCAAAGTGACGAATTCCCGCCCCGGACAGGCTTCCGGAGAAAAAAACGCCGCGCATCGCGCACCCCGTTCAGATAAAAAGACCCAAACCGGCACTGCACCGCGCAAGCCCCGGCGCCGCACGGCGCAGCCTGCGGCAGCTGACATTGCAACAGCTGCACAGAGCACGCCCGCTCCGCGTTCCCGCCGCAGCCACAGCCAGCAGGGACAAAACAATCATGGGGCGCCTGCCAACAACAAGCCGACCCGGCGCGGCCGTAGACAGCAGCCGCACAGCTATGAAATGACACCGGCTATTCCGATGCATATCTGCCCGCTGGGCGGTCTGGGAGAAGTGGGCAAAAACATTACTCTGTACGAGTGCCAGGGTGATATGATTCTGGTGGACTGTGGTTTGGTGTTCCCCGATGCAGATATGTTCGGCGTGGACCTGGTCATTCCTGATTTCACCTATGTGCTGGAGAACAAGGACCGGATCAAAGGTCTGTTTATCACCCACGGCCATGAGGACCACATCGGCAGCCTGCCCTATCTTCTGAAAAAATTCAATGTGCCGATCTACGCAGCCCGCCTGACCATCGGCCTGATCAAGAACAAGCTGGAAGAGCATGGTCTGGCCTCCAGTGCGATTTTCCATGAAATTCGCCCGCGCCAGAAGGTCAAGCTGGGGTGCTTCACGGTGGAGCCCATCCATGTGAACCACTCCATTCCGGACGCATTGGCCTTTGCCATTGAGTGCCCGGCGGGCATTGTGATTCATACCGGCGACTTCAAGGTGGATTACACGCCTCTTTCCGGGGATGCGGTGACCGACCTGTCCACCATTGCGGAGTATGGCCGCCGTGGCGTGCTGGCCCTGCTGGCCGACTCCACCAACGCGGAACGTCCCGGCTTCACGGCCACAGAGCAGACGGTGGCGGAAGGTGTCCGCCGACTGTTTGCCCGCGCCCGCAACCGCAGAATCATCGTGGCAACCTTTGCCTCCAATATTTACCGTGTCCAGCAGATCATCGATCTGGCCATTGAATCGGGACGTAAGGTCGCCGTGAGCGGCCGCAGCATGGTGTCCAATACCGAGATGGCGCGGGAACTGGGGTACCTGCATGCGCCGGACAACGTGCTTATCGATATTGACGAGGTCAACAAGTATCCGCCGGAGAAGGTGGTGCTGATCACGACCGGCAGCCAGGGCGAACCGCTGTCCGCACTGTCCCGGATGGCGCAGGCCAGCCATCGCCAGGTAAAGGTTGGCCCCAATGATTTCATCATCATTTCGGCCCGCCCGATCCCCGGAAACGAAAAGACGGTGACCAAGGTGGTCAACGGTCTTCTGAGCCTGGGCGCAGAAGTGATCTACGAGAACATGTATGATACCCATGTTTCGGGTCATGCCTGCCAGGAAGAGCAGAAACTGATGCTCACACTGGCGCATCCCCAGTTCTTCCTGCCGGTGCACGGCGAGTTCAAGCAGCTCAAACGTCATGCCGAAACGGCGGAGCATCTGGGGTATGTGCCGAAACAGAACATCTATATTGCGGAGAACGGACAGAATATCCGGATCTCGGCGGACGGCATGACGGTGGAGAACACCGTCACGGCCGGTGCTGTGATGGTGGATGGATACGGTGTGGGCGATGTGGGCAACGTCGTTCTGCGGGACCGCCATCATCTGTCGGAGGATGGTATCATCGTTGTGACGGCAGCTGTGGACGGTTCCAACGGCCAGGTCCTTTCGGGCCCGGACATCGTCAGCCGCGGCTTTGTCTATGTGCGGGAAAGCGAAGAACTGATGGATGGTCTGCGCACCCAGGTGGAAATGGCTTTGGACCGCAGCCTGAGCGATAACATGCATGACTGGGCCAGCGTGAAAGCCCGGGTGCGTGAGGCGCTGTCCAGCTATATCTATCGCCGCACCAAACGCAGCCCGATGATTCTGCCCATCCTGCTGGAAGTTTGAAAATCCGCCCGTCGGGCGGAAATGTGGGGTTTTCACCATGAAACACAAAGATGGCCTGGATGTGGCAGCAATTTTGTTGCTGCTGCTGGTGGCGCTGGTGGTTATGGTTGTGCCAGTGGCCCTTGTTTCGCCGCGGTGGCTTCTCGTGCCGCTGGTGCTGGTGGCTCTGGCATTTGGTGTACTGTGGTATAAACGGCGCAAATTGCGTGCCTATGTGGCCGAACAGCTATGCAGTACGGATTTTGAAAACAGCCGCATCCAGTACAGCCTGACCGGACTGCCGATCCCCACCATGCTCGTTGCGGATGGACGGATTCTGTGGTATAATGCCTTCTTCCGGGAAAAAGTCCTGAACGGCAGCGACGTGGTAACACGTCCTGTGGACCGGGTATTCCCGGATCTGGATCTGGCGGTCTGTTCGCGTCCCCATGGTCAGGATCTGGCTGTGGGGGAGCGGCGCTACACTGCGTATGCAGGGGCAGCCAAGGGAAGCCGCGGCGCCAGTATTGTGTATCTGGTGGACGATACGTTCTACAAGCAGACCCTGGAGGAATATACCGAGAGCCGCCCGGCCTGTCTGATTATTGTCATCGACAGTTACGATGAACTGTTTGACGATATGAAGGACAGTGAACAGGCAAAAGAACTGGAAGCCATCAACAGCCTGCTGGAAACCTATATCGGACGGAGCACCGGCTTCCTGCGCAGAGTGTCCAACAGCCGATATATTGCGGTGGTGGAAGAACGCGATGTCCGATGGATGATCCAGGAGCGGTTTGATATCCTGGATAAGGTACGCGCTTTGCATCCGGGCGGACTTACCACCTTGTCCATCGGCGTGGGACACGGCGGAAAAACTTTGCAGGAATGCCACCAGATGGCACGGGAAAGTATCGACATTGCGCTGGGACGCGGCGGCGATCAGGCGGCTGTCAAAACCGTAGATGGATTTGAGTTCTACGGCGGTATTTCCCACGGCGTGGAAAAGCGCAGTCATGTGCGCAGCCGGATCATCTCCCGCGCGCTGTGTGATCTCATCAAGAGAAGCGACAGCGTCATCATCATGGGCCACCGCATGAGTGATCTGGATGCGGTGGGCTCGGCGATCGGCGTACTGCGGATCTGCAAGATGTGCGGGGTGCCGGCTGTGATCGCCATCAACAGCGATGCCACGCTGGCGGGGCCGCTGCTGAAGGCTTTTCTGGATGCCGGATGCGGCAAGGATTTTATTCCGCCGGATCAGACGCTGGAGGTCCTTACCCCCAACACATTGCTGATCGTGGTGGATACCTACCAGGTCCGACTGCTGGAAAGCCAGAAAATTTACGAAAAGTGCAAGCGCATTGTGGTCATCGATCATCATCGCATGGCGGTGGGACACATCGACAAGCCGCTTTTGCTGTACCATGAACCCTATGCGTCCAGTACCAGCGAACTGGTTTGCGAGCTGCTGCAGTTCATGCCGAAGGAAGGCAACATCACGCCGCTGGAGGCCCAGGCATTGTTGGCAGGTATCATGCTGGATACCCGCAGTTTTGCCCTGCACGTGGGCGTGAGGACTTTTGAAGCCGCTGCGTGGCTGCGAAGCCGCGGCGCCCAGACAGCCGAGACCAAACTGTTGTTCAACACATCCAAAGAGGAGTATGAGGCGCGCGCCCACATCGTGGAGAGCGCTTACATATACAAGGGGTGTGCGATCGCACTGTCGGGCGAACTGGATGCCGGCATGAACGTGGTGCTGCCGATGGCTGCCAATGATCTGCTGACCATCAATGGTGTGGATGCCAGTTTTGTGGCGGTGGCCAAAAACGGCGGGGTGAACATTTCTGCCCGCAGTATGGGCGCCCTGAATGTCCAGGTCATCCTGGAACCGCTGGGCGGCGGAGGTCATCTGATGATGGCAGGCGCGCAGCTGCAGAATTGTACACTGGATGAAGCGGAACATAAGATCCGCGAACAGATTGACCTGTATCGTGCCTCGCAGGCAGTAAATGCCGCGGCGGCACCTATGCATTGATAGAATCGGAGGGTAATGATATGAAAATCATTCTGAAACAGGATGTGAAAACCATCGGCAAGAAGGACGAAATCCATGAGGTTTCGGACGGATACGCCCGCAATTTCCTTTTCCCGCGTGGTCTGGCAGCGCCCGCTGATGCGGCAGCCCTGAACCAGGCCCGGACCAAGAGCGAGGCGAAAGCACACCATGAGGCGGAAGCCCGGGCCGCTGCCCAGGCTCTGGCAGAGAAGATCCAGGGCCAGACGGTGGCGACCAAGATCAAAGGCGGTGCGTCCGGCAAACTGTATGGCAAAGTTACCGGCAAGGAAGTAGCCGAGCTGCTGACCAAACTCACGGGCACGGAAATTGACAAGAAAAAGGTGGAACTTCCCTCGGCCATCAAGGAATTCGGCAGCTATGATGCGACGGTCCGGCTGTATGCCGGTGTGACGGCCACCTTCAAAGTGAAAGTGGAAGAACTGTAAAGCAAAACTGCTTTTCAGCAAACCTGTAAAGGAAAGGAGGATGTTTGCTGTGCCGCGCAATGAAGAGTTGAGTCTTTCCAGTCTGGGCATTCAGATGCCCTACAATATGCAGGCGGAGCAAAGCATTCTCGGTGCGGCGCTGATGGATGAGACGATTCTCAACCGCCTCATCACCGATATGGAACCGGAGATGTTCTATTCGGATCAGAACCGTGCAGTCTACGAAACCATGCGTACGCTGTACACCGAGAGCGAAGCGGTGGACATCATTACGCTGGTCAACGCGCTGGCGGGAGCCGGTACGTTCGCCAGTGCCGACGACGCCAAGGTGTACATCACCCATATTGCCGAGACGGTTCCGGCCATTTCCAATGTCGATTCCTACTTCAAGATCGTCAAGGAAAAGTACCAGGCGCGTCGTCTGATCGAGGCGGCCCGCAGCATTCTCAGCGAAACGGCGAGCGGCGAGGATGCCGACTTGCTGCTGGAATCGGCAGAACAAAAAATCTACGATATCCGCAGCGGACGGGACAAATCGGGTGTCAAGACCATCCGGGAATCCATCCTGGAAGTCATTGATACGATGCAGAAGCTCAGCGGTGCGGACCGGGACAAGTTTGCCGGTATTCCCACCGGGTTCAATTACCTGGATACCGTGCTGACCGGTCTGGGACGTTCCGACCTGATCATTTTGGCAGCCCGTCCCGGTATGGGCAAGACCAGTTTTGCGTTGAATATTGCCACCAATGTGGCCCGCCAGCAGAAGGTGCCCACGATCATCTTCAGTCTGGAAATGACCTGTGAGCAGCTGACCGACCGTATTCTTTCCAGTACGGCCAACATTGACAGCCAGGCGTTTCGGACCGGTCGGCTGAACAATTCGGACTGGAACGATTTCGCACAGGCCACGTCGCTGCTTTACAATGCCCCCATCTATATGGATGACACCTCCGGCATTTCGGTCCCGGAGATCAAGGCAAAGATCCGCACGATCAACCAGGACCCCAAAAAAGACAAGATCGGGCTTGTGATCATCGATTACCTGCAGCTGATGCAGAGTGCCAAGCGGACGGAAAGCCGCGTACAGGAAATCAGTGATATCACGCGAAACCTCAAAATCATGGCAAAAGAGCTGAATGTGCCTGTCATTGCCCTGTCGCAGCTTTCCCGTGCGGCGGAAAAAACGGCCGGGCGGTCGGATCACCGGCCGCAGCTGTCCGACCTGCGTGACTCCGGCTCTATCGAACAGGATGCAGACATCGTCCTGTTCCTGTACCGTGCCGCGTACTACAATTCGCAGAACGGTGAAGAAAACCAGGCCAACGAGAACGAAGCCGAGTGCATTGTGGCCAAAAACCGTCACGGTGAGACCAGCGTGGTCCGCCTTGGCTGGGATGGCGCCCATACACGGTTCAGCAATTTGGATGTGACCCATGAGTTCTGAGGACGAAAAGGTAATTCAACATGTGGAAGAAACTTTGCTGGCATATTGCCGCCAGCAGGGTTTGTTCAAGTCTGGCGACAGAGTCATTGCGGCCTGCTCCGGGGGAGCAGACTCTATGGCTTTGTTGCTTTTTTTACTGCGCCGGCGCCGGGATCTGGAAATTGAGGTGTTGGCCACGCATGTCAATCACGGCATCCGCGGCGTGAACGCCATTGCAGATGCCAATTTCGTGACGGCATTCTGCCGTCAGAACGGTGTGGAACTGTTTCTGTATGATGCGGTCAAGGAAGGGGTTCAGATCCCGCAGCAGCCCAGCGAGGAATGGGCGAGAGGTCTGCGTTACGGCTGGTTCGATCAGCTGGCTGTACAGGAGGAAGCCTTCATTGCCACCGCCCATACCATGTCGGATCAGGTGGAGACTGTATTGTTCCGCATGGCCCGCGGAACGGGAGTGCATGGTATGGCGGGCATTCCACCGCGCCGCGGCTATTATGTCCGTCCCTGCCTCTGCCTGACGCGCGGTGAAACCGAAGCATACTGCGCTGCACTTGGGCAAAACTATGTGCAGGATGAGACCAATGCGGAAGATACCTACGCCCGGAACCGGATCCGGCATCATGCCATTCCTGCTTTGCAGTACGCCAATCCGGCAGCAGAGGTGGCAATTGCACGCCTTTGCCGCCAGATGCGGGATCTGGACCGGTGGCTAACCGGCGAAGCGGCCGCGCTGCTGCAGGCAGCCTCGATGGAAAAAGGATACGACGTGTCGGTGCTGCGCCGCGCGGAAGGGCCCGTTCTGGATGCTGCACTGCGTTCCCTGATCAGTCCGGTACGGGATGCGGAGGAAAAGTATATCACGCTGCTCCGTTTTCTCCTGCAAAGAGGGGAAGGGGCTCTTCAGCTTACTCCGGAAGTGACCTATAAAGTAAAAAACGGGATTCTGTTCCGGTTGACACCGGGAGGAATCCGCCCGCTTCCGGCACCGCCGCAGCCTTTCAGTGAAGGGCAATTTTTCCTGCCGGGTGGTTATTTTGTAGAATTTCGCCGTGTAAAGTATGAAGAATTTCTAAAAAATCAACCAATTTTCAAAAAAGACTTAAACTGTTGCGCAGATTGTGCTAAAATACAGAAGAATCTACAATTGCGCACGCGCCTGCCGGGAGATTTTTTCCGCCCGGCTGGTCGTCATGTACGCAAAACATTAAAAAAATACTATAACGAACTCGGGATTCCGCAGGATGAGCGTCCGTTGTTGCCGCTCCTGGCAGACGGCAGCGAAGTGCTTTGGTTGTGGGGCAGCGGTTTTGCCGAAGGCGTTGCGCCCGATCCCTATACCAATGAGGTGTGGATGGTTCGTACGGAGAAAGCCGAGGAGGATGAGTAATATGCAAAGCATGGATCAGGATATTGATCATATTTTAGTATCGGAAGAGCAGCTTCAGAACAAAGTGGCCGAGTTGGGAGCGCAGATCAGCCGGGATTACGAAGGACGGGATCTGCTGATGGTTTCCATTTTAAAAGGCTCTGTTGTCTTTATGGCAGACCTGATGCGTGCCGTCAAGATCCCCTGCGGCATTGATTTCATGGTGGTATCCAGCTACGGTGGCGCCAACACCATGTCCACCGGCCTGGTGAAGATCGTCAAAGACCTGGACGCCGATCTGACCGGCAAGGATGTCCTGATCGTTGAGGATATCTTGGATACGGGCATCACGCTGTCCCATCTGCTGCCGGTGCTTCGGATGCGCAATCCGCGCAGTGTGCGCCTTTGTACCATTTTGAGCAAGCCCAGCCGCCGCAAGGCAGAAATCGAGCCGGATTATCTCGGCTTTGAAGTCCCCGATGAATTTGTGGTGGGCTACGGGCTGGATTATGATGAAAAATACCGTAACCTGCCCTATGTGGGCGTTTTGAAACCCGAAGTGTACAGCAAATAATGCCGGTTCGGGCGGCAAAATCACCCGGCGCAGCGGCGCTGGATAGGAGTTGATTTTTTGCAGCATAAACCTCGTTTCAGCGGCATCCTGGTGGTTGCCGTGCTCATGGTGTTGATTTTGTTCTTCGTCAGCTTGTCGCCGTTGCTGTCGGCTTCGGCTGCGAACCATATCAACTACTCAGAAATCTATTATTATTTTGAAAACCAGCAGGTTACCTCCTACCGTCTGGACATGGGAACCAATAAGCTGGAAATGTGGCTGAAGGAAGGCAAGATTGCCCTGCCGGATACCACGGTGCAGAGCGAAGATCAGCAGACCGGCGGCCTGCTCAACAATTTGGGCAACTCGGAGGATGAGGTGCTGCCGGCCAATGGTGGTACGGTGTATGTGGTTTATAAGCTGCCCTATGGCGTGGACTTCAACACCGGAAAAATTTCTGATTTTATCGATGCATATAATGAAGCAAATCCGGATGCACCGATGATTTTTGATTATGTGGCGGCAAAAACCAGTATTCCATGGCTGGAAATCATCTTCTATGTGGTGATGCTGGGCAGCCTCGGTATGCTGTTCATGTCGATGTACCGCGGCGGCGCTGGCGGCGGCATTATGAATGTGGGCCGCGCCAAGGTGAAAGACCAGCAGGAAAATCAGCGCAAGGCCACCTTCGCAGATGTGGCCGGCGCAGATGAGGAGAAAGCAGAGCTGCAGGAAGTGGTGGAATTCCTCAAAGCGCCCAGCAAGTTTAATTCCCTGGGCGCCCGGATTCCCCACGGCGTCTTGCTGGTGGGCCCTCCGGGTACCGGTAAAACCTTGCTGGCCCGTGCCTGTGCCGGTGAAGCGGGCGTACCGTTTTATGCGATTTCCGGCTCCGACTTTGTGGAGATGTATGTCGGTGTCGGTGCTTCCCGTGTGCGTGATCTGTTCGAAAAGGCCAAAAAGACCATGCCTTCCATTGTATTCATCGATGAGATCGATGCGGTCGGCCGCCAGCGCGGCGCCGGTCTGGGCGGCGGTCATGATGAGCGCGAGCAGACGCTGAACCAGCTGCTTGTGGAGATGGACGGCTTTGATGCCAATGACGGTGTGATCGTCATGGCGGCCACCAACCGGGCAGATATTCTGGATAAGGCTCTGCTTCGCCCCGGTCGTTTTGACCGGCAGGTCTATGTGGGGTTGCCCGATGTGAAAGGCCGTGAGGAAATCCTCAAGGTCCATACCAAAAACAAACCCTTGGGACCGGATGTGAGCCTGAAAACCATTGCCCGGTCGACGGCCGGCTTCTCCGGTGCCGACCTTGAAAACCTTGTGAACGAGGCGGCGCTGCTTGCAGCCCGCCGTGGCAAGAAAGCCATCACCGAGCCGGAGATCGAAGAAGCTTCCGTCAAGGTCATGATGGGCCCTGAGAAGAAGAGCCATGTTGTAACCGACGATGAGCGCCGCCTGGTGGCATACCACGAGACAGGCCATGCCATTACCGGGTATTTTGGCAAGCATCACGACCCGGTTCATCAGATCAGCATTATTTCCCGCGGTGGTGCGGGGGGGTACACCATGTACCTGCCCGAGAAAGATCCCAGTTATGTGACGAAAACCGCCATGTTCGAGAACATCGTTTCTCTGCTGGGCGGCCGTGTTGCCGAGCAGCTGGTTCTGGATGATATTTCGACGGGTGCATCCAGTGATCTGCAGCGCGCCACCGATACGGCTCGCGCTATGGTCACGCGGTACGGATTCTCGGAACGGATGGGACCTGTTGTGTATGGCAGCGATCCGGAACAGACTTTCCTGGGCCGTGATTTTGGGCAGGGAAAGGGATATTCCGAAGCGATTGCCTCGGAGATTGATAATGAGATCCGGGATATTGTGGATGAAGCGTATGAAACGGCACGGCGGTTGCTGACAGAGCACATGACGGAACTCCACAGAGTGGCCACCGTTTTGATGGAACGCGAAAAAATCAGCGGTGATGAATTCAGAACGCTGATGGAAGGGGGAACCCTTCCGCCGTTTGATCTGGGAAAAGGCGAGACAACAAAAGTTGCCGAACCGCAAGCGCCTGCGGCTGCCCCGGATCCCGTACAGGAAGAATCCCGTAAGCCCGATACTGCTGCCGAGCCGGACGCAGACCGACCGGACGCCCAAGAGTAAAAAGTAGGTGTTGGATCATGGATCAGAATTTTTCCCTGATGGCGCAATCCCGCGCCAATTATTACACGGCCGGCAGCCCGGTTCAGTTTGTTCGTGTGGAACTGCTGAAGGGGGATGTCACCGGTGAAGTTGCGGTATGTCTCACTTTCAAGAACGTCGGCACCGAGCCGCTGACCGGTCTGGTGGTTCATTTCAAATGCAAGGATGCCGCCGGCCAGGTGCTGTGCGAAGATGACTTTTACTACGAGCAGCTGGATGCCCAGCCGGGTGATGTTTTTGGCAGTGACGATGCTGTCTATGTCAGTGATACGCCGGTCTCCAGCGTGGAAGTGGAACAGGATCGTGCGTTCCTGAACGGACGCGGCGTGGACCTGCGCAACTACAAGCGTGTCCGTCTGCAGATGCCCCGTGTCCTGCCGGCATCCATCGCCAAAACGCTACAGCAGCGCACGGGCAACAGCATGCTGACCTGTGTCCCCCAGGATACGGAGTACGGCTGGTTCTGCGCCTGTGGTGCGTTCCATCCCAATGAGGAAAACTGCACCTATTGTTCGGAGTGCGGCGGTGACCGTGCCGGTATCAAGGCAACGCTGACCGCGATCCTGGAGGAGGCGCGCCGTGCTGCGGAGCGTCAGCAGCAGGAGATCAACTCGGTGGCAAATAACGTCGCACCGCAGCCTCAGCGTGCACCGGCCAGCAATCCCGCAGCCACAGCGGCGGCAGCCCAGGCTGCCATCGACCAGGCTGACGACGATTATGCCGAGGATGCCACCGCTACCTATGATCCGAAAGAATACGACGATCAGGACAATGCGGATATGGAGCGGGTCCGTCGTTATGCGCCCAAAGGTCATCTCTTTGACGATGAGGAAGATGACGACGAGGGTACGCAGATGTATGATACCGACGAACTAGATTACGACGATGAGGAGGACGAGGAGCCTCGCCGTAAAAAGCGCGGCCGTTATGCCGACGATGATGAGGCCAGTGAGGACGATGTGATGGCAGAACGGATCATCCATTGGGCTCCCCCCATCACGGCCATCGTCTGTGCGTTGATTATTGCCGTGTCTCTGGTGTATCATTTCGTCATTGCGTAAGGCAAAAAGCCCTTTCGGCACAATTGCAAAAGAAAACAGCCGCTGCCATTGGTTGGCAGCGGCTGTTTGTTATGCTTGGGACAAGCGGTCAAACAGTTTTACAATTTCGGGATGCTCCAGTTTGATGACCCGACCGGACAGATAGTGCAGGCTGTTCTCCGGCGGAATCCGCCCGAACGTCAGACGCTGGGCGCACAGCGCCTGGGTTTTCAGTCCGGTACGCTCATTCATCTTCCGGTTTCCGTATTTGATGTCCCCCAGGACGGGATGACCCAAGTAGGAAAGATGGGCGCGAATCTGATGTGTACGTCCGGTAATCAGACCGATCCGGCACAGGGCAAAAGGCCCGGACTGACGGATGACGGTCACTTCGGTGATGATCTGTTTGTAGCCTTCCGATTCCCGGGCGTGTATGCGGACCTTGTTGTTTTTCTCACTGTGCTGTAGCCAGGCAACATGACGGCCGATGGGAGGGGCGCCCACGGTGATGGTAAGGTATTCCTTTTTCATCAGATCGGTCCGGATGATCTCGTTCAGATCCCGCAGCGCCGGGTAGGATTTTGCGGCAAGAACCAGACCTTCGGTGCCGCGGTCCAGCCGGTTACACAAGGCGGGCGCAAAGCGCTGTTCCGCATGGGGATCATATTCACCCTTTGCCTCCAGATAGGCGGCAAAGGCATCCACCAGATTGGAATCCCCTGTGCGGTCACTGTGGCAGAGCAGATGGGCGGGCTTATAAAGTACGGCAAAATTTTGGTCCTCATATATGATCGTGACAGGGGGCTGGCGCCGCGGCGGTTTCGGTTTGGCGCCGACGGGATGGGCCGGGAAAAACTCATCGTTGATGTACATTTCCACAAGATCACCGGCAGAAAGCCGGGTATCCGGTTCGGCACGTTTCCCATTGACCTTGATGCGCTTGTTGCGGAAGGCTTTATACATCATGCTGCGCGGCAACTGATGCGTAACACTTTCCACAAAACGGCTCAGGCGGACACCGTTTTCGTTGGGGCCGGCGGTAAAACTTTTCATACGATCCTCGCTTGCTGAATTCCTACTTTGCAAAATGTTTTCTACAGTATATAATAAAATGGAGAAAAGGTAAAGGGAACGCCAGAAGGATGTGAAAGCATGGACCAAAACAAAGAACGTCCGTTGCATGAGAACCATCGGGCCCGGATGAAGGCCCGGGTGGAGCGGGACGGACTGGAGAGTTTGGCCGAACATGAGGCACTGGAATATCTGCTGTTTCTGGCGATACCGCGGAAAGATACCAATGAATTGGCTCACCGGCTGATTCAGCATTTTGGCGATTTCTGTAAAGTGATGGAAGCTTCTCCTGAAGAACTGAAACAGGTTCCGGGCATCGGAGAGAAAAGCGCACGGCTCATTTCCACCGTGACGGCATTCGGTCGGTATTATGCCCTGAAAAAGAGAAAGCACCGGGTGACACTCAACCATACGGATGCCGCGGTGGAATATGTGAAGCCGCTGTTTCTGGGACTTCAGAATGAACTTCTGTATCTGATTTTGCTGGATGACAAATGCTACCCGGTCCGTGACCTGCGCATTGCGGAAGGCGTACCCAATCGCGTGCACATCGATACGCGCAAACTTCTGCGGGATGTGGCGCGAACGGATGCCACTTGCGGTATCCTGGCCCACAATCACCCCACTGGTTTGCCGGTGCCCAGTGAGGCGGATGTGATTGCCACCATGGGGATCATGAGGGCATTGCAACCGCTGGGAGTCAGTGTGATTGATCATATTATTGTGGCGGGGGAGGATGCCTGTTCCATGCGGGCACGTGGATGTCTGCCGGAATATCGCGGAGACGGCGACATTCTGAACGCTGCCAGCAAATGATAGTTTACATGCCCTGCCGTCATCTGGCGGCGGGGTGCATTTTTAGCCGAAAGCTACACAAAATGTGAGCGATGGGACTTTACTTATAAAATGCCCTATGCTATAATCTGCATACAACAAAACGTTGTTAACGTAAGCGAGGTTTGTCATGGAGGAAGTTTTCCATCTGAAAGCACCGTTTCAGCCCACCGGCGATCAGCCGCAGGCAATCGAGGCCTTGGTGCAGGGGATTGAAGAAGGCGATGATGCACAGACGCTGCTGGGCGTGACCGGTTCCGGCAAGACCTTTACCATGGCCAATATCATTGCCCGCTGCAACCGTCCGACACTGATTCTGGAACCCAACAAAACCCTGGCAAGTCAGATCTGCACGGAGATGCGCAGCTTTTTCCCGGATGATGCGGTGGAATATTTTGTCTCCTACTACGATTACTATCAGCCGGAAGCCTACATCCCTTCTACGGATACCTACATTGAAAAGGACAGCGCTATCAATGACGAGATTGACCGTCTGCGCCATTCCGCCACGGCTGCCTTGTCGGAACAGCGCAACGTCATCATTGTGGCCAGCGTTTCATGCATCTATTCCCTGGGCGACCCCATCGATTACCGCAGCATGGTGATCAGCCTGCGGCCCGGGATGCAGATGGAGCGGGATGAACTGTGCAGCCGGCTCGTCAAATTGCAGTATGAGCGCAACGATATGAATTTTATCCGCAACAAGTTCCGTGTAAAAGGGGACACGGTGGATATTCATCTGGCCTACAACGACGAGTTTGCCATCCGGGTGGAATTCTTCGGCGACGAAGTGGACCGCATTATTGAGTTTGATCCCCTGACAGGGCAGCATAAAAATGTGGTACGCCATGTGGCCATTTTCCCGGCAAGCCATTATATCGTCGGCCCCGAAAAGATGAAAGAGGGGCTGGCCAAAATCGCTGTGGAGATGGAGGAACAGGTCAAGAAGTTTACGGCAGAGGGAAAATTGCTGGAAGCCCAGCGCATCCAGCAGCGGACCAGCTACGATATGGAAATGTTGCAGGAAGTGGGCATGTGCAAGGGAATCGAAAACTATTCCGCGGTGCTTTCCGGCCGTGCGCCGGGGTCCACGCCCACCACATTGCTGGACTATTTCCCTGATGATTTCCTTCTGATGGTGGATGAAAGCCATGTCATGCTGCCGCAGATCCGCGGCATGTATGGCGGAGATTACAGCCGCAAAAAAACGCTGGTGGAATATGGTTTCCGTCTGCCGTCCGCCTTTGACAACCGTCCTCTCCGCTTTGAGGAGTTTGAAAAAAAGGTACACCAGAAGATCTTTGTCTCGGCAACGCCGGGAGAGTATGAGCGTGAGCATTCCAGCCGTGTGGCAGAGCAGGTGATCCGGCCGACAGGTCTGTTGGATCCCCTGATTATGGTGCGCCCGGTGGAGGGGCAGATCGAGGACCTGCTGGGAGAAATCCGGCAGCGCATTGACCGTGGTGAGCGGGCACTGGTGACCACGCTGACCGTGAAGATGGCGGAGGACCTGACCGATTATCTGGAGGAACACGGCGTAAAGACCAAGTATATGCACCATGAGGTGGATACCTTTGAGCGGATGGAGATCATCAAGGATCTGCGATTGGGTGCCATCGATGTGATCGTGGGCATCAACCTGCTCCGGGAAGGTCTTGACCTGCCGGAAGTTTCCCTGATTGCGATTTTGGATGCCGACAAGGAAGGTTTCCTGCGCAGCGAGACCAGCCTGATCCAGACCATCGGCCGTGCTGCGCGCAATGCAAACGGCGTGGTGCTTATGTATGCCGATGAGGTTACACCCAGCATGGAACGCGCCATCATGGAGACGGAGCGCCGCCGCGCCATTCAGGATGCCTACAACCAGGAACATGGCATTACCCCCAAGACCATCGTCAAGGCCATTGGAGACGGGCTGGAAATCAGCATGAGCGAGGAAAACAAGCGGATGCGTCAGCACCGCATGAGCCGTGCCGAACGCCAGCAGACGATCGAGCGGTTGACCAAGGAAATGAAAGAGGCAGCCCGGCTGCTGCAGTTTGAACTGGCTGCCCAACTCCGCGATGAGATCGCACGGCTGCAGCGGGGGGAAGACCCCACCGCAGCGGACGCCAGTGAGCGGAAAGCGACCGCCAAGATACGCAAGGGCAGGAGGAAATATAAAAATTGAGTACTGCACCGAAAGAAACCAAGCGGAAATCCAAGATTCAAATTGACCCCAACAACCGCATTGTCATCAAGGGCGCCCGGGAGCACAATCTGAAGAATGTGAGCCTGGAACTGCCGCGCAACAAGCTGATCGTCATGACGGGGCTGTCGGGATCCGGCAAGTCCAGCCTGGCCTTTGATACGATTTTTGCGGACGGACAGCGCCGGTATATGGAGAGTCTCTCCAGCTACGCCCGGCAGTTCCTGGGACAGATGGAAAAACCGGATGTGGATGAGATCACGGGACTTTCCCCGGCCATCTCCATTGATCAGAAAACCACCAGCCACAACCCGCGTTCCACCGTGGGCACCGTTACCGAAATCTATGACTACCTGCGTCTGATGTACGCGCGGATCGGTGTGCCGCATTGCCCGATCTGCGGTCGGGAGATTACCCAGCAGTCCATTGACGAGATGGTGGACGAGGTGATGAAGCTGCCGGAACGTACCCGGTTCCAGGTACTGGCGCCAGTGGTCCGGGGGCGCAAGGGCACCCAGGCCAAGGAACTGGATGCGGCACGCCGCGCCGGTTTTGCCCGTGTCCGGATCGACGGGAACATGTATGATCTCAGCGAGGAGATCAGTCTGGAAAAGAATATCAAGCATACCGTGGAGATCGTGGTGGACCGCCTTGTCATCAATGATACGGTGCGCGGACGGCTGGCGGATTCTATCGAGACGGCTCTGGCCCAGACCGGCGGTCTGGTTCTGGTGGATGTGATCGGCGGCGAGCCCATGATGTTCAGCCAGAGCTATGCCTGCCCGGAGCACGGCGTTTCGGTGGAGGAACTGACGCCCCGGATGTTCAGCTTCAACAACCCCTTCGGCGCCTGCGAAAAGTGCACGGGCCTCGGCACTTTCATGAAGGTGGACCCCGCCCGTGTTATCCCGGATAAGCGCAAATCCATCCGGGAAAGCGCCATCAAAGCCAGTGGCTGGTACTATGCGGAGGGTTCCATCTCCGAGATGACCTATCGGGCCCTTGGCAAGCGGTACGGCTTTACACTGGATACACCCATCAAGGACTTCAGCAAGGAAGCCCTGCATGCGCTGCTGTACGGTACCGGCGAGGAGCGCATCGAGATGCAGCGGGAGAGCATGTTCGGTTCGGGCACCTATTACAACCAGTTTGAGGGCATCATTCCCAATCTGGAGCGGCGCTTCCGGGAGACGAGCAGCGAGTGGGTCAAGGAAGAAATTGCCCTGGTGATGTCCAGTGAGGAATGCCCCGCCTGCCATGGCCGCCGCCTGAAGCCCACGAGCCTGGCGGTGACGGTGGGCGGCATCAACATCGCGGATTTCTGTGATAAGAGCGTCAGTGAGGAACTGGAGTTCATCCGAAATGCCAAGGTCAGCGAACGGGATGAGATGATCGGTGCCCCCATTTTCAAGGAAGTCAAGGAACGTCTGGGTTTCCTGGAAAGTGTGGGCCTGGGCTATCTGACCCTGTCCCGGGGCGCTGCCTCCCTTTCGGGCGGCGAAAGCCAGCGCATTCGTCTTGCCACACAGATTGGCAGTGCGCTAACGGGCGTGTTGTATGTGCTGGATGAGCCCAGCATCGGTTTGCACCAGCGCGACAACGACAAGCTGATCGCCACGATGAAACGCCTGCGCGATCTGGGCAATACCCTGATCGTGGTGGAGCATGATGAAGACACCATGCGGCAGGCGGACTACATTGTGGATGTGGGACCGGGTGCCGGTGTCCACGGCGGTGAGATCGTGGCAGCGGGCAGTGTGGCCGATATCTGCAAGGTGAAGCGGAGCATTACCGGCGCCTATCTTTCGGGGCGCAAGTACGTGGAAGTGCCGGAAACCCGTCGGGAGGGGAACGGCAAGTACCTCCGGGTAGTCAAAGCCCATGAGAATAACCTGCAGAATATCACGGTAGACTTCCCGCTGGGGAAAATGATCTGCGTGACCGGTGTATCCGGCTCCGGCAAATCCACACTGGTGAATGAGATCCTCTACAAGACGCTGGCGGCAGCCCTGAACGGTGCCCGCAGCCGTCCCGGACAGTGCGAGGAAGTGCAGGGCATGGAATGGGTGGACAAGGTCATCGGTATTGATCAGTCGCCCATCGGGCGCACACCGCGCTCCAACCCCGCCACCTATACCGGCGTGTTTGGAGATATCCGCGCGCTGTTTGCCAGCACGCAGGATGCCAAGATGCGCGGGTACGGCCCGGGACGGTTCAGCTTCAACGTCAAGGGCGGCCGCTGTGAAGCCTGCGAGGGCGGCGGTATCCTGCAGATCGAGATGCATTTCCTGCCGGATATCTACGTGCCCTGTGATGTCTGCAAGGGCAAGCGGTACAACCGGGAAACGCTGGAAGTCAAGTACAAGGACAAGAACATCTCCGATGTGCTGGATATGACGGTGGAGGAAGCCTGCAACTTCTTCGCCAACATCCCCAAAATCGCCCGCAAGCTGCAGACGCTGCAGGAGGTCGGCCTTGGCTATATTCAGCTGGGGCAGGCTGCGACAACGCTGTCGGGCGGTGAAGCCCAGCGGGTGAAGCTGGCCAACGAACTGGCACGCCGCGGAACCGGGCAGACCGTGTATATTCTGGACGAACCCACCACCGGTCTGCATGTGGCCGATGTGCACCGTCTGGTCAAGGTGCTGGACAAACTGGTGGACGCGGGCAATACGGTGATCGTTATTGAGCACAATCTGGATGTGATCAAGCGCGCCGACTATATCATTGACTTGGGACCGGAAGGCGGCAGCGGCGGCGGCCGCATTGTGGCAACCGGTACGCCGGAAGAGGTGGCGGAAAACCCCAACTCCTTCACGGGACAGTATCTGAAACCCATGCTGGAACGGGCCCGGGAACTGCAGAAGAAAACGAAATAAGAGGCAGGGCGCCCGCCAGGCGGGCGCCCTTGCTTTTTGCAAGGGGACCACAGCATAGCGTGGTGGGAAGAAAAAGCGAAAACAAGCGCTTGTACTTTTGGAAGCAATTTGCTATACTATTACGGTATATTGGATTTGTGTGCCCTTAAGGAGAATTCTTTTGGAAAAACTGACTTATACTCACAACGACGAAGCCGCCCAGGTGCTGGCGGCTTATTACGAAACACCGCCGCTGGCCTATGTGCGCAGCTATGGCTGCCAGCAGAATGTCAACGACGGTGAAAAGATCCGCGGTGTACTGCAGGATGTGGGGTTCGGCATCTGCGATACGCTGGAAGATGCCGATCTGATCCTCTTCAATACCTGCGCCGTACGGGAACACGCGGAGCAGCGGGTCTTCGGCAACATCGGTGCGCTGAAGAAACTCAAGGAGCAGAATCCGCGGCTGATCATCGGTGTATGTGGCTGCATGGCCCAGCAGGCTCATATCGTGGAAAAACTGCGCCAGAGCTATCCTTATGTGGATCTTGTCTTTGGTGTGGACGGAATCGACCGTCTGCCGGCCATGCTGGAGGAACGTCTGCGCCGCGGCAAACGCTATCTGGAAAAGCCGGAACCGCGCAATGCCGTGGTGGAGGATATGCCGATCCGCCGCGATTCCGGCTTCCGCGCCTGGCTGCCCATCATGTACGGGTGCGACAATTTCTGCACCTATTGTATTGTACCCTATGTACGTGGCCGGGAACGCAGCCGGGAACCGGAGGCCATCCTGGCCGAGTTCCGGGATCTGGTCGCAAAGGGATACAAAGAAATTACGCTGCTGGGGCAGAATGTCAACAGCTATGGCAAAGGGCTGGAAAACGCCATCGATTTTGCCGACCTGCTGAATCTGCTCTGCGCCGTACCCGGGGACTATCAGATCCGGTTCATGACCAGCCATCCCAAGGATGCCAGCCGCAAACTGATCGACACCATTGCGGCACAGCCCCACCTGTGCAAGCACATTCATCTGCCGGTTCAGTCCGGCAGCGACCGGCTGCTCCAGCAGATGAACCGGCACTACACGGTGGAGCAGTACCTGGAACTGGTGGACTACGCCCGCAAAAAAATCCCGGGAGTGACCTTCTCCAGCGACATCATCGTGGGATTCCCCGGGGAAACCGAGGAAGATTTTGAGGCAACACTGGATCTTGTGCGCAAGGTCGGCTATATGCAGCTGTTTACCTTCATCTATTCCAAGCGCAACGGGACCCCGGCAGCCAAGATGCCCGATCCCACCACTCATGCGGAGAAGGCTGCCCGCATGGAACGGTTGCTGCGTACCCAGGATGAGATTGCGTTTTCCGCCATTGCCGCCATGGCCGGACAGACCGTGCGGGTGCTGGTGGAAGCGGCCGGGCGCACGCCCGGAACGGTGAACGGCCGTCTGGACAACAATCTGGTGGTGGAATTCCCCGCCGAAGAGACGCTGATCGGCCAGTGGGCGCAGGTGCATCTCACAGGATCCCGCGCTGCCCTTCTGACCGGCGAACTGGTCAGCGAATAAACAACATAATAAAGGAGTTACTAAAATGGATTGCATGGATTTGTTTAAGAAAGCGGCTGCGGCGATGCAGACCGATCCCCGTTACCTCGAACTGGACGCGGCGCGCCGTGCCAACGATGCCGACCAGGAACTGCAGGGCATGATCGGGGAGTTCAACCTGGCCCGGCTGGACCTCAACAACGAGAGCACCAAGGCGGAAACGGATGCCGCCCGGGTGGCGGAACTGAACAAGAAAATCAATGACCTGTATACCCAGATCATGGCCAGCGAGGGCATGGTCCGCTATACGGCTGCCAAGGCGGAGTGTGAAGCTATGGTCAGCTATATCGACGCCATTATCAACACTGCCATGAATGGCGGAGACCCCATGACTGTACAGCAGCCCTCCGGAAGCTGCACCGGCAGCTGTGCCACCTGCGGCGGATGCCACTAAAAAATACCCAAACCCAGGATTTATAAGAGATAACAGGAGTGTGAAACATGGCCGAACAAGCAGTATCGCCCATGATGAAGCAGTATTTTGAGATCAAGAAACAGCATCCCAACGAGATTCTGTTCTACCGTGTCGGCGATTTCTATGAGATGTTTTACGATGATGCCCTGACGGCTTCACGGGAACTGGAACTGACCCTGACCGGCAAAAGCTGCGGCAAAGAAGAGCGGGCCCCCATGTGCGGTGTCCCGTTCCACTCCTATGAGACCTATGTGGCCCGGCTGATCGCCAAGGGCTACAAGGTGGCCATCTGTGAGCAGATGGAGGACCCGGCGCTGGCCAAAGGACTGGTCAAGCGGGACATCATCCGGGTGGTCACGCCGGGCACCGTCATCGAGAGCAGCATGCTGGCGGAAGATAAGAACAACTATCTTTGCAGCATCTACTGCAAGCGGTGCCGCGGGCGCTGGCGCGCGGGCATCTGCTTTGCGGACATCTCCACCGGCGAGGCCCGGGCGACAGAACTCAATGCCGAGAAGATCGGCGGTGCCATCATCACGGAACTCTGTCGCTATATGCCCAGTGAAATCCTGATCTGCCCGCCCATGCTGGATTTCAAGGATGTGACCGCCTATATCAAACAGCACACCAATGCGCTGGTGGAACTGCGGGAGGAGTCCTGCTACAAGGACTCCCTGATGGAGGCTACGATGGCCGGGCAGTTTGGCGCCGACTGGCGAACCTCGCTGGGCTATGAGGAAGATGCGCTGGTACCCTACGCGGTGGCGGCCCTGCTCAACTATCTGCAGGAAACGCAGAAGCATGGCCTGGAGCGGATCAAGACCGTGGAAAACTATGCGGATGCGCAGTATATGCGTCTGTCCCCGGTGACACGGGCCAATCTGGAACTCACCGAAACGATGCGCGGCCGGGAAAAGCGTGGCACGCTGCTCTGGGTACTGGACAAGACCGAGACATCCATGGGCAAGCGGTTGCTGCGCTCCTGGATTGAGCAGCCACTTGTGGATGCCGAAGCCATCAATGCCCGGCTTTCCGCTGTGCAGGCACTGTATACGGCGAACATTGCCCGGGCTGATTTGAAGGAAGCGCTGTCCCATGTGTTCGATATCGAGCGCCTGACCACCCGCATCCTGTATGGCTCGGCGACGCCCCGGGAAGTGAAAGCGCTGGGGGATACCTGCGCCCGTCTGCCGGAAGTGAAGACACAGGCTGCGGCCTGCGGCGCGTCCCTTCTGACCCAGCTGGCTGATCAGATCGACCCGCTGGATGATCTGCTGCAGAAAATTACAGCTGCGCTGGTGGATGATCCCCCGGCCACGCTGAAGGACGGCGGTGCGATCCGTGCCGGGTACAACAGTGAAGTGGATGAGCTGCGGGACATCATGCACGGCGGCAAGGGATATCTTGCCAACCTGGAAGCGAAGCTCCGGGAAGAGACGGGCATCCCCAAGCTGAAAATCGGATTCAACAAGGTGTTCGGCTACTATATCGAGGTCAGCCGTTCCTATACCGATTCGGTACCCGACAGCTTTACCCGGAAGCAGACGCTGACAACGGGTGAACGCTACATCACTCCGGAACTGAAAGAACTGGAGAACAAGATCCTGGGCGCCAACGAACGGCTTCTTGTTCTGGAACATCAGCTCTTTGCTGATCTTCTGGCAGAGATTTCGGCGCAGGTTGTGCGCATTCAACGCACGGCCCTGGCTGTTGCCCAGCTGGATGTGCTGGCCGGATTTGCCGAGGTGGCGCTGCAGAACAACTACGTGCTGCCGGTGGTGGATCAGAGCGGCGTCATGGAAATCAAGGAAGGGCGGCATCCCGTTATCGAGCAGATGCTCAAGGGAACGCTGTTTGTGCCCAATGATACCCTGCTGGATGAAGCGGAAAACCGTATGCTTCTGATCACCGGCCCCAATATGGCCGGTAAATCCACCTATATGCGGCAGAATGCCCTGATTGCCCTGATGGCGCAGATCGGCTGCTTTGTCCCGGCGTCCAGTGCGCACATCGGTGTTGTGGATGCCATCTTTACCCGTGTGGGCGCTTCGGACGATCTGGCGGCAGGCCAGTCCACCTTTATGGTGGAGATGACCGAGGTGGCGGAGATTCTGCGCCATGCCAGCAAGAACAGCCTGGTGATTCTCGACGAGATCGGCCGGGGAACTTCCACCTTTGACGGTATGAGCATTGCTCGGGCTGTTGTGGAATATATCTGTGACAACATCGGATGCAAAACGCTTTTTGCCACCCACTACCATGAACTGACCAGCATGGACAAGGATATTTACGGCGTGAAGAATTATAACATCGCCGTGAAAAAACGGGGCGAGGATATTACCTTCCTGCGCCGCATCGTGGCTGGTCCGGCAGATGACAGTTATGGTATTGAGGTGGCCAAGCTGGCGGGACTTCCTTCCAGTGTAACCAAACGCGCGCATGCGGTACTTCGGCAGCTGGAGGCCAGTGCGCCGGGGCACAACCAGAGCATGCAGCTGGATTTTGAGACGGTGGAAGCCTACAACAATCCCACAGTGCCCAGCGAAGTGGTAGACAAGCTGCACAGCATTGACATTGAAACGCTGACGCCGCTGGAAGCGCTGAACTTCTTGTATGAACTGAAAAATGCATTGGACAAAAACTAAAGGCAGGTGAACGGCATGGCGGAAATCCGCGTACTGGACAAACATACCGCCGAATTGATCGCGGCGGGGGAAGTCGTGGAGCGCCCTGCGTCGGTTGCAAAGGAATTGCTGGAAAATTCCATCGACGCGGGGGCTACACAGATTACCCTGTCGGCGGTGCGCGGCGGCATTGCGCAGCTGCAGATTGTGGATAACGGCAGCGGCATTGAGGCTGAGTACATTGACAAGGCGTTTATCCGGCATGCCACCAGCAAGATTGCCACGGCGGAGGATCTCAGCCATATTCATACGCTGGGATTCCGCGGCGAGGCACTTGCTTCCATTGCCAGTGTGGCCAAGGTGGAGGTCCTGACGCGCACCGAGCAGGATGAATATGCCTGCTGTTACCGTATTGCGGGTGGCGAACCGCAGGGCATGGAGCCGGGGGCGCGCCCGGTGGGCACGACCATCACGGTGAATGAACTCTTTTATAATACCCCCGCTCGTATGAAGTTCCTCAAAAAGGATGCCAGCGAGGGCACCTACGTGGCGGAAACGGTGCTGCATGCGGCGCTGTCCCACCCGGAAATCAGCTTTCGCTTCATCAGGGAGGGCAAACAGCAGTTCATGACCCCCGGGGATGGGGAACTGCGCAGCGCCGTGTATGCGGTGATGGGCCGGGAGTTTGCCCGGGATCTGCTGCCGGTGGACGGCGGCAGCGGTGTGTATCACATCAAGGGACTGATTACCCCGCCGCGTGCCTGCCGTGCCAGCCGCGGCACGCAGCATTTCTTCGTGAACGGTCGGTATGTCAAGAACCGTACCATGATGGCTGCGCTGGAAAACGCTTATAAGGGCACCATGATGCAGGGAAAATTTCCTGGGGCGGTTCTGATGCTGGAGATGCCCGCCGATCTGGTGGATGTCAACGTTCATCCTGCCAAAACGGAAATCCGGTTCGCCCGGGAGAGCGATGTCTTTGACGCTGTCTACCGTGCTGTACGCATGGCGCTGACCACGCCGGGCAGCGGTGAGTGCCGCTTTGAAATGTCCCAGGAGGCGCCCGCCGGAAGACCCGCTTCCCCTGAAAGGGCGGCAGCGCGCCCCGCCACGCCGGAAAAATCCCGGTTTGCCACCCTTTCAGCGGCAGAATACCGGGCGCTGAACCGCTTGACGGACCCGGTCCCGGCCCGTCCGCTGCCGGGAATTGTGTCGGTGGAGTCCCCGGCACCCCACTATCAGGCTCCTTCGGCTGCACCGGTCAGAACGACTGAAACCTCCTATCGTCCCACGACGGAACAACAGGAGACGGTACTGGATATTCTGCCGGATCTGCCGGAGGAAAAGCCTGCACCTGCTGTTGCAGAACCGAAGAACCCGGAGACCATTCCGAGTGTGGAAGCCCACCGGGAACCGCCGGAGCCTCCCGCGCCGCAGCCGGAGCAGCAGACGATGCAGGCTTTGAGTGCTTTGCCCCGGGAACAGGAATCGCCGGAGCAGACCACCATGGTGCCTCCTGCGCCGCAGCCTCTTCGTCTGGTGGGGGAAGTGTTTAAAACCTACATTATCACCGAGCGGGAAGGGGAACTGTGCCTCATTGACAAGCATGCCGCCCACGAGCGCATTCTGTTTGAGAAGCTGGCCAAGGATTATGGCCATGTACCGGCGCAGATGCTGCTGGTGCCGGTGCAGGTCAATCTGACGGCTGCGGAAAAGCAGGCCCTGCTGCAGAATGCAGAGATGCTCAACGATGCCGGCCTGGAAGTGGAGGACTTCGGCGGCTCCACCGTGATGGTCCGGGCGGTTCCTGCGGACGTGCAGGTGGATGATGTGGAAGACATGGTGGTGGAACTGGCAGCCCGCTTTGTGGATGGCAGCCATGATGCCCTGCGGGAAAAGACCGAGTGGGTACTGCATTCCATCGCCTGCCGTGCAGCCATCAAGGCGGGGGACCGGACCAGCAATGCAGAGATGCTGGCATTGGCACAGCAGATCCTGGAAGGGGCGATCCCACCGTTCTGCCCCCACGGGCGGCCCTGCGTGCTGAAGATCACCCGGAAGGAGCTGGAAAAACAGTTTGGACGCCTTGTATGATTGTCCCCGTGTGGTGGCCATCGGAGGACCGACGGCTACCGGGAAAACGGCCCTCTCTGTGGCGCTGGCGCGTCAGTTCAACGGTGAGGTCATCAATGCCGACTCCATGCAGGTATACCGCGGTCTTTCTGTTGGTACGGCGAAGGCTACCGAAGAGGAACGTGCGGGTGTGTGCCATCACCTGTTGGATTTCCTGAACCCGGAAGAACCGTACAGCGTGGCTGAGTTCGTGGAGATGGCAGCGGGGCTCATTCCACAGATTACCGGCCGTGGACATCTGCCACTGGTGGTGGGGGGCACGGGACTGTATATCACCAGCCTTTTGCATGGCATTGCCTTTGCACCGCAGCGGTCAGACCCGGAACTCCGGGAAGAATTGCAGCAGGAAGCGGAGGAACAGGGGGCACAGGCGCTGTATGAGCGTCTGCGCCAGATCGACCCGGAATATGCTGCCAAGGTTCATCCCAATAATCTGCCGCGTGTCATTCGTGCGCTGGAAGTGTTCCGGCTTACCGGGCGGAAAATGAGTGAGGAACAGCGGCAGTCCAGACCGGAAACGCCGCCCTACCGTTCGCTTTGCCTTTGTCTGACCTACCGGGACCGCGCGGAACTTTACCGGCGGATTGATCTGCGGGTGGACAAAATGTTGGAACAGGGAATCCTGGGGGAGGCCGAAACGGTCTGGCTTCATAAGGCGGAGTACCGGACGGCGGCACAGGCCATCGGTTACAAAGAGTTCTTCCCTTACTTTGAAGGAACCCAGTCACTGGCGGCCTGTACAGCTGCTCTGAAGCAGGCGACCCGCCGGTATGCCAAGCGGCAGCTTACCTGGTTCCGCCACCAGAATGATGCCCGGTGGCTGTATGTGGATGAGGAGGACGCTTTCGGGCGTGCTGCCGAACTGATCCAGGACTTTTTGCAGAACTGAGCGGGGAAGGAGGCAAGGACTGCATGGAATCCAAAAAGGTACACACGGCTGGCCGTGTAGCAAAAGGTATCAGTCTTGCGCTGCTGGCGCTGGTTTCCCTGTATGTGATCCTGCAGTGCTTTGTGATCTTTCATCAATCCTATAAAACGGAAACGGCCATCGCCTACACCATGGCGGACAGTGTAACGCTGGACGGTGTGGTCTCCTTTGCCACCGTGCCGGTGGAGGGCAGCGGCAATCTTGGGTATCTGGTAAAGGACGGAGAGCGTGTGAGCAACGGCACGGTGGTGGCCGAATGTTATACCGATGATTCACAGGGGCTTTTGCGGGAACGGCTGGACCGCCTGGGCAGAACCATCGATCTGCTGAGTAAGTCGGAAAACTCCACCGGCAGTGATCTTTCCGTGCTGACCAATCAGACTCGGCAGGCGCTGTATAACCTGCTGGACAAACTGGATACGGCAGAGTACAGCGGCATTACCGATGCTGAGGATGACTTCCTGCTTGCCCAGAACCGGTTGCAGGTGAGCACCGGGCAGACAGGGAATTTCTCCCAGACGATCAGCACCTTGCAGGCCGAGTACGATGAGATCAATGCGCAGCTTGGCACGCTGCAGACAATCACAGCATCCACCAACGGATATTTCAGCAGTACAGAGGCGATGTCTCCCATTGTGACGGATCAGAATTCCTTGGACAGCGCATCGCCCACCGAATTGCAGCAGATGCTGGAAGCGGGATTCCCGGCCAGGGATACCGGATGTGCGGGCCAGATCGCCACGGGGTTCAGCTGGCGTTTTTATGCCGTCTGCGACCTGGAGACCGCCGAGCGGTTTGACGGCATTACCTCGGTGAAAATCAGCGTTCCGGGCAAGCAGAATACGCCTCTGGCGGCGACGCTTGTGGAAGTTACTCCGGACGAAGCGTCCGGCGTGGCAAAACTGGTGTTTGAATGCCAGACCATCAATGCGGAAATTCTGAGCTTCGGTCAGGAAACCGCTCAGATTGACATAAAGACGTATGAGGGAATCCGGATCAACAAGGAGGCCCTGCATATTGCGGACGGTGCGCGGGGCGTGTATGTTAAATATGGAAACCTGCAGCGCTTTTTGAAAATTACGACGCTGTATGAGGATGATAACTACATCCTGATTCCCGGCAACGGTGCCATCGGCACGGACAATGAGGTGCGCCTGTATGATGAAGTCATTGTGCAGGGAACCAATCTGCAGGACGGCAAGCTGTTGTAGCACAGAAACTGACCGTTTGATATTGACAATTCCCATAAAAAAGAAGATAATGTTTAATGTATATCGCTGTAACAGTTCCTGCACTTTCTAGGGTGCAGGTTCGATCAAAGGAGTAACGACGATGTCTATGTTTGACAGTTTGAAGAGTAAGCTGGGAATCGACCCGGAAGGGGATTCATATATCGACGATACCGAAGACGAAATTTTTGCCGGCGGCCAGGGGGCTGCCGCACAGAATTATTCTCAGGCTGAGGTCAAACAGCATAGCAACAAAGTGGTCAACATCAACGCAACCACCCAGCTGCAGGTTGTCCTGGTGAAGCCGGAACGGTTTGAAGATGCCTCGACGATCGCGGATCAGTTGAACGCCAAGCGTACGGTGGTTTTGAACCTGGAGTCCACCGGCAAGGAGGTCTCCCGCCGTCTGATCGATTTCCTGTCCGGCGTTGCCTATGCCAACAATGGGCAGATTAAGCGCGTGGCCACCAGTACCTTTATCATTACGCCCTACAATGTGGATATTATGGGCGATTTGATCGACGAACTGGAGAATAATGGCGTATTCTTCTGATCTGCCGGCCGCGCGGGGATTCATACCTCCGCAGAGCGATGAAGAACGGCGGCTGATGCGCCGGGTGGAAGAGCTGTGCCGGGTGGCCCGGGAGCGGGGTATTCCCCGTTACATGGGTTTCCTGTCGGACCGGGAGCAGGATCTGGCAAAAGCCGCCTGTCACAAAGCAGATTTTGCGGCAATACGATTCTGGGGAGGCTATGCCGGCGCCGAACGAAAGGTGCTTTGCCTGGAACCGCCGGAAAGCTGGCAGGAAGAGCCTGTGGCGTATCTTCGCATGACAGCAATGGGAGCCGGAGGGGACAGACTGCCAGGACATCGGGACTACCTGGGCTCCATTCTGGGGCTGGGGCTGGATCGTGTTTGTATCGGCGATCTTCTGGCCGATCCGGAGGATCCGAAGGTCTTCTATGCGGTGGTGCTGGCTGACAAGCAGGAATTCATTGCCTCCGAACTATCCAGTGCAGGACACTGTCCTGTGCGGGTGGAGACCTGTGATCGGCTTCCCTCGCACCTGGAGCAGGGAATAGAGAGAGAACTTAAGGAAGCAACGGTATCTTCCCTGCGGGCGGATGCCGTGCTGGCCGCGATGATGCATACCTCCCGCACCAGAGCCGCAGACTATATTGCAGCGGGGCGGGTGGAAATCAACCATCTGCCGCTGCGGGCTGCCCATGAGACCGTTTACGCCCACGATATCTTTACGGTGCGCGGTGTGGGCCGTTACCAGCTGGCCGAAATCGGCGGGAAAAGCCGGAAAGACCGCGTGTTTATATCCTTCTTTCAGTATTGAAGCGTGCAACGCTTTTGGCAGATCGCTGACCCCGGAAAGTCCGAAAACAGGAGGAAAATCATGATATCTTCTGAGGATGTCCGCCGCGTAACATTTGAAAAGTCTATGCGCGGCTATCGCTGCGATGACGTGGATGATTATCTCAAACAGGTTGCGGAAAGCATGGAAGAATTGTCGGCCAAGAACGACGATTTGCAGAAAAAACTGGTGGTGCTTGCGCAGCGCATTGATCAGTACCGCGCCGAGGAAGACACGCTTCGCACCACGATGATCAACGCCCAGCGTCTGGGCGAGAATGTGATCCGGGAAGCCAAGCAGAAGGCCGCGGAGATTATCCGTGCTGCCAATATGAAGGCGGAAGACCGGGAACAACGCGCCCGTGACGATGTGGAACTGGCCAAGCAGGAGATCGTCACGCTGAAAAGTGAGGCGGACAGTTTCAAGCGTTCGCTGATGGAGATGTACCGCAAGCACATCAACCTCATCAGCAAGCTGCCGGAATACAGAAAGCCCGAAGAGGAGGAGCCGGCTCCGGCCGAGCCGGACAAGCCGGCAGCGGAACCGGTACAGAGTGCTCCGGCGGAACCCGCCTACACGGAGCCCGCGCAGCCGGCGCAGACTGTGCCTCAGCCGGAAGCCAGTGCACCGCAGCAGGAGACGCACTACTATGAGCCGGCCGACGCACCGCAGAGCACTCCGGCTGCCGAGGCGGAAAAGGTGGATACGGTGGAGTTTGCCATTGCACCCCATCCTGAGGAACCGGAAGAAATTGCCGCCCCGACCCAGCCGGCACCGCAGCAGAATGATCTGCCGTTCCAGCCCGGCGCGGGATTGTATGATGAACCTTCGGTGGAAAAGCCTGCAAGGAAAACCAGAAAAACCAGCACGGGGAAGCGCGCTTCCCGCAAGACCAAGGCAGCTGCTGAACCGCAGGAGGAGCTTGCTTCTCCCGCGTTTGACAATTTTGAAGGCGTAGACTTTGACAGTTGAGCCTGCAGAGGCAGAACAGAATTTTTCTTGATAGAGGAGAGTAGGAAATCTTGCCGCAGAATTATAATGACACCATCCACAAGATGCAGACGCCCTTTGAGATGCGGGCCGGTCTGCCCAAGAAAGAGCCAAAAATGCTCGAGGACTGGGAGCAGAACCATGTCTATGAGCAGATGATCCGCAACAACGAGGGCAAACCCCGTTATATCCTGCACGATGGCCCTCCGTATGCCAACGGCAGCATTCACATGGGCACCGCGCTCAACAAAATCATCAAGGATATCATCATCCGGTATAAGAACATGTCCGGTTTCCAGGCCCCCTATGTGCCTGGTTACGATACCCACGGTCTGCCCATCGAACTGAAAGCGCTGGGTTCTCTGGGCGACAAGAAATCCGGCGTCTCCAAGCTGGAACTGCGCAAGATCTGCAAGGAGTTTGCCACCGAGCACATCGGTGTGATGAATGAACAGTTCAAACGCCTGGGTGTGCAGGGTGATTTTGAAAATCCCTACCTGACGCTGCGTCCCGAGTTCGAGGCGCGCCAGGTCGAGATTTTCGGCGAGATGGCGAAAAAGGGCTACATCTACAAGGGCATGAAGGCTGTGTACTGGTGCCCGGAGGACCGCACGGCGCTGGCAGAGGCGGAAATTGAGTACGCCGAGGATGAGTGCGATTCCATCTATGTGCGTTTCAAACTGACGGGCGATCCCAAGGGCGTGCTGGCCAAGCACAACATCCCGCTGGACAAGGCCTGGATCGTGATCTGGACCACCACGACCTGGACGCTGCCCGCCAACGTGGCTACCTGCCTGAACCCCGATATTGAGTATGCGTTCGTCAAGATCGGCGACGAGTACCATATCATGGCGGCAGAACTGGTCAAGACCACCATGGAATCCTGCCATATCGAGAATTACGAAGTCATGCCGGACACCGTTCACGGCGATGAGCTGGAACTGATGGAATACCAGCATCCCTTCCTGGACCGCACGGGTCTTGTGATCCTGGGCGATCATGTTACGCTGGAAGGCGGTACCGGCTGTGTCCACACCGCGCCCGGCCATGGTGTCGAGGACTTTGAGGTCTGCGTCAATCATTATCCCCAGCTGCCCATCGTGGTGCCTGTGGACGATGCGGGATGCTTGACGGAGGAAGCCGGCAAAGAGTTCGCCGGTCTGAAAGTCTGGGCGGCTAACAAGGTCATCCTGGAGCATATCAAGCAGTCCGGCCATCTGATGGGCGTACAGCATATCACTCACCAGTATCCCCATTGCTGGCGCTGCCATCATCCCATCATCTTCCGTGCTACCGAGCAGTGGTTCTGCTCCATCGACGCCTTCAAGGAAGATGTCTACAAGGCCATCGACAACGTGCACTGGCAGCCGGCCTGGGGCCATGACCGTATGACGGGCATGGTGCGCGACCGCAGCGACTGGTGCATCAGCCGTCAGCGTGTATGGGGCGTGCCCATCCCGGTGTTCTACTGCAAGAAGTGCGGCAAGTACCATATCACGGATGCCTCCATCAAAGCGGTTTCCGATCTGTTCCGCAAGGAAGGCAGCGACGCCTGGTACAAGTATGACGCCAACGAGATCATGCCCAAGACGGAGGTCTGTGAATGCGGCGCTTCCGACTGGGAAAAGGATCCCGATATCATGGACGTCTGGTTTGACTCCGGCTCCACCTGGAGCGCTGTCTGCCGGGAGCGTCCCGAACTGACCTGGCCCGTGAATATGTACATGGAGGGCGCCGATCAGTTCCGCGGCTGGTTCCAGTCCAGCCTGCTGACCTGTGTGGCCACCCAGGGCGTTGCGCCGTACCGGGAGGTGCTGTGCCATGGCTGGGTTGTGGATGCTCAGGGCAAGCAGATGCACAAGTCTGCCGGCAACGGCATGGAGCCTTCCGAGATCATCCGCGATTACGGCGCCGATATTATTCGCCTGTGGGTCGCCTCCAGCGACTACACCGTGGACGTGCGTGCCGGCAAGGAAATTTTCCGTCAGTTGTCGGAAGCCTACCGCAAGATGCGCAATACGGCCCGTTTCATGCTGGGCAACCTGAGCGACTTCGATCCCAACAAGGATGCCGTTGCGGACGATCAGCTGTATGAGATCGATCGCTGGGCGCTGGAAGCCTGCAATACGCTGACGGCGACCATGCGGGATGCCTACGATCATTACGATTTCTCCCGTGCCTATCACGCGCTGTACAATTTCTGCGTCATTGATATGTCCAACTTCTATATGGACGTTATCAAGGATCGCCTGTACTGTGCGGATGATCATGCCCGCCGCTGCGCGCAGACGGCTCTGTACCGCATCCTGGTGGACTTCACCAAGCTGCTGGCGCCCATCCTCTGCTTCACCAGCCAGGAAATCTGGAGCTATGTGCCCAAGATGCCCGGTATGAAGGACTATGTTGTCTTTGAGCAGATGCCCGAGGTAAAGCCCGCCGCCGGTGAGGACTTTACGGCCAAGTGGGATCGCATCATGGCAATCCGCGACGACGTGAAGAAGGTCCTGGAGCAGGCTCGTGCGGACAAACAGATCGGCTCTTCTCTGGAAGCGGCCCTGACGCTGTATTGCAACGAGGATGTCTACGCCTTCCTGAATGCGATTCCGATGGATGAACTCGCTGACCTCTTCATCGTGTCCCAGGTCCATCTGGAACAGGGTGAAGGCGGCGTGAAGGGCGTTGTGGAAGGCCTGGGTGTGCAGGCTGCGCATGCCGCAGGTACCAAGTGCCTGCGCTGCTGGAAGTATGATACTGCCGTCAACAATGACGGTCTGTGCCCGCGTTGCGCAAAGGTTCTGGGAATGTAATTTTACTTTCAGCGGTGCTTATATTCGTGTAAGCACCGCTGATTTTTTGAAATCATGGGGTTTCCGATGCTTATTTCCTTTTTCTCTGTGTTGGCTGCTGCGGTGCTCGTGGTGGCGGATCAACTGATCAAACAGTGGGCCACAGCGGTGCTGAAGCCTATGGGGGCAATCACTGTGATGCCTGGCATTCTGGAATTGCGGTACTATCTCAATGACGGAATGGCATTTTCCATGTTGGCGGGCAAACAGACCTTGCTGATCGGCATGACTTCCATCATGCTGGTGTGCGTTCTTCTGGTACTGCTGTTCCGTAAAATGGGGCCGTGGGAGCGAATTTCCTGGACGCTGATTCTGGGCGGCGGCATCGGGAATCTGATCGACCGCTTTTTCAATGGGGTCGTGGTGGATTATATCAATGTTCTGTTTGTGAACTTTGCCGTTTTCAATTTTGCCGATATCTGCATCACCACGGGTGTGATTTTGCTGATGGCCTGGGTTCTCTATGACTCCTTCCGCAATGAAAAACGGGAGAAGGAAGCAAAACAGCAGGACGGAGCAGCAGATGGAACCGATTGAGATCACGGCAGGGCCGCAGGCGGCAGGACGTCTTGACGCCTGGCTGGCAGGGCAATGCGAGGGAGTGTCCCGCAGTGCTTTGCAGGGCCTGATGGAGCAGAATCTGGTCACAAGGGACGGACAGCCTGTCAACAAAAAGGACAAAGTGTGTCCGGGTTCCGTATACCGGGTTCAGCTGCCGGACCCGCAGCCCATTGAGGCGGTTCCCCAGGATATTCCGCTGTCCATCGTGTACGAGGATGCTGACCTGGTGGTGGTCAATAAGCCCAAGGGCATGGTGGTGCATCCTGCGCCGGGAAATCCGGATGGTACGCTGGTCAACGCGCTGTTGTATCACTGCGCCGGCCAGTTGTCCGGGATAGGCGGTGCCATACGCCCGGGCATCGTGCACCGCATTGACAAGGATACCAGCGGTTTGCTGGTGGTGGCCAAAAATGATGCGGCCCATCAGGCATTGAGCAGCCAGCTGAGCGTGCACAGTATCCACCGCGTTTATCATGCGATTGTGTACGGCAATCTCAAAGAGGACGAGGGCTTTGTGGAAACCTGGCTGGGCCGGGATCCCCGGGACCGTAAGAAGATGGCAGTGGTGCCTGAAAATGCCACCGGAGCAAGATATGCCTATACAGGCTGGCGTGTCCTGGAGAGGTTCGGCAACTTCACCTATATTGCCTGCAAACTGAAAACAGGGCGCACCCATCAGATCCGTGTACATATGGCGTCCATCGGGCATCCCCTTGCGGGGGATGCAGTGTACGGACCGCGCAATTGCATCAAGAGTCTGCAGGGACAGTGTCTGCACGCCAAAGAGTTGGGCTTTGTCCATCCGTCTACAGGAGAATGGATTCAATTTGATTCGCCGCTTCCCCCTTATTTTACGGATTTTCTGAATCGGCTTAGAAAGGAACACCGTGCATGAAATCAGCACTCAGCGATTATCTGGTCATCTGTGATATGGATAATACTCTCCTGACCGCCAAGGAAGGACTTCCTGCCTGCAATAAGACGGTTATTCAGCTGTTTATTGAGATGGGGGGATTGTTTACGGTGGCCACCGGCCGTCCGCCGGAATCGATCCGCGCGGCGCTGGATGGCATTCAGCTTTCTCTGCCAGCCATCTCCTGCAATGGGGCACTGCTCTATGATTTCTCGACGGAATCGGTGCTGCATCGTTCGACGCTGAACCGGGAACAGGCAACGACGGCGATTGCGGATATCCTGCCCAAATTCCCGCACATGGGCGTGGAAGTCATGGCCGGGAACGGTGAAATGTATGTGATCCATGCCAACGAATATACCCATGCGCACCAGGTGGATGAGCATTTGGGCAGCATTGCCTGCCCGATCGAATGTGTGCCGGACGGCTGGGTAAAAGTGGTGTTCGCCTCGGACCCGGAGACCATCCGCAAGCTGGGACAGTATGCCAAGACCAAGTACTATGGCCGGGATAATTATTTCCTGGCAACCAATAACATTTATCTGGAAATCATGCCGGGCGGTGTCAGCAAGGCAACCGGTATGCATGATCTGTGTGCTTTGATGAACCGCTCCCAGAAGAAGACCATTGTGATCGGAGATTATTACAATGATCTGGAACTGATGAAGGCAGCAGGGTATGCCGTGGCAGTGGCCAATGCTCCGGCGGAGGTAAAGGCCACGGCGGATGTTGTGACTACCTGCACCTGCTCTGAGGGTGCGGTCGGCGAGTACTTATATCAGCTGATCCGGAAAGTGACGGATGTTTGAGGTGCCCGCGGAAGGGGAGCAACCATGAAAGTATGCGAACTGATGGACCCCAAGGGGATTCTGCTATATGCCAATATTGACAATGCAGCCGATGCGCTGGGTATTTTGGTAGAACTGCAGGAGGGAATCGGCGTCATTACCAACGGTACCGCCTATTACAATGCCGTGTGTCAACGGGAAAATTTTGGCGGTACGACCGCAATCGGCGAGGGAATTGCACTGCCCCATGCGATCAATGCAGGCGTCTCGGCGCCGGGAATTTCGGCGCTGACGCTGCGGCATGGCGTGGACTGGGGGGCGCCGGACGGCCGCCCGGTTGACCTGTTGTTTATGATCGCGGTGCCGCCGGAACAGGATAGCCTGCATCTGCAGATTCTGGCACGGCTCGTCAATCTGTTGGGGCGCCATGCATTGGTGGATGCTTTGCGTCATGCCAGAGGTCCGGAGCGTTTTCTGGAGCTGCTGCAGAAAGTGGAAAATACCTGCTTTGGCGGTTGAAGCGGGTAAAAAGGCACAGATGAAAGAAGTTTCATCTGTGCTTTTTTGTAAAAATTTACTGTATGCACAGGAGAGACGCAAAATCATACATAAATTTTATGCATATAGACGGTTGCTTTAGCGGGATAAAGTGTGGTATACTTTAAAGCATTAAATCGGAGAAGCGGAGGGAAATACCGGAGAAAAACCGGGCGCTGAACCGATATTGTCTGGAGGAAGAAAAATGAAAAAAGCAGTTTCCTTACTGGCAGCCGCGACAATGGTCATGGGGCTGGCCGGCTGCGGCAGCACGGCTACAACTTCCAGCAGCACTTCGGAAGCGGAGTCGGCTGCCAGCACGTCGGAGGTTGCGGCGTCTTCGGAGGCCGAAGCAACCGGTGCGCAGAGCTATACCATCGGCATTTGCCAGCTTGTCCAGCATGACGCGCTGGATGCCGCTACCCAGGGCTTCAAGGACGCCTTGACCGAAAAACTGGGTGAAGGAAACGTAACCTTTGATGAGCAGAATGCATCCGGTGATACCGCCAACTGCTCCACCATCATCAACGGATTTGTTTCGTCCGGTGTGGATCTGATCCTGGCCAATGCTACGGCTCCGCTGCAGACCGCCACCCAGGCAACTTCGGATATTCCCATTCTGGGTACGTCGGTAACGGACTATGCGACGGCCCTGGATATCAGTGACTGGACTGGTACGGTGGGCGGCAATGTGTCCGGCACTTCGGATCTGGCACCGCTGGATCAGCAGGCGGCTATGATTCAGGAGTTGTTCCCGGATGCCAAGAATGTCGGTCTGCTGTACTGCAGCGCCGAGGCAAACTCGGTATATCAGTGTGACGTGATTGAGGGGTATCTCACGGATGCCGGCTATACGGTCACCCGCTATGCCTTTACCGATACCAACGATGTCACCTCGGTGGCACAGACGGCTGCCGACGCTTCGGATGTGATTTACATCCCCACTGACAATACGGCTGCTTCCAACACTGAAGCAATCGCCAATGTGGTGCTGCCCGCCAAAGTCCCTGTGGTGGCCGGTGAGGAAGGCATCTGCAAGGGCTGCGGTGTGGCGACACTTTCCATCAGCTACTATGATCTGGGCTACCAGACCGGTACGATGGCCTATCAGATCCTGGCGGAGGGCGCGGATATTTCCACCATGCCCATTGAATATGCGCCCAATGTGACCAAGAAGTATAATGCCGCGAACTGTGAGGCACTGGGCATCACGCCTCCGGAAGGATACGAAGCAATCGCTGAGTAAAATCATTCATTATGACAGCGGGAAAAGGGGCCGTACCCTTTCCCCGCTGTTTTGGTGCTTATAATTATGTCTGGATGGAGGATGGATTTCCGATGGAATTTTTGACTTCGCTGCTGAATTCCATGCCCGGTGCTGTGGCACAGGGACTTATTTGGGGAATTATGGCGATCGGCGTATACATTACCTATCGTGTTCTGGATATTGCCGATCTGACGGTGGATGGCTCGCTGGGAACGGGCGGTGCCGTCTGTGTGATTCTGGTGCTGAACGGTGTGCCGGTCGGAGCAGCCCTTGTGGCTGCCACTCTGGCCGGCATGCTGGCGGGACTTGTCACGGGGCTGTTCCATACAGCCTGCGGCATCCCGGCAATTCTCGCTGGTATTCTGACCCAGCTTGCACTTTACTCAGTGAACCTGAGAATCATGGGGACGGGAACCGGGGGCGGTAAGGCCAACCTGCCCATCAGTGTAGACAAATATTCCCTACTGGTGTCGGCGCGGTACGTGCGGGAAAAGGCGCTGAACAATCCATTGCTGACCCTGGTGATCTTCTGCGCGGTGCTGGTGGCTGTCCTGTACTGGTTCTTCGGCACAGAGCTTGGCTGTTCGCTCCGCGCAACCGGCGCCAACCAGAATATGGCCCGTGCACAGGGCATCAACACCAGCTTTGCCAAAGTGCTGGGACTGATGATCTCCAACGGCCTGGTGGCACTGTCCGGTGGTCTGCTTGCCCAGTATCAGGGGTTCTCGGACATCAATATGGGACGCGGTGCCATTGTGATTGGTCTGGCTGCGGTCATCATCGGTGAGGTCATTTTCAGCAAGATTTTCCGCAATTTTGCCCTGAAACTGATTGCAGCCATTATCGGTGCCATTATCTATTACATGGTTATGACTTTCGTTCTGCGGCTGGGCCTGTCCACCGACGACCTCAAATTGCTCACGGCGCTGGTGGTGGCAGTGTTCCTGACGGTGCCGTACTGGAAGAGTCGCTACTTTACGAAGCCGAGCGTCAAGAAGGGAGGAAAAAACAATGCTTGAAATCAAAAATGTTTATAAAACCTTCAACGCCGGCACGGTGAACGAAAAGGTGGCCCTGAACGGCCTGGATCTCAAACTGGAAGACGGAGATTTTGTGACGGTGATTGGCGGCAACGGCGCAGGCAAGTCCACCATGCTGAATGCGGTGGCGGGCGTATGGCCGATCGATATGGGCAAAATCATCATTGACGGAAAAGATGTGACACGCCTTTCGGAGCACCAGCGTGCCAAATACATCGGCCGCGTGTTCCAGGACCCGATGATGGGGACCGCCGCTACCATGGGCATTGATGAAAACCTTGCCCTGGCGGCCCGGCGCGGTATGGCGCGTACCCTTCGCGTGGGGATTACCAAAAAGGAACACGAGGAATATTACAAGCTGCTGCAGACCCTGGAACTGGGCTTGGAGGATCGCATGACCAGCAAAGTGGGACTGCTCTCCGGCGGCCAGCGGCAGGCGGTCACCCTCTTGATGGCGACACTGAAAAAGCCCCGCCTGCTGCTGCTGGACGAACATACGGCGGCACTGGATCCTAAGACGGCCGCCAAAGTGCTGAGCCTGTCGGATAAGATTGTGCATGAAAACCATCTGACCACTTTGATGATCACGCATAATATGAAAGACGCCATTCGTTACGGGAATCGTCTGATCATGATGTACGAGGGCCGTGTGATTTATGATGTGCGCGGTGAGGAAAAGGCAAATCTGAAGGTGAGTGATCTTCTCAAACGGTTTGAGCAGGTCAGTGACGGAGATTTTGCGAACGATCGGATGCTTTTGTCCTGAACTTTTTGAAAAGGGCCGGCTGTTTCAGCCGGCCCTTATCTGTTATAGTTTTGTAATCCGTTACATTTTTGAGAAATCTGTATTCAAAACAAGGTTTTTATGATATAATGGCTATGTTTATACTAGGTGGTGTATGGCTTAGGGCATCCCACATTCTATCCAAGGAGGTCACGGTTACCGATGAGCCGTAAAAAGTCCCATACCGCGTCCGGTCTCAGTCCTATCCAACGCAAAGCGTGTATTGTGTTGGCTGTGTGCATACTGGCTGTGATTGCCAGTTTTGTGGTGGCCTGGATTCTTCCCCAGAGTATTGGCGGAAAGGACGCTTATGATTCGAACCTCTATCCGCTGGATACCAGTTTGGGGGCCATTCTGACAGACAATTCTGCTGATGATTCCTACATCACTTCCAGTCTGTTTGTGGGGGATCGCACGGCCACGTCGCTGCAAAAAGACGGGCGCATTACACTGGATCAGTTTGCCGGGAAAGAGGATCTGAAAATTTCCAATTTCCTGAAGGAAAGCTGTGTGGCGTTTCAGGACGATGCCAACACCTATACGATTCCGCAGGCCATTGCCAAAATGAAGGCACGCCGTGTATATGTTATGATCGGCAGCAATGATGTGGATGGATCTGTGACCGTCGACGAGTTTATGAATGACTATAAGCAGGCAATGCAGAACATCAAAAACTCCTATTCCTATGCTGATCTGATTGCCTGCGCCATTCCGCCGGTTACGCAGGACAGCGAGAATGCCGCACAAACCCAGACTTATATCGATCAGTTTAACCAGTCCATTGCGGCGGCATGCGAGGAAATGGGATACAAGTATCTCAACCTTGCCGAAATTCTGAAAAACGACAAGGGCTATGCCGAGGAAAGCTATGTGGATACCTCTTCGGGTGGCCTGAATGCCGCTGGGGCGAGTGCAGTGCTGGAGTACGTGAAGTCGCATGCCTATCAGACGGATGACACACGCCCGGACACCAATGACATCCCCAAACGGGCGGCGCAGGCCTCCGGCGAAGCCACCAGCAGCGCTTCCCCGACGCCCTCTGCGACGCCGGCAAAATATACCGCCAACTATGTTGTGGAAAATTCTGCAAGGGGCACATTGACGGGCAATGGCAAGACGGGTGTGACCAGCCTGGAAATTCAGGCTGGGTCCGGAGAGCAGATTAGCGTCACGGCTGTGCCTGCCGAAGGATATACCTTCTACAAGTGGAGCGACGGTGTTACCGACGCAACCCGCTACGATGTCATGAAAAAGGACATCTCTGTAACGGCGATGTTCCATGATGCCCGGGTGGAGCTTACGCTGGACCGTGGCGATACGACCATCAAGAAAGGGGAAAGCCTTTCCATCACGGCTACCGTAAAGCTGGGCGGAAAGAGCTATGAAAACAGCAATGTCCAGTGGTCCGTCAACGATGAGCTGCAGCAGAACGGCGGTACCTTCACCTTTACGCCGGGGGATGCCGGCAGCTATGTGGTACGCGCCGGCATTGAAATCAACGGTACCTTCTCCACGGCGCAGATTACTGTGACCGTACAGTCTGATCCGACTGCCATCAGCATCAGCGGCACCAGCACCATCACCGCGGGCGGCAGCACCACGCTGAACGCCAGCGTGCAGAACAAGCAGGGGGACGTGAACTGGACCTGTGATGAGACCTCCTGGAAGGCAACCGGTGATCAGGTGACGTTTACGGCCAATCAGGAGGGAACCTACCATATCCGTGCCACCAACAATGGCGCAGAGGCGGTGTTTGAACTGCGTGTGTCCGCGGCTCCTACGCCGACGCCCACACAAGCGCCCACCCCGACGCCCACGCCGCCAGCGGAAACAGCAACGCAGTAAACCCGAAATGCCTTTGAACGTAAGGAAAGGAAAGCAAGATGGCCATTTATACGTGTGTTCTTCTGGACGTGGATAATACGCTTCTGGATTTTGATGCGGCAGAGCGTCAGGCTGTGACCGATATGCTGGCGGAGTATGAACTGCCCCATGACGGACAGGCGTATGAGGTGTATCACAAGGTAAATCGGGAACTCTGGGATGCCCTGGCCAAGGGAAAACTCAACAAGACAAAACTGTTCCAGATTCGGTTCCAGCGCTTTATGCAGGCCATGGAGCTGCCGGACAATGGCAAAAGCCATGCCATGAATGACCGCTATGAAGAACTGCTGGCCACCCACGCGGATCTGATTCCCGGAGCGCTGAATGCTTTGGAGGAATTGGGAGAGGTGGCGACGCTGGCAACCGTTTCCAATGGTGCGCTGGCCGTACAGCAGGCACGGATCCGGGATTCCGGTGTGGAGCGGTACATGGACGGCATTTACATTTCCGAAAAAGTGGGCGCGGCCAAACCGGCGGCGAAGCTGTTTGAACATGTGCTGAAGGACCTGGGGATCAGCAATCGAAGCCGTGTGCTTATGGTGGGTGATGATCTGCTGGCGGATATCAAGGGCGGTCAAAATGCCGGGCTGGATACCTGTTGGGTCAATTTCAGAAATGAGGAAAATAAAACGGATATTCATCCGAAATATGAGGTTCACTCCTATGAGGAACTGTATAAGATCGTGATGGAACCGGAAGAACTGGAAAATATTGGCGTGCGCAACCGCCGCCACAGCAACGAAGCCTGAATACGCTTGCGAAGCGGCTCGGGCCAAGTGCCGCTGCTTTGCAAACAAGGCAGCGGCATCTTTTGAGAAGAGGGGAACAGGGAAAACCGTTATGCTGCTGGAACTGCAAGAATTGGGAAAAAGTTTTGGCGAACATGAAGTTCTGGAAAATGTCAATGCCAGTGTGGAGCGCGGCGACAGGATCGGAATCATTGGCGCCAACGGAACGGGTAAGACGACGCTTCTTCGGATTCTGTACGGGGAAACCTTGCCGGATGCGGGAACGGCCGCGTTTGGCAATGGCGTGACTTGCGGATATCTGGAGCAGAACGCCCACTTGGATCCAAACCTGGATGTGTACGGAACGATGCGTCTGGCCTTTACGCCGGCCCTGGAAGCCATGCAGAAGCTGGAGACGCTGCAGAAAAAATTGGCACAGGAACCGGAAAATACGCAGGTCCAGGAAGAAATCAATCATTGTAACGCAGTGGTTGACGCCATGGATGCTTACCAGATGGACACCCAGATCAAGAAAGTCCTCAACGGTATGGGATTCCCTTCCGAAACCTGGGAAAAACCGGCAGGTGTGCTTTCCGGCGGTGAACAGACGCGTCTGCGCCTGGCAAGACTGTTGCTGGAGCGCCCGGACCTGCTGATTCTGGACGAGCCCACCAACCATCTGGACATTGAGACAATGGATTGGCTGGAAGAATATCTTAAGGCCTACCGGGGGGCGGTCCTGGTAGTCAGCCATGACCGGTATTTCCTTGACGCAGTCTGTACAAAGATCTGGGAACTGCGGGGCAAAACCATTCAGACCTACCGGGGCAATTATTCTTCCTATCTGCCGCAGCGTCAGGCGGCGGACGAGCGTCAGCAGAAAATGCACGACGCAGCGGTGGAAAAGGCGGCCAAATTGCAGGAGTATATCGACCGCAATCTGGTACGCGCCTCCACGACCAAGATGGCCCAGAGCCGCCGGAAGCAGCTGGAAAAACTGGAAATTGTGGATGCACCCACCGCGGAAGCGTGGGAGCTGAATTTTAGGTTCGAGTACGACATTGAACCCTATGGCGAATTGGTCATCATGAAGAATCTGACCGTTCGGATCGGAGAACGGTCGTTGATCGATGGACTGGATTACACGGTTCATCGCGGTGATAAGCTGATCATTGCAGGACCGAACGGCACAGGCAAATCCACGCTGCTGCAGGTTCTGGACGGAAAACGGCGCCCTTCCGGCGGCATGGTCCGAATGGGGAGCGGAGCCAAACCGGGCATCTTTACCCAGCAACAGGCGCGCCGTGCAGGCCGGGTCATTGATGCTATCTGGAATCAGTATCCGCGTTTTACAGAGCTGGAAGTTCGCAGCCATCTGGCCCGGTTCGGATATCGGGGCGAGGATGTGTTCAAAGACTGTGCACAGCTGTCTGGCGGAGAACTGGCTCGCCTGCGTTTTGCGGAACTGGCGCTGGAACGCCCCAATCTTATGTTTCTGGATGAGCCCACCAACCATCTGGACATCTACATGCGGGAAAGTTTGACCCAGGCCCTGTCGGCATATACAGGTACCTTGTTGCTGGTAACCCATGACCGGTATCTGATGCAGACGCTTGGTTGCCCGATTCTGTACCTGGAAAATGGCAAGGCTACCTTCTATCGTGATTTTGCAGCGTTCAGAAACCGCAACGCCGGCCCTGTCCCGGAGAAGGAGAAGGCGGCAGAACCTGTCAAGCGCCAGGCCTATGGAAAAGAGCAGCGCAAACGCCGCGCAGAGGTGCGGGCCCGCTTGAAAGCGGTGGAGACGGAAATCGAGGATCTGGGCGCCCATATTGTGGAACTGGAGAATGAAATCAACGATCCACAGGTTTTGCGGGATCATTTGCTGCTGCGCGACAAGTGCGATGAGCTGGATGATACACGTTTCCACCAGCAGGAACTCTATGACGAATGGGAAAAGCTGGCGGAGGAACAGGAACAACTGGAAGCAGACGATGAGTAAGGCGGTTACCGTTCTGTAACTTGTATTCTGATAAAAACGCGTTATACTAAATCTTATGTATGGATAAAGAAAAATGTGTGTGTGCCCGGGTCACACGCACATTGCTGTAACGAGGCGGGGAGACCACTTTGCAAACGACCATTATTATTGCCACGCATAAACCGTATTGGGTGCCGGACGATCCCATGTATCTTCCGGTACAGATGGGGCATGCAATTCATCCGGCGATTGGCTATATCGGGGATGATACCGGCGAAAATATTTCGGAGCGGAACGCGAATTTCTGCGAACTGACGGGCCTGTACTGGGCTGCTCATAACATTGATTCCGATTACATTGGAATCGTGCATTACCGTCGTTATTTCGGAAGCCGCAAGAAGTGTATCTTTGCCCCCAAAAAAGAGCGTGTCATCGGTCATGAAGAGCTGGGCACGATTCTGGCCACCACCAACGTGGTTCTGCCGAAGGAACGGCACTATTTTATCGAGACCAATTATACCCAGTATATTCATGCCCACCACAAACAGGATCTGACAGTTACCCGTTCCATTATTGAGCGCAAATGCCCGGAATATCTTCCTGCGTACGACTTGTATATGTCGAAAACCCACGGGCACCATTTCAATATGTTCGTGATGAAGCGGGAACTGCTGTGCCATTACTGCACATGGCTGTTTGACATCCTGTTTGAACTGGAACGGGAACTGGATATGACAGGGTATTCCGACAATGACCGGCGCGTGTTCGGCTTTGTGAGTGAGCGTTTGCTGGATGCCTGGCTGATGACGAATAACATTAGTTATGAAGAACTGGATGTTGTATATATGGAACACCAAAACTGGCTGCACAAGGGCGGTGCGTTTTTGAAGCGCAAGTTCTTCCCCAATAACCATGAATAAGCCGATGCGTTTGGCTGCGGTGGTCGTGACCTACAACCGCGTGGCGCTGCTGCAGCAATGTCTGCGGGCGTTGGAAGAGCAGACCATGCCTCTGACGGCAATCTGGGTCATTGACAACGCCAGTACGGACGGTACGGCGGATACTGTGAGTGCCATGGGGCTGGAAAACCTGATTTATCGGAATACGGGACGGAACCTGGGCGGTGCCGGCGGGTTTGCTTATGGAATCAGGGAAGCAGCAGAGGCGGGATATGACGCGTTATGGGTGATGGATGACGACACCATCCCGGAAAGAGCGGCCCTGGAATGTCTGGTGCAAGCGGACGAAAACCTCCAGGGCGATTATGGCTGGTTGTCCAGCCGGGCGTTGGCGCCTGATGGCACCGATCAGCCCATGAACCGCCAGCGGGCCACGCCCTACCGGGATATCCCCGATTACGAGGAAACCGAGATTCCAGCGGTCATGGCAAGTTTTGTTTCGCTGTTTTTGCCGGTTGAGTCGGTACGCCGGTACGGTTTGCCGATTGCGGAATTCTTTATCTGGTCGGACGACTGGGAATACACGCGGCGTATTTCGAGAGAAAAGCTGTGTTATGTTGTACCGGAAAGTCGTGTGGTCCATGCGATGCAGAATCCGGGAACTGTCAATATCGCCACAGATGTGCCCACGCGGTGGGAGAGATATCATTACTTTTACCGCAATGATGTGGTGCTGTACCGCCGGGAAGGCCTGATTGGATGGCTCTGGCTGCTGGCAAAGGATCTGTGGCACACGGTGCAGGTGATCCAGGACCCGCGGGGACAGCGCAGAGCGAGAATTTGTACGATCTGGAAGGGCTTTTGGGAAGGAATGCATTTTTTCCCGGAGACCAAGTATTTGTCATGAAGGATATTGCCAAGACAATCATTCGTCTGGCAGCCCCCTATGAAGCGGTGGCGTTTGACGTTTTTGATACGCTTTTGAAGCGGGATGTGGGAAAACCTGCGGATTTGTTTTTGCAGGGAGGGCTGCCGTTTGCCCGCAAACGTGTGGAGGCTGAAGCGCAGGTGCGCGCAGCAGAAAGACGGGAAGTAACGCTGGCCGAGATCTATGCCCGGCCCGAGCTGTGTGGCTTTGATCCGGCGCAGGAATGTTCTTGGGAATTGCAGGCTGTCATAGCCAACCGTCCCGTATTGGAAGCGGTACGGGCTCTGCATGGGAAGGGGAAAAGGCTCTACTTTATTTCCGATATGTATCTTCCGCAGGAACAGATCCATGCCATGCTGGAACGCTGCGGATACGATATGCTGGACGGAGGCTTTGTGTCCTGCTCCTATGGCGTACAGAAGCGAAGCGGCGCGTTGTTCCAGCGCTTCCTCCGGGATACGGGATTCAAACGCCGGCAGGTCCTGTTTGTAGGGGACAGCTGGCGTGCGGATGTGCTGGGCGCTGCACTGGCCGGCATCCGAGCATGGCATCTGCCCGCACCTCAGGCGGTGCAGGGAACGGTGAAAGCACAGGACGCAGTGTCCGGAGCCTTGCGGGCTTTTGTACAGAATCGATTGTCAGGGACGCCGTATGGAGGCAGCGCACTGGGATTTTCAGTGCTGGGACCGCTTCTGGTGGCCTTTTGCCGATGGATTCATACCTGCCGGCAGCTACATACCGGGGGGCGCCTGTTCTTTCTGGCGCGGGACATGTATCTGACGCGCGAAATCTATGCGCTTTTATACCCGGAAGAAGAAACTTTCTACCTGGAAGTGTCACGGCGCAGTCTGTGCCCGGCCCTGCTGGCCCAAAAGAAATATGAGCTGGTGATTTCTGCCTTGCCAAGGCAGATTCTGACCGGCAGTCAAGTTGCAGAGTATTGCGGCGCCATATGTCCAGATGAATGGACTGAAAAAAAGCTGGATCTGAAAACGCAGGACCAGGAAGATACCATCCGTACGTTCTTGGAAGAGCTGCAGCCTTCCGGAGACGTACAGGCGGTATCCGGGTATCTTACAAACTGCGGCTTGCAGCAGGGAGATATTCTGGTAGATATCGGAAGCGGCGGCACCACGCAGATGCTCCTTGAAGCTTTGTGCAAAATCCGTCTGTATGGCCTGCAGCTTTCGGAAGATGAAAGACTTCGTATGCGCTTCTCCGAAGAACAGACTAAGGTGTTTCTCTCGTTGAGCGGACGGGAAGCTGGTCTGTATTGGGCCGGACAGCCGATTCTGGAACGGATGATTTCCCAGGAAATCGGTCCGTCCACAGGCTATATCCGTACACAGGAAGGGGTTACGGTAATCCATCCTTCCCAGAAAAAAGAACCGGTGATCCTGCAAATGCAGCAGGGAGCACTTGCTTTCGCTCGCGAATGGCAGCAAAGTGTGCTGAAAGAGTGGGATTTGACTCCCAGCCTTGCCATAGAACCTTTTTTGCAGCTCGTGGCTGCACCGGGCAAAGATCAGCTGGCCCTTTTGGGTGACCTGTCTGTGGAGGATGGCGGCGTTTATCCGCTGGCTGCTCCCAAACACCTGGTATGGTATCTGCTCCATCCGAGGGAACTTAAAAAGGATTTCTCTCTGGCGCGCTGGAAAATCGGCTTCCTGGCAAGACTGCTGCGCCTGCCGCTGCCGTACGACCGTCTGTATCTGGCTTTGAAAAAATAACAGAAAGGAGCAATCGCTGCGTGTCAATTCGGGTCAGCATTATCATTCCCATCTATAACGCCGCATCCACGCTGCAGGCGGCGGTTGATTCTCTGTTAAGGCAGGATTTGGCGGAAGTGGAATTCCTGCTGGTGGATGATGGCTCCACAGACGAAACGCCGGAGGTCTGCCACCGGCTGGCGTCGCAGGATTCCCGCGTTCAGGTCGTTACCCAGAAAAATGCAGGAATCTGCGCGGCCAGAAACCGCGGGTTGAGTGTGGCCCGCGGGGAATATATTGCATTCTGTGACGATGATGACGAATTCCTGCCGGGCGCGCTTCGGCTTTTGTATGAGACGGCGGAGCGGGAACAGGCGGATATCGTGCGGGGAAATTATCAGTTGTTCCGGGAACAGCCGGACGGCAATTTCCAGGAGCAGCGCCATGCTGAGGGACGGTACTGCCGTATGTGGGAAGACGGCTATGCAGCCTTTTTACAAAACAGTGGTCCCCAATTTGTCTGGAATGCCTTGTATAAAAGGTCGGTATTACAGAACCGGAAGTTCGACGAGCGCTGCCGTTACGGTCTGGAAGATTTTGTCTTCAATGCGGCACTGTATGCCGGAACGGACAAGGCCGTGTATATGCCGGATGCGGTGTACTGCCACTACGAACGGGCACAAAGCACGTCGTTATGTCAGTCTTCCCGTGCGCTGCAGGGCAGGATTGTCGCGCTGGACCTCTGGATGGGGGCAGAATATGCGGCGGTACAGAGCCGCTGTTCCGAAAAGGAATCCCGCCGCCTGTGGCCGCTGCGCAAGGCGGAAGCCATCACGTTTTTGATGCATCAACTGCGGGATGCCAGAGCGCCGGCCGCGCTGCGGCGGTACGCCTGGAAGACGCTGCGCGGGGTCTTGGCTGCGTATCCGAGCCGGACACTTGACTTTTGGCAGGGTACAGGGCAAAATAAGAAGAAAACAGCAGCATTGCTGCTCTATCAGCTGCGCATGCAGCGTTTGTATGACCTGCTCACGGGAGAGCAGCGCGGAAAATAAGCGAGGAATTGCCATGAAAACGATTTTGGTGACGGGTGCAGCCGGTTATATCGGGCGGCACGTAGTAAAAAATGCGTTGGATCGCGGGTACAGGGTTATCGCCTCGGACTTCTCGTTCAAGGGGTTGGATGACCGGGTGGAATTCTGCGATGTTCCCATTTTCAGCGGGGACCGGGATATCTACCGCCAGATGGGCAGCCCGGATGTATGTATTCATCTTGCCTGGAAGGACGGGTTCCGGCACAATTCCTCGGCCCATATGAGGGATCTGTCTTCCCATGTGGTCTTTTTGAATCACTTGGTGGAAGGCGGACTGAAGGCACTGAGCGTGATGGGAACCATGCATGAAGTGGGCTATTGGGAAGGTCCCATCAACGAAAGCACGCCCTGTAAGCCGCAGAGCCAGTATGGCATTGCGAAAAATGCCCTGCGGCAGAGTCTGATGCTGTCCATGGCGGACAGTCCGTGCAAACTCCATTGGCTGCGCGCTTACTACATTACCGGTGATGAGGCGCACGGCAGTTCCATCTTTGCCAAACTGGCGCAGGCGGAGGAGGAAGGGAAAAAGACCTTCCCGTTCACCAGCGGTAAGAATCTCTATGATTTTATTGATGTGGAAGAACTGGCGAATATGATCGTTGCGGCCAGCGTACAGACCGAGATCAACGGTATCATCAACGTCTGCACCGGTAAGCCTCAATCGCTGGCTGACCGTGTGGAGGGCTTCCTGAAGGAAAAGCACTATAAGATCAAACTGGATTATGGCGCCTTCCCGGACCGTCCTTACGACAGCCCGGGTGTCTGGGGCGATGCCACCAAGATCAATCAAATTCTGGAAAAGGAACGGACATGAAAAGACTGGGCATTTTCTTCTTCTATGAGAAAAACGGAGATGTGGATGATTTTATCTCCTATTACCTGGCAGATCTGGCAAAAAATCTGAGCGAACTCATCGTGGTCTGCAACGGAAAACTCTCTGAGCAGGGCCGGCAGGCTTTCCAGAAATTCACCGATCAGATTCTTGTGCGGGAAAACAAGGGGCTGGATGTCTGGGCCTATAAAACGGCGCTGGATCACTATGGCTGGGAACGGCTTTCGGAATTTGACGAGATCGTGATGACCAATTCCACGCTGATGGGACCGGTGCGTCCGCTGCAGGAAATGTTTGACACGATGGCGCAGAATGAGGATCTGGACTTCTGGGGTCTGACCATGCACCATGGGGCCAAGACGAACCCGTTCAAGGGCAAGCATCTGTATCGGTATCTGCCGGAACATATTCAGTCCCATTTTATCGTCTACCGGAAGCGTTTTGTCCAGAGTGCAGAACTGCAGGCTTACTGGAACGAGATGCCCATGATCGAAAGCTATACCGATTCGGTACAGCGCTATGAGGCTGTCTTTACCAAGCAGTTTGCGGACCGCGGCTTCAAATGGGATGTGTATGTCAAGACGGAGGACCTGAAAGAGTTCACCGACTATCCGTTGCTGGTGTGCCCTGTACGGCTGCTTCGGGATAAGAAATGCCCGCTCTTCAAGCGCCGCAGCTTTATGCATACCCTGGAAGCGTACCTCAATGATACGGCAGGGGAACCGGCGCAGGAACTGTATGAATATCTGCGGGATGAAACGGATTATCCCATGGATCTCATCTGGAAAAATATGATCCGGACCATGCATCCCCATGAATTCACCCGCAATCTGGGGCTTACACGGATCATCCAGCCGGTTGTCCAAAATCCGAAACTGGCGGAAGAACTCTGCGGCAAGCGGCGGATTGCCCTGGCCATGCATCTGTATTTTATGGATCTGCTGGACCAGAGTGTGGCGTTTGCGGCCAAATTCCCGCCGCAGACGGATGTTTTCATCTCTACGAACAGTGAAGAGAAGAAAACGCAGATTGAGCAGGCATTTGCGGAAGCAAAGCTGCACAGTGTGACGGTGGTGGTTGTGGAAAACCGCGGCCGGGATGTGGCGGCTTTCCTGTGTGATCTGGCGCCCTATCTGCAGGGGTATGACTATGCCTGCTTCATGCATGATAAAAAGGCCATCCAGACCAAGCCGGGCAGTGTGGGTGCCAGCTTCGGCTATGTTTGCAATGAAAATGTCTGCAAAAACGCAGCCCATGTACTCAATGTACTGTGTGAGTTTGAAAACGATCCTTACCTGGGAATTCTCTGCCCGCCCTATCCGACACATGGGCTGTATTTCATGAATATGTGCTCCGGCGGCTGGGGACCGAATTTTGAAAATACCAAAAAACTTCTTAAGGAATTGGGCTTGGATGTCCCGATTTCGGGGGAAGAGTCGCCCATTGCACCTTTTGGCAGTGTATTCTGGTTCCGTCCCAAAGCGCTTCAGCCGCTGTTTGCACATGGCTGGCAGCACACCGATTTCCCGCCGGAGCCGCTGCCTCAGGATGGAACGATCAGCCATGCCATTGAGCGAATCTATCCCTTTGTGGCACAGGCCGCCGGTTACTATCCGGCCGTGGTGATGAGCCAATCCTTTGCGGTGCTGCGCAATGATACTATGCAGGCCTATGCCAATGGGCTGATCCGGCCGCTGGCCCGGGTGTTTGACTGTACCACTTTCTGGGCGGCTTCTACGGCGGCCGTTGCCTTTGCGGCAAAGCGGCATCTGTTCGGTGTTTACGGTCCCTATGCCAATTCGCGTCGGCGCCATGCCCGGAACTGGCTGCGGGATAACCTGCCGGAGCCGGCTTACAAGGGAATCATGGCCACCAAGCGTGCCGTGTTTGGGCCGCGGCACGGTCCCTATGAGGATTGATTCATGAAGCGGCTGGTGATTTATTTCCACTATGATGCGCAGGGCTTGCTGGACGGGCCCTGCCGTTTTGCGATTTCGGCGCTTCGTCAGGATGCGGATGTGGTACTGGTCACCAACGGTACCCTGGACGCAGAGAGCCGTGCATGGACCGAACGGGAGAAGCTGCTACTGATCGAACGTGAGAACGTCGGGTTTGACGTGGGAGCGTATCAGCAGGCACTTTTGTCTCTGGGACGGGATGCAGTGTGCCGCTATACGGAACTGATCCTGATGAATTATACCCTGGCCGGTCCTGTGAGCCCGCTGGCGACTATGTGGGAAACCATGGAACGGCGCGAAGAACTGGATTTCTGGGGCCTTACGCGGCATTATGCCATGCAGAGCCGCCGTTTTGGCGGTGCTGTGCCGGAGCACCTGCAATCCCATTTTCTGGCCATCCGGGGGAAAATGCTGGCTTCAGAGGATTTCTGGGCGTACTGGCAGAAGATGAAACTGCCTCACAGTTACGAAGAATCGGTAATTTCTCATGAAACCCGCTTTACGCGCTATTTTGCCCAAAAGGGATACAAGTGGGACAGTTACGTTCAGACGGAGGACCTTAAAGGCATTTTTATCAATCCCATTATGGCCTGCCCGAAGGAATTGCTGGCCGAACGGCATTGCCCGTTTTTTAAGCGCCGCAGTTTCTTCACATCGTATCGGGATGAATTGCGGCGAACGGATGGGAATGCCGCGGCAGAATTGTATGCCTATCTGCGGCAGGCTGCATCCTACCCGGTGGACGATCTGGTCCGTTCGTTGCTTCGCACACAGCCGCTCTCCGCATTGGCCCAGAATCTGCACTGGCACTATGTGGTGGCGGAACATTGCGGCGGGCGGGATGTCTCTTTACAGGAGGCAGGCCTTCGCCTGGTTCGTTTTGCCGTCAGGGGCGAGGATCCTGTAACGGACTGGTATTTGCGGAAGAGTGTGCAGGACGCGGAAAAGATGCTGGGGCAGGCTTTGGCTCTGTTTGAAGAGAATCCGCTGCTGGGAGTGCTGAGCCCGGCTCTGCCGTTGTGGCCGGAAGCGCAGCGGGCAGCGCGAAAGCATTGGCAGGAAGTCGGCACACGGCTGGCAGGAAAAAGTTCGATGCCGGTCAACGATGACCCGCCGCCGGCGCCGCTCGCAGGCTGGGCGCTGGTCCGTATGGCAGCTTTCCCGCAGGGCGTCCCCACAGTGGAGCAAAAAAATGACCTTTGGCTTCTGCCCTTGACGGCACAGCAAAACGGGTATTACAGTGCCACTTTTGAGAGTGCAAATCAGGCGGCCGCCCGTGCGGGGTACAGTGATGTCTATGTGCAGGCGTCGGCGGAGCCGGCGGCGGTGGCCAAACAACTGGGACGTTTGATCAAGCACAAGCTGAAAGGCTGAAAAGGGGAGTCGGATCATAAAAAAGCAACGATTGTTCTATCTGGACTTTATCCGCGCGGTGGCGCTGGCTTCCATTCTGGTGATTCATTTCAATGCCACCGTGACGGGGTACTTTACATTGCCCCATAAGCTGTTTGCCAGCGTGCTGCCCTTTGGTATCTACCTGGGAGATTTCGGATCCTCTCTTTTCTTCCTTGTATCGGGTGCGGCTCTGGCGCTTACTGTGCCGGAAAACCAGAACCCGGTCACCTTCTACAAGAAAAGGGCGAAAGCAATTTATCCGCTGTTCTGGCTGGCCTGGGTGATCTTCTTCTCCTGGCGGTTTCTGGAAAATCCCGGGTACTATGCGGCGGCAAAATCGCCGACGCTGCTGCTGACGGTGCTGGGACTGGATAATTTCGCCGTGGCGGCCGGATGGGTCGGCACGGACTTCGCCTGCGTAGGTGAATGGTTCCTGGGAAGCATTCTTTTCTTGTACCTGCTGTTTCCTCTGCTGCATCGGGGCCTTCGGAAAAATCCCTGGGTCACATGGATTGTGAGCATCCCTGTGTGCCTTGTCATTCATCTGGCAGGGTGGGATGCGCATCTCGTGGCCATTCATATTCTGGAATTCCTGTTCGGTATGCAGTATCTGCGTATGGGGAGCAAAAGCAAGGTGGGAATTGCCGCAGTTTGCGCTGTGGGAACCTTCTTCCTGGCGTCCTTTGACAGCAAAATAACCTGTGTGCTGTTCAGCGTGGTGGTGTTTACGGTGCTGGCAGGCGTTTCCCGCTTCCTGGCCTTTGGCTGGATGCGCGTGCTTTGCGCCAGGCTGGCCAAGCTTTCCTATGCGGTCTTTTTGGTACACCATGTTCTGATCCAGCGTATGGTAGTACCGTTTGATCTGGCATCCTTGAGCCGACGGGATACGGCCTTTTTGTTCGCAATTTATCTGGTCCTGGTTTTCGCTGCAGCGGAAGCATTGCTTTGGCTGCACGGATGGCTGCAAAAGGAGATAGCGGTGCTGCGTACCGCATGCTAATCGTGTGTCCCTGCTGCTCTGCGGCGGGGACTTTTTTGCTGGGAAGACGGGATGACCTCTGTACAAAAATCGGACAGTACGGTATAATAAGATTACTATTGAATACCTCACGAAAGGGGCGTTTGAATGTGGCTGAATTCTCTGTATCCCTGGAAAAATTGGCGGAAGAAGCAAATCTGACAGTGGCTTACACTCCCTGTGAGCTGGATAAAGTCAAGGTTACGGCAACTGAGGTATATCGGCCCGGCATACTGCTGGCCGGTTACTACGAAAACTTTGATAATACCCGTGTCCAGATCATCGGGCTGACAGAGATGTCCTATCTGGAGGAACTGTCCGCTTCGCTGCGCAATATGCGGCTGGAAAAACTGTTCTCCTTTCAGCCGCCGGCTGTGATTCTGACACGCAATATGCAGCCGCTCTCCGAGATGATGCAGTATGCCAAGCAGTATGGCGTTCCGCTTCTGATGTCTACCGAAATGACCTCGGCACTGATGGGTGTGCTGATCACGACGCTGAACACCGAACTGGCACCGCGCATTACCCGGCATGGCGTCCTCGTGGAAGTGTATGGCGAAGGCATCCTGATTCTCGGCGACTCCGGCGTGGGGAAGAGCGAAACGGCCATCGAGCTGGTCAAGCGCGGTCACCGTCTGATTGCAGACGATGCGGTGGAACTGCGCAGGGTATCCTACCGGAGCATTCTGGGAACGGCCCCGGCCAATATCCGGCACTTCATTGAATTGCGCGGAATCGGTATTATCAACGTTGCCCATGTGTTCGGCATCGGATCTGTGCGCAGCAGCGTGGAAGTGGAGATGGTCGTGCAGCTGGAGCCCTGGGACCGCACCAAAAACTATGACCGCACCGGACTGGACACCGAATATTACGATATTCTGGGCGTGAAGGTCCCCAGTATGCTGATCCCTGTCATGCCGGGCCGGAATCTGGCGGTAATTATCGAGACGGCGGCCATCAATAACCGTACCAAGGAAATGGGCTACAACGCGGCCAAGGAACTGCTGGCACAACTGGGCCTGCAGGATGATATTTCTTTGTGACGCAGCAATAAACGGGAAAAGAGAGATACCAAATACATGCAAATGATTGCAGACCTGCACACGCATACGCTGTGTGCAACCCATGCTTTTCAGACTTTGAACGAGATGACAATTGCGGCAAAACAGACAGGCTATTGTGCCATGGCCATTACGGACCATGCACCGGCCATGCCGGATGCGCCGCATATATGGCATTTTTCCAATGGAGGCGCGCTGCCCCGGGAAATGAACGGCGTTGTCATGCTGTACGGCGCCGAGGCCAACGTGATGGACACGAAAGGCGGGCTGGACCTTCCGCAGGGACTTCTCTCGGTGCAGGACTGGGTGGTGGCATCCATACACAGTCCCTGTATGCCGGGTGTCCTGACACGCAAGGAGGCTGACCGGCTCTGGCTGGGGGTGGCGGAAAACCCCTATGTGGACTGTATCGGACATTCCGAACAGGAAAACTATCGGTACGACTATGACGTGGTCACGAAAGCGTTTGCCAGAAACCACAAAGTGGTGGAACTGAACGGCGGATCCTTTGCTGTCCGGAAAGACGGTATCCCTAACATGCGTTCGCTTCTGATTGCCTGCATGGAAAATGGCTGTCACATTGCGGTGGACAGCGATGCCCACAGTGCCTGGCGCCTGCAGAATGCCATGCCGCCGCTGTACAGCATGCTGGCGGAACTCTCCTTCCCGCAGGAACTGATTGTCAATGCAACGCGGGAAAATCTGGTACAGGAACTCAAACTGCATGGTCGTCGCTGTGCAGAAGAAATAGGAGGAATTCTACTATGAGCAAATATACCATCGGAATTGATCTGGGCGGTACCACCATGACGGCCGGCCTTGTGAATGAAAACTATGAGATCGTCGGTAAAATCACCCGGGCCACGCGGCTGCCCCGCCCGGCCGAGGACCTGGAAAAAGCGCTGGCGGATCTTTGCCGTGCGGTGGCCAAGGAGAATAACATTCCTTTCTCGGACGTACAATATGTGGGAATCGGCACGCCGGGCAGCGTGAATTTTACCACGGGTTTTGTGGGATATAATACCAACTTCGGCTACTACGACTGGAACCTCGGCCCCGATATGGAAAAACTTCTCGGGTGCAAGGTGTACGTGGAGAATGATGCCAATGCGGCAGCCTTCGGCGAGTACATTGCGGGCGGCGCCAAAGGCTACAAGGATGCGGTGGTCATCACGCTGGGCACCGGCATTGGCAGCGGCATCATTCTGGGCGGCAAGATCGTCCGCGGCTTCAACTTTGCCGCTGGTGAGATGGGCCATACGGTGATCGTCAAGGGCGGACGCAAGTGCAACTGCGGCCGCTGCGGCTGCTGGGAGCGTTATGCATCGGCCCGGGCCCTGACGGAGGATACCAAGGCGGCCATGCAGGAGCACAGCGATACCCTGATGTGGAAACTTGTGCCGGATCTGAACCACGTGAACGCAAAGACTTCTTTCGATGCCATGGCCCAGGGCGATGAACTGGCCAAGCAGGTGGTCTACAACTGGATGGAGTACGTTGCCTGCGGCCTAGCCAACGTGGTGAATACGTTCGAGCCGGAAGTGATCTGTGTGGGCGGCGGCGTTTCCAACCAGGGCGAGACGCTGCTGGGACCCGTACGCGCTTATGTGGAAAAGGAAACCCACGATATCACCGGCGGCCGTGTACCCGAGATCCGCGCCTGTGAACTGCGCAATGATGCCGGCGTGATTGGCGCAGCTGCGCTGGAGGTATCCATCTGAATACCATTGACCTGATACATACACTATTTTGGCAGGGGGAGTCATGATGCAGGAGCAAATGCGGACGGCGCTGCGCTGTGCGCTGCAAGGGGCAAAACTCCCTTTTACAGAGCAGGAACCCTTGCGTGAGCATACCACCTTCCGGATCGGCGGGCCTGCGGCATTCTGGTGTACTCCGCAAAATACGGAGCAGTTGCAGGATACCCTGGCATTATGCAGAAAAAACAAGGTGCGTGTCTACCTGTTGGGCAATGGTTCCAATACGCTTTTTGCCGACGAAGGCTTTGACGGTGCAGTGGTGGAACTGCGCGGGCTGTCGCCGGAAGTGACCGGGACGCCGGAAAAAGAAGATACCGTGCTGTTGACGGCCGGTGCAGGCATGACGCTGGGGCGGCTCTGCGCCGAGGCACAGCAGCGCGGCCTGGCCGGATTGGAATTCGCCTGCGGTATTCCGGGCACTGTCGGCGGGGCTGTTTACATGAATGCGGGGGCTTACGGCGGCGAGCTGAAAGATGTGGTGGAAGAGGTTACCTTCCTGGATGAAACAACGACTTTGCGTACGCTGCCATCCGATAAACTGCAGATGGGGTATCGCACCAGCATTTTTGAAAAGAACCCCTCCTGGTGCATCCTTTCAGCCACTGTCCGGCTGCACCGGGGAGATGGCGCTGCCATCCTTGCCCGGATGCAGGATTATCTGGAACGCCGCAAGGCAAAGCAACCGCTGGAATGGCCCAGCGCGGGCAGTGCTTTCAAACGGCCGGAAGGGGCCTTTGCAGGACGGTTGATCGAAGAGTGCGGGCTGCGGGGATTTACCGTGGGCGGGGCACAGATCAGCGAAAAACACTGCGGCTTTGTCATCAACAAGGGCGGTGCAACCTGCGCGGATGTTGTGGCTTTGACCGAGGAGGTCCGCCGGATCGTTTTGGAAAAAACCGGGTTTGTGTTGGAACGTGAAATCCGAGTGGTAAAATAAGGGAGAGTAAACGATGAATTTCCTGATCGTTACAGGCCTTTCCGGCGCGGGCAAATCCATGGCGGTCAATGCGCTGGAGGACATCGGCTTCTTTTGCATTGACAACATTCCCGTTGCACTGCTGCCCCGTATTGTGGATTTTGCCCTGCAGGGCGAAAACCAGCTCAGCCGTGTGGCGGTCGTCATGGACGTGCGCGGTGTGCGCAACAGTGACCAGCTGGAACAGGCGCTGGCGGATCTGGACGCAAAGAAGATCGAGTACGAGATTCTCTTCCTGGATGCCAATTCTCAGACCATTCAGCGCCGGTACAAAGAAACACGGCGGCAGCATCCCATTTCGGTCACGGATCATGTCTCGATCGAGGAAGCCATCGAGCGGGAACGCAGACTCTTGCAGCCTCTGCGCAATCGCGCCAAGTATGTGATCGATACCTCGCTCTTGAGCGCGGCACAGAATAAGGAACGGGTCTGCAGTCTTTTCCTGGACAAGGGAAAATGTCCCATGGCGCTGACGGTGGTGTCCTTTGGATTCAAGTACGGGCTGCCGCAGGAAGCGGATCTTGTGCTGGATGTGCGCTGCCTTCCCAACCCGTTCTATGTGCCGGAGCTGAAAAATCTGACCGGCCTGGACCAGGCGGTGGTCGATTACGTCATGGCGGCGCCGGAATCACAGGAACTGCTGCGCCGTTATGAGAGCATGCTGGAATATGCCCTGCCGCTCTATGTGAAAGAGGGCAAAAGCCAGCTGATGATTGCCGTTGGCTGTACCGGCGGCAAACATCGTTCCATTACATTTGCGCGGAAAATCGGCGAGTTCTGCGAAAAACTGGGGTACGAACCCAGTGTGCAGCACCGAGATGCCAAGCGCACGCTGTGAAGGGTGCGGAGATTGCCCCGGGGAGGAAACATCTTTTTGAGCTTTTCACAAGAAGTAAAGAACGAGATTCTGCGCCACAGGATCTCCAAATCATGCTGCAATATGGCCGCCGCCTATGCGGTGGCCTGTTTTGGTAAATATTTTGATGACCGCGGTGTTGTGCTGCAGACGGAAAATGAGGGCGTGGCGCAGTTTGCCCAGAAGGTCTATCGCCGTTGCGGGATTCAAGGAAATATTCTGCGCAAGGAACGCCCTACCGGGGCCGTTTTTGAGTTCAGCATAAAGGAGCCGGATGAGATTGCCAGGATGCTGGAACTGTTCTGCCATACCGGCAAAGAACCCACTTTGCGCATCCGTCCGGAAAATTTCAAATGTCAGAAATGCATGCAGACCTTCATAGCCACGGCATTTCTGTGCTGCGGTACGATGACCGACCCTGAAAAAAGCTATAATCTGGAATTCCTGTCCACCCGGCATTATCTTTCCCAGCAGCTGGAAGCCATGCTGGCGGAACATGATTTCCATCCTCACCGTGCACTGCGCAAGGGCGCCAATACTGTCTATGTAAAAGCGGCCGACCATATCGAGGATCTTCTGACTTTTATGGGGGCCGGCGGCGCAGCCATGCGCATTATGGATCAGCGCCTGTATAACGAAATGCGCAACAAGACCAACCGTCTCTCTAACTGCGAAACGGCCAATATGGGCAAGAGCGTCCAGGCGGCGGTGCAGGTACAGCTGGCCATCGAACGTCTGCAGGAAGCAGGGGCACTGGCCACACTGCCGGAAGCCCTGCGCCAGACGGCCAAGCTGAGGATGCAGTACCCGGATCTGCCGCTGGCAAAACTGGCCCTGAAACTGGATCCGCCGGTGAGCAAGGCGGGCCTTTCCCACCGTTTGAAGCGCATCCAGGAAGCCGCCCGGCGTCTTGAGGAATCTTCGTCACCAGAAAAGGAATCCGACCATGTCTGAAACCACTCCGAGACAATTTACCCATCTCCATGTTCACACGGAGTTCAGTCTGCTGGACGGTGCCTGCCGCATCGACCGCATGTTTGACCATCTGAAAGCGATGGGGCAGACCGCCTGTGCCATCACGGACCACGGCGTCATGTATGGGTGCGTGGCCTTTTTTGACGCTGCGAAGGCAGCCGGGATCAAGCCCATCATCGGGTGTGAAGTCTATGTGGCAACCCGCACCCGCTTTGACAAGGTGAACCGCATCGACGGAAACAGCCATCTGATTCTGTTGTGCAAAAATGAGACCGGCTACAAAAACCTGATCAAGATGGTTTCGGCCGGATTTCTGGAAGGGTTCTACTCCAAGCCCCGTATCGATAAGGATTTGCTGGAACAGCATCACGAGGGGCTGATCTGCCTTTCGGCCTGCCTGGCGGGGGAAGTACCCAAGGCGATTCTGGCCGGTGACTATGAGCGAGCCAAGAATACGGCGCTATACTACCGGGATCTTTTTGGCGAGGGCAACTATTATATTGAATTGCAGGACCATGGGCTGGAGGAAGATCGGGTTGTGTTGCCGCAGCTGATACGCCTGGCGCGAGAGACCGGGATCCCCATGGTGGCCACCAACGACGCTCACTATATCACCAAGGAAGATTCCAAGATGCAGAGTATTCTGCTCTGCATCCAGACGGGAAAGACCATCGCTGACGCGGATCGGATGGAGTTTCAGACCGACGAGTTTTACCTGAAAAGTGCCGATGAGATGTATGATCTGTTCTCGATGGTGCCCGAAGCCTGCGAGAACACCAACAAAATTGCAGAGCAGTGCAATTTTGAATTTACCTTCGGCGAGACGAAGCTCCCTTACTTCCACGCACCGGATGGCATGGAAAACCAGGCGTATTTTGAAAAGCTGTGCTGGGAAGGACTGGAACGCCGTTATCCCGGCAAGGTGACGGATGCCCTGCGGGAACGTCTGAGCTATGAAATCAACGTCGTCAAAAAAATGGGGTATACCAACTACTACCTCATCGTCTACGATTTCATCAACTATGCCAAGAGCAGAGACATTCCGGTGGGGCCCGGTCGTGGTTCCGGTGCCGGCAGCCTGGCGGCCTACTGTGTGGGCATTACAGACATTGACCCCATTCGGTACAGCCTGATTTTTGAACGGTTCCTGAACCCGGAACGTGTGTCGATGCCGGATTTTGACGTGGATTTCTGCTATGAACGCCGCCAGGAAGTCATCGATTACGTCAACGAAAAATATGGCCGCGACCATGTGGCACAGATTGTGACCTTCGGTACGATGGCGGCCCGGGCGGCTGTGCGCGATGTCGGGCGTGTGATGGGCATGGCCTACCAGGATGTGGATAAAGTGGCCAAACTCATCCCGATGGAACTGAAAATGACCCTTCAGAAAGCGCTGGAAGTCAGCCCCGACCTGAAAACCATGTATGAGGCGGACCCGCAGGTCCACGAACTGATCGACACCTCCCTGAAGGTGGAGGGCATGCCGCGGCATGCCTCCACCCATGCGGCCGGCGTTGTCATTACGCGGGAGCCGGCTACGGAGTACGTTCCGCTATCCACCAATGACGGCCTGCCCGTCACGCAGTTCAACATGGTGGAGATCGAGCGCCTCGGCCTGCTGAAGATGGACTTCCTGGGGCTGCGTACGCTGACGGTCATCCACGACACCGAAACGGCCGTACGGCGCAAGGTACCGGACTTCCGCATGGCCAACATCAGCTATGATGACCCGGAAACCTATGCCATGCTGGCAAAAGGGGAGACCGAGGGCATCTTCCAGCTGGAATCCACGGGCATGACGCAGGTGCTCGTCAGCATGCGTCCCCGGAATCTTGAAGACATCATCGCCCTGATCTCGCTGTATCGCCCGGGTCCCATGGATTCCATTCCCACCTATCTGCGCAACCGGCGGGAACCCGGCAAAATCAGTTATAAGACGCCGCAGCTGGCCCATATCCTGGATGTTACCAACGGGTGCATCGTCTACCAGGAACAGGTCATGCAGATCTTCCGGGAACTGGCGGGATTCAGCTTCGGGCAGGCCGATAATATCCGCCGGGCAATGAGCAAAAAGAAACATAAGGTCATGGAGGCGGAGCGGGAACACTTCGTCCACGGCTGCACGGAACCGGGCAAGGAATGCGCCGGCTGTGTCAAGAATGGCATTCCCGAGGATGTTGCCAACGAGATCTATGATGAAATGATCAGCTTCGCATCCTATGCCTTCAACAAATCCCATGCGGCCTGCTATGCCTATGTGGCTTTCCAGACGGCCTATCTGAAATGTCACTATCCCCATGAATTTATGGCGGCACTGCTCACCAGCGTTCTGGACAATACTTCCAAGGTGATTGAGTACACAACGGAATGCCAGCGGCTGGGCATCAAGGTGCTCCAGCCGGACATCAATGTGTCGCGGGGCGGCTTCACGGCAGACGGTGACTGTATCCGTTTTGGCCTGAATGCGGTCAAAAGCGTGGGGCGCAATCTGATCGAAGCCGTTGTCAAGGAACGGCAGGAACGCCCGTACCGAGGGCTGTATGATTTCTGCCGCCGGATGTACGGTAACGAACTGAACCGGCGCGCCCTGGAAAATCTGATCAAGTGCGGTGCTTTTGATACACTGGAACCTTCCCGGCGTGCCATGCTGGAGTGTGTGGAAGGCATTCTCAAGAGTGTGGAAACCGACATGCGCCAGAACCTGGAAGGGCAGATGGACCTTTTCGGTATGATGAACGGGGAGAGCCAGGAGCCGGCCATCAACGACTACAAGGTCCCACCCATGCAGGAATATCCCACCAGCGATCTGCTCAAAATGGAAAAAGAAGTCTCGGGACTGTATCTTTCCGGCCATCCGCTGGACGCCTACCGGGAGCAGATTGCCAAAATTTCCACCTGTACCATCGCACAGCTGCAGGGGGACGATGCCAAACAGTTTGACAACCAGAACGTGACGATCCTGTGTACCGTCGTAAAGAACAAAGTGATGACTACCAAGTCCAACACACTGATGGCCTTTACGACCATCGAAGATCTCACCGGGACGATGGAACTTCTAGTATTTCCCCGCGTTCTGGCGGAATGCAGGGCGGCACTGCAGGAAAATGCCGTTGTGGTGGCGTACGGGCGAGTCTCCGTGAAAGAAGAGGAGGCGGCCCGCCTGATCGTGGAGGGCGTACAGCCCATCGAAACCTACGACCCCAACAAGAGTTTTGGCCGCAACCGGGTGGATCGCGTCCAGAAGGAGACGCGGGGCGAAGGCGTTGCGGGGTATTTCCTGACGGTGCCGGCCCGGGACTGCGCCGAAATGCACAGGGTAGAGAATCTTCTTTGCAACATCTTTGACGGTGGGACGGTGAAGGTGTACTTCCTTTTTGCCGATACCGGCAAAAAGGCGTGGGCGCGACACATGGCAGTGAAGGATGATCCGCTTCTGAGGGCTGAACTGGTTCGGATTCTGGGACCGGAGCATGTAAAAGTGCAGGGAATGGATCAGCATGCAAAATAAATCCATGCGTTTTGCGCGAAACGTCCATAATCGAAGCGCAAGAGTTGTGGTATAATGAAAAGGATCCGAGATTGTTAAAAAATTATTGTAAGTAACGCTACGTTCCCAAACAGGAGGAGCTGCTTTATGGCTAAGGAAATCAAAACAATCGGTGTTCTGACCAGCGGCGGTGATGCGCCCGGCATGAATGCTGCTGTTCGCGCGATCGTTCGTGCGGGTATTAGCAAGGGATACCGTATGATGGGTATTCAGCGCGGTTACAATGGCCTGATTAATGGCGAATGCTACGAGATGAATGTCCGCAGCGTATCCGAGATCATTCACCGTGGCGGCACGATTTTGTATACGGCGCGCTGCCTGGAGTTCAAGACCAAAGAGGGACAGGCCAAAGGTCTGGCCCGCTGCAAGGAACTGGGCATTGATGCACTGGTCGTCATTGGCGGTGACGGTTCTTTCATGGGCGCCCGTGCGCTGGCCAACCAGGGCATTCCCTGCATCGGTCTGCCCGGCACCATCGACAACGATATTGCCTGCAGCGAATATACCATCGGCTACGACACGGCAATGAACACCGCTGTGGAAGCCATTGATAAACTGCGGGATACCACCCAGAGCCATGACCGCTGCAGCGTCGTGGAGGTCATGGGCCATCATGCCGGTTATATTGCCCTGAATGTGGGCATTGCCACCGGTGCGCTGGCGGTTCTGCTGCCGGAGATTCCCTACGACTTTGAGCGTGACATCCTGCAGCGCATGCGTCAGACGCAGGTCACCGGCAAGAAGCATTTCATCATCATTGTTTCTGAAGGCGTTGTCGGCGCCCAGGATCTGGCCAACCAGATCCAGGCTGCCACCGGTGTAGACTCCCGTGCGACCGTTCTGGGCCACATCCAGCGCGGCGGTTCTCCGACGGTCCGTGACCGTGTGAATGCCTCTCTGATGGGATATCATGCCGTTGATCTGCTGGACAAGGGCATTTACAACCGTGTTGTGGCCGTGTCCGGCGGCAAGATCGTGGACTACGATGTCAACGTGGCGCTCTCGATGCACAAGACCATCGACCGCGAGATGATTGATATCGCCAATGCGATCTCCATCTGATCTCACCAGCTGATACAGGGCCGCGCGCCGTTGGGCGCCGGCCTTTTTTGTCGCGGCAAGGTCAGGATTTTTATGAAATTTTTCTGGAAAATGTCTTGCCAAACATCGGGATGGATGGTATAATACTAAAGCGTTAGTGCTGCCGGGCCACCGGCAGGATAATGACACATCATTATACAGGCGGTCCTCTGCCGAAGATTCGGGAATGAACGTCGATACAAAATGGAGGATTCATAACATGGACGCAATCAAGCATTTTACCGAGGGTATGATCAAAGAGAACAAGCCCCAGTTTGAAGTCGGCGATACTGTCCGCGTCTCCGTCCGTATCAAGGAAGGCGACAAGGAGCGTATCCAGGCTTTTGAGGGCACCGTCATCGCCAAGAAGCATGGCGGCATCGCGGAGACCTTCACCGTTCGCCGCACCTCTTATGGTGTCGGTGTGGAGCGTGTGTTCCCCGTCAACAGCCCGTTCGTCGAGAAGGTCGAGGTCGTTCGCCGCGGCAAGGTCCGTCGTGCGAAGCTCTTCTACCTGCGTGAGCGTACCGGCAAGGCGGCCAAGGTTAAGGCGCGTATCTGAGCATACTGAGAAAAGGGGAGGACGGTTGGCGTTCTCCCTTTTTTCGTATGGTTTTACGAAAGGGGGGACGGGAATGTATGCTGAAAGATCGGTTTCGCCGCAACAAGGGGATACTGGAGTGGTATGATGCGCTGGCGGTTGCTGTGGCAGTGATTGCGCTGGTGTTTACCTTTGCGGTGCGGATTGTCCAGGTGGACGGCAGCTCCATGAACCCCAGTCTCTACAGCGGAGAACGCCTGCTGATTGCAACTTTTCTGCAGCCCGATTACGGAGATGTGGTCGTGACTGACAGCTACATCCCCTACGGCAAGCCGCTGGTAAAGCGGGTGATCGGGAAAGCGGGGGATACCATCGATATCGACTTCCAGACAGGCGTTGTGTATCGGAACGGGCAGGCTCTCTCGGAACCGTATACGGCGGAACCCACCTGGACCTATGAAGGGGTGGACTTCCCCCTGACGGTGCCGGACGGTTGCCTGTTCATCATGGGCGACAACCGCAACAATTCCAAAGACAGCCGTGACGCAGAGATCGGTTGCGTGGATATCCGGGATGTCCTGGGCGTCGCTGTATGGAGACTTATGCCGTTTGGCGGAATGGGGGCATCAGAATGAGCCAGAGTGATATCATCAACAGCCGCCAGATTCAATGGTTCCCCGGTCATATGACCAAGACCCTGCGGATGATGGAAAAGGAAATCCGCAACGTGGACTGCGTGCTGCAGATTCTTGATGCACGGATTCCTCTTTCCAGCCTGAACCCGGAGATCGAGCGCATCACGGCGGGAAAACCGCACCTGTACGTTTTGAACAAAGCCGACCTGGCAGATCCCGAGATCACCCGCCAGTGGTTGGCCTATTTCAAGAACGCAGGAGCAGGTTGCCTGGCCATGGACTCCAAACAGCGGGGCCGTGCTGCGGCCACCAAGGCTCCCATCGAGCACGAACTGTCGGCGCTGATGCAGCGGCGCCGTAACCGCGGTATGGTGGGTGCGGCTATCCGCGTAATGGTGGTAGGCATTCCCAATGTGGGCAAATCTACCTTTATCAATTCCTTCGCGGGGACCACGCGGGCCAAAGCGGCCAACAAGCCGGGCGTTACCCGGGGAAAGCAATGGATCTCGGTGGATAATTTTGATCTGATGGACATGCCCGGCGTTTTGTGGAAAAAGTTCGATTCGCTGGAAACCGCCTCCAATCTGGCCTTCATCGGTTCCATCCGGGATGACATTCTGGATATCGAAGAACTGGCGTGCGGGCTGCTTTCCAGTGTACGGCAGATCTACCCGCAGCAGTTGCTGACCCGGTATAAGCTGGATGAGTCGGCTCTGGACCTGGAACCCTACGCGTTGCTGCAAGCTATTGGTGCCAAGCGCGGTATGCTGATTTCCGGCGGCGAAGTGGATACCGAGCGCGCCGCCAAGATGCTGGTGGGAGAATTCCGTGCCAGCAAATGGGGCAGACTTTCGCTGGAACGGCCGCCCCGGCGCGAGGCGGCGGAAGAGGAGGCTGATGATGCCGAGGACATCGAAATCGATGAGCAGTAATCCGGCCCTGTATGCCTTTGATGCCGAACAGCGTGCCCGGTTTGGTACGATCTGCGGGGTGGATGAGGCCGGCAGAGGGCCGCTGTGCGGACCGGTCTGCTGTGCTGCGGTGATCCTTGATCCGGACGATCCCATCGAGGGGGTCAACGACTCCAAAAAATTGAGTGAAAAGCGCCGGGAAGCACTCTATGAGGAAATCATACAGCGTGCGGTGGCGTATCAGGTGGTCTTTATTTCCCCTCAGGAGATCGACGAGAAGAACATTCTGTGGGCGACTATGGATGGTATGGCCCAGGCGGTGGCGGGATTGGATACCCAGCCGGATTACGCCCTGATTGACGGAAACCGCTGTCCGCCGGACCTTGTGTGTCCGTCGCAGTCGGTTGTCAAGGGCGATGCCACCAGTGCCAGTATTGCGGCGGCTTCCATTCTGGCAAAGGTCAGCCGGGACCGTTACATGAAAGAGCTGGACAAGCAGTACCCGCAATACCAGCTGGCGAAACACAAAGGGTACCCCACCAAGCTGCACTATGAACTCATTGCGCAGTACGGGATTCAGCCCTTCTATCGCCGCAGTTTTTTGAAAAAGCAGGGATACTGGCATGAACCATGAGGTGGGCCAGAAGGGGGAAGCCATCGCAGCCAGGTACTACCGCCAGCGGGGCTATCTTCTGTTGGGCCATAATTACCGCACCCGGATGGGAGAGCTGGATCTGATCCTGTACAAGGAGGATCTGATCGTGTTTGCCGAGGTGAAAACCCGGACAGGCCGTATGCTGGCTGCGCCTGCGGAGGCGGTGGATCTGTACAAGCAAAGACGTCTGCGTCGGGCGGCGGAACTGTATCTGCAGAACAGTCCTTTTGCAGAAGCAAGGGTGCGGTTTGACGTGGTGGAAGTGGCACCTGCCGAAAAAGGCTGGCAGGTACATTGTATTATGGATGCGTTCCAAGTGTAAACAAAGCAGAAAGGGTGTATGATATGCAGTACCAGAGTACCAGAGATTCCCAGCTTCGTGTCTCCGCTTCGGAAGCGATTGTCCGTGGCCTTGCGCCGCAGAGCGGTCTTTTTGTGCCGGAAACCTTCCCGCAGGCGAATCTGAACGCGTGGCGGAATCTCTCCTATCCGGAACTGGCACAGAAGGTGCTGGAAGGGTACCTGACCGATTACCGCACAGAGTTTTTGCAGCAGGCGACGGAAAACACCTATGGCGATGCGTTTGGCGGCCAGGCAGGGCGGACGGTCAAGGTCCGTGACGGGCTGTACGCGCTGGAACTCTGGCACGGTCCCACCTGTGCTTTCAAGGATTACGCCCTGCAGCTGATGCCGAAGCTGCTGGTGGAGGCGAAGCGCAACCTGGGACGCAAGGAGACGACGCGGATTCTGGTGGCTACCTCCGGTGATACCGGCAAGGCAGCGCTGGCCGGATATGCGGGGCTGGATGGCATCGAAATTTCGGTCTTCTATCCCAACGCCGGCACCAGCGAGATCCAGCGCCTGCAGATGGTGACGCAGACTGGGGATAATGTGCAGGTTTATGCGGTGGAGGGCAATTTCGATGATGCTCAGACCGGCGTCAAGCGGGTGTTTGCCGATGCTTCGGTGGCGGAAGAACTGGAAAAACGGGGGATCCGTCTTTCCAGTGCAAACTCCATCAACTGGGGACGCCTGGTACCGCAGATCGTCTACTATTTCTATGCTTATTTCCGTCTGGTGGAACAGGGCGCTGTCGCCTGGGGGGCACCGGTGGATTTCTGCGTGCCGACCGGAAACTTCGGTGACATTCTGGCAGGATATTATGCCAAACGGATGGGGCTGCCGGTGGGCAAACTGGTCTGCGCTTCCAACCGGAACAATGTGCTGACGGACTTCATCCGCACCGGCACCTACGATGCCCGTCGCACCTTCTATAAAACGACCTCCCCGTCCATGGATATCCTGATTTCTTCCAACCTGGAGCGGCTGCTGTATCATGTGAGCGGCAGCAGCGAAAAAGTGGCAGGCTGGATGCAGGATCTTGCCCGGACCGGACGGTATACGGTGGACCCGGATACGCTGGCCAAAATTCAGGAAACCTTCTCCGCCGGATATGCCGGGGATGAGGAGGGGGCGGAGGAAATCCGTGCCCGGTTTGAACAGGACCACTACCTCTGCGATACGCATACGGCGGTGGCCTTCCGCGTGGCGGAAACCTGCCGCAGCGAGGCGCCCATGGTAGTACTCTCCACGGCCAGTCCCTTCAAATTCCCGCGGGCGGTTCTGGAGGCACTGGGCGCGGCGGTGCCAGAGAGCGATTTTGACGCCATGGCAGCGTTGACTGCAAATACCGGGGAACCGGCGCCCGAAAGTCTGCAGGAACTGAACCGGCTGCCGGTGCGTTTTACCGAGATCATTGCGCCGGCGGATATCCGTGCCGCGGCGCTGCACTGAGGCGGTCCGCCGGCAAGGAAGAGAAACAAAAGGAGCTGTATGGCGGTATTTGTAATAGGGGATCTGCACCTGTCTCTGGGGACCAATAAGCCGATGGATGTTTTCCCGGGATGGGATGGGTATCTGCCCAAACTGGAAGCCAACTGGCGCACGCTGATCCGCCCGGAAGATACCGTGGTACTGGCAGGGGATACCAGCTGGGCCATGAATTTGCAGGATACACGTGCAGACTTTGCGTTTCTGCAGAGCCTGCCCGGGCAGAAGTGGCTGTTGAAGGGAAACCATGACTACTGGTGGACGACCACCCGGAAGATGGAAAAATTTCTTCAGGAAAATGGTTTTGACTCCCTGCACATCCTGCATAACAATGCCTGCATCGTCGGACAGACCGCTCTCTGCGGAACGCGGGGATGGCCCTTTGACGACGCGGCGGCACAGGGGGAAAAGCTGATGGCCCGGGAAGCCGGGCGCCTGCGGATGTCCCTGCAGGCGGCGGGGGAGGCACCCCGCAAAATTGCCTTCCTGCATTATCCGCCGGTGTATCCGGGGGCTTCGGCCGAGGAATTGGTGGCGGTTTTGCAGGAGTTCGGCGTGACCGAATGCTACTATGGCCATCTGCACGGCAAATCCATTCGCTTTGCGGTGCAGGGCGATGTGGAAGGAATCCGGTATCGCCTGATTTCGGCGGACGGCTTGCAGTTCTGCCCCTACAAACTGGATGGGATCGGCTGAAAAAGGCCCAAAAGAAAAACAGCAGGCAGGTTTTCGGCGCGCATCAGCCTGAAAATGGCCAGAAAAGTAAGATGAATTGTGACTTTTTTGCAAATAGGGCTGGTATTCTGCGCGGGAACATGCTATAATTACTTGTATTTTTATGTACATCTATTTTTGGAGGAATTTATAAATGAAGTTGATTTCCTGTGAAAAGCTCGAAAAGAGCATGGTCGAACTGCAGTTCTCCATCGACGCGGAGACCTTCAAATCCGCTGTCGCTGCCGCTTTCAAGCGTGAGGGCAAGAAGTACACCGTTCCCGGTTTCCGCAAGGGCCATGCTCCCCGTGCGATGATCGAAAAGATGTACGGCAAGGACCTGTTCCAGTACGACGCCATCAACGATCTGTTCCCGGAGAACTATGAGGCCGCTGTCAAAGAGGCCGGCATCGATGTCGTGGGCGGTCCCGCTCCCGAGGTTGTCTCCATGTCCGAGGAGGAGGGCGCCGTCCTGAAGGTCAAGGTCGCCGTCAAGCCGGAAGTGGAACTGGGCGAGTATGTCGGTTTAACCGTGACCAAGGATGTCAAGACTGTGGATGAGGCGGAAGTTGACGCTGAGATCAAGCGCATGCAGGAACGCAACGGCCGTTTGCTGACCCGTGACGGTGAGGCCCAGAACGGCGACACCGCGACCATCGACTTCGAGGGCTTTGTGGATGGCAAGGCTTTTGAGGGCGGCAAGGCCGAGCATTACGCCCTGGTGCTGGGCAGCGGCTCCTTCATCCCCGGCTTCGAGGAGCAGGTTGTGGGCCACAAGGCTGGCGACGAGTTCGACGTGAACGTCAAGTTCCCCGAGCAGTACCAGGCGGAAGAGCTGGCCGGCAAGGACGCCACCTTCAAGATCAAGCTGCATGAGGTCCAGTACAAGGAGCTGCCGGAGCTGGATGACGATTTCGCCAAGGATGTCAGCGAGTATGACACGCTGGACGAACTGAAGGATTCCATCCGCAAGGGCATTGCTGCCAACTACGAGAAGCAGGCCGAGCAGAAGGTGGAAAACGATCTGATCGATCAGGTCGTCAACGGCATGAAGGCTGACATTCCCGATGCCATGATCGAGGGCCGCATGGAGGAGCTGGTGCAGGACTTCCAGTACCGCATTTCTCAGCAGGGCCTGAAGCTGGAGCAGTATCTGCAGTATATGGGCATGAACAAGGACCAGTTCAAGGAGCAGTTCCGTGAGCAGGCCGAAAAGCAGGTCAAGATGCGTCTGGCCATGGAAGCCATCGTTGCCAAGGAGAACATCGAGACCACCGACGAGGAGTTTGAGGAAGAAGTCAAGCGCATCGCCGATGCCTACAAGATGGAAGCCGACAAGGTCAAGAGCCTGGTGGACGTTGCCGCTGTCAAGAAGGATCTTGCTGTCAACAAGGCCATCGACTTCGTGAAGGAGAAGGCCAATGTGGTGGCCGGCGAAGAAGAGAAGAAGCCTGCCAAGAAGACCACCCGCAAGACCACCAAGAAGGCGGAAAAGAAAGAGGAAGAAACCCAGAATGAGGAAGCCAAGGGCGAGTAATTCCGCCATTGTGATCTTCCGGGAAGTATGATAAACAGGGCCGATACGGTGTGCATCTGCTGCCGTATCGGTTCGTTTATCCGCTTCAAACGATTTTTTCAATAAGGAGGGAACCCCTATGAGCCTTGTACCCTATGTAATCGAACAGACTGCGCGCGGTGAGCGCAGCTACGATATTTTTTCCCGCTTGCTCAATGACCGCATTATTGTGCTGAGCGAAGATGTGAATTCCACTTCGGCCAGCCTTGTGGTGGCGCAGCTGCTCTATCTGGAAGGGCAGGACCCGGAGAAGGATATTTACTTCTATATCAACAGCCCGGGTGGCTCCATTTCGGACGGCATGGCCATTCACGATACGATGAATTACATCAAATGTGATGTTTCCACCATCTGCATCGGCATGGCGGCCTCTATGGGCTCTTTCCTGCTGGCCAGCGGCACCAAGGGCAAACGCTTTGCGCTGCCCAACTCGGAAATTCTGATCCATCAGCCGCTGATCAGCGGTGGCGGAATTTCCGGTCAGGCGACGGATATCCAGATTCATGCCAATCATATCATCCATATCCGCGAGCGTATGAACCAGCTGTACAGCCAGTATACCGGCCAGTCGCTGGAGACCATTCAGCGGGATACCGAGCGCGACAATTATATGACGGCGCAGCAGGCCAAAGAATACGGTCTGATCGATGATATCCTCTACAAACACTGATTCGGGGGAACAACATGGCAAACACAACGTCCGGGAAGGACGGAAAAGGACGTGAGCTGATCTGCAGTTTCTGCGGTCGCTCTCAAAATGAAGTGGAGCAGCTCCTGATTGGCCCTGGAGTCAACATCTGCAAAGACTGCATCGATATGTGCTATCGCGCGCTGTACAAGGACGATGACCACCCGATGCCGCCGCGCGCCGGTGCCGGCCGGCGTCCCGGCGCGCAGCGCAACCCGGGGCAGGCCCGGTACGATGCCAACCCGCTGGAGAGTGTCAACATCCTGACGCCCGCCGAGATCAAGGCAGGGCTTGACCAGTATGTGATCGGGCAGGATGAAGCAAAAAAAGTGCTGGCTGTTTCGGTCTACAATCACTACAAGCGTATCCTTTCCGGCAAGGAAAGCGACGTGGAGCTGCAGAAGTCCAACGTGCTGATGCTGGGACCTTCCGGCACCGGCAAGACGCTGCTGGCCCAGACGCTGGCGAAAATGCTGAATGTGCCTTTCGCCATTGCAGATGCGACTACGCTGACCGAGGCGGGCTACGTGGGCGAAGATGTGGAAAACATCTTGCTGAAGCTGATCCAGGCGGCGGACTTTGATATTCCCAAGGCGGAGATCGGCATTATCTACATCGACGAGATCGATAAGATTACCCGCAAAAGCGAGAATCCCTCCATCACCCGCGATGTGGGCGGTGAGGGCGTGCAGCAGGCGCTGCTGAAGATCGTGGAGGGTACGGTGAGCAACGTGCCGCCCAATGGCGGCCGAAAACACCCGCAGCAGGAGTTTATCCAGATCAACACGAAGAACATCCTGTTCATCTGTGGCGGTGCCTTTGACGGCCTGGAAAAGCTCATCCAGAAGCGCACGGATAACGCTTCCATGGGCTTTGGCAGCCAGCTTCGCACAACGCTGGACAAGGATGAAACCCGCCAGAAGCTTCTCAAGAAAGTGGAGCCGGACGATCTGGTTCGGTTTGGCCTGATTCCGGAGCTCATCGGCCGGTTGCCGGTGGTCACGGTGCTGGATCCGCTGGATGAGGATGCATTGGTGCGTGTGCTTACAGAGCCCAAGAACAGCATTGTGCGGCAGTACAAAGAACTGCTGCACCTGGACAATGCGGAACTGGTCTTTACCGACGCAGCGCTCCATGCCATCGCCAAAAAGACGGTGGAACGCAAGAGCGGTGCCCGTGGTCTGCGCAGCGTGGTGGAGGATCTGCTGATCCCCATCATGTACGATATCCCGTCGGATGCATCCATCACCAAGGTGACCATCGATGCAGATACCGTGGAAGGCGGGGAACCGCATGTGGAACACGGTATGATGCGGCCGCGCTACAAGAACATTGCACTGCAGCAGCAGTAAAATATAAGAAAAGGGCAACTCCCATCAGGAGTTGCCCTTTTTGGTTATGAATCAGTCGTCTTGTTCGCGGAAGGTGAGGCCGGTGTCGCTCATCTCGCTGACGATGGCCAAACTGGCCAGCTTGTATCCCGCTGCGCGCAGCTCGGCACCGCCCGGCTGGAATCCCTTTTCAATGCAGATGCCGATGCCGCCCACTGTGCAGCCGGACTGCTTGCAGATATCCAGAAGACCCTTCATGGCCTTGCCGTTGGCAAGGAAATCATCCAGGATCAGGACTTTATCGCTGGGGGAGAGGAACTTCTTTGCCAGCGTAATGTCGTAGTCGCGACCGTAGGTGTAGGAGTGGACTTTGGATGTGTAGACCTCCCCGTCAATGTTCTTGCTCTTTGCCTTTTTGGCAAAAACAACGGGTACATCGAAATGGCGGGCTGTCATGCAGGCGATGGCAATGCCCGATGCCTCGATGGTCAGGATTTTGTTGATGCCGTCGTCCTTGAAAATGCGGTGGAATTCGGCGCCGATCTGGTCCAAAAGTTCGACATCCAGCTGATGGTTCAGAAAACAGTCGACTTTCAACACATTGCCGGGACGGACCTGCCCCTCCTGCAGAATACGCTGTTCGAGAAGTTTCATCTGCGAATTTGCCCCTTTCACGGATCATTATTATTGCTTACAACCATTATGGCAAATTCCGACGCGTTTTGCAAGTTCTTTACAATAAACGGATAGTATTTTTTGTCAAGATGGCAGATTGATAACATTTTGTAACTAAATTTTATGCAAATTGGACACAAAACAGGAGAATTTACTTTTCAACACTGTAAAATTGGAACATTGCGCTTTTGAGCGTAAAAGTCTATAATTCTTTTATACAACAGCACAGGGGTGTGCGGCCCGCCGCAAGGCAACATGTGCTGTGAAATTAGGAGGGTTAGAAAACCATGAAAAAAATCGTTAGTTCTGTTCTGGCGGCTTCTATGGTGCTGAGCCTGGCTGCCTGCGGCTCTACGGCGACTACGTCGGAGAGCAGTTCCGCGGCTTCTTCTGAAGCCACCTCTACCGCTTCTGCCGCGACCGGCGAAAGCGCTGGCACCGGCAGCTACACCGGTACCCCGATCAAGATCGGTGGTATCGGCCCTGTCACTGGCGCCGCTGCCGTGTACGGTACCGCCGTCAAGAATGCCGAGGAGCTGGCTGTCAAGGAAATCAATGCTGCGAACGGCAGCGATGTCTTTGAGTGGCAGTTCGAGGACGACGAGAACGACGCCGAGAAGAGCGTCAATGCATACAACACTCTGAAGGACTGGGGCATGCAGATCCTGGCCGGCCCTGTCACCACCACTCCTTCTGTGGCTGTGGCTTCCGAGACCGTGAACGACAACATGTTCATGCTGACTCCTTCTGCCTCTTCTCTGTCCGTTCTGTATGTAGATCCTAACGTGGAAAGCCCGGTGGCGCGCGGCAACGTTTTCCAGGTTTGTTTCACCGACCCCAACCAGGGCGTTGCTTCCGCTGACTACATCGCAGAGAACGGCCTGCCCACCAAGATCGGTGTGATCTACGATTCTTCCGATGCCTACTCTTCCGGCATCTTCGACAAGTTCAAGTCTGAGGCGGAGGCCAAGGGTCTGGAGATCGTTGCGGCCGAGGCTTTCACTGCCGACAACAAGTCCGACCTTTCCACCCAGGTTGCCAAGTGCCAGGAGGCCGGTGCTGAGCTGGTCTTCCTGCCCATCTACTACCAGGAAGCTTCTCAGATCCTGATCGCTGCCGACAAGACCGGCTATACGCCCAAGTTCTTCGGCTGCGACGGCATGGACGGCATCCTCTCCATCGAGGGCTTTGACACCTCTCTGGCCGAGGGCCTGATGCTGCTGACCCCCTTCGCTGCGGATGCCCAGGACGAGAAGACCCAGGCTTTCGTTTCCGCTTATGAAGCTGCTTACGGTGAGACCCCGAACCAGTTTGCTGCGGACGCTTACGACGTGATCTACTCCATCTACCAGGCAGTTCTGGCTGGCGGTATCAATGGTGATATGGATGCCAGCGAGATCTGCGACGCGCTCAAGACCCAGTTCACCAGCATGACCTTTGATGGCCTGACCGGTACCGGTATGACCTGGGATGCTACGGGTGCGATCTCCAAGGACCCCAAGGCTGTTGTGATCAAAGACGGCGCTTACGCTGCAATGTGATGAGGCCTGAAGCGGTTTTTATCTGAAATTCCGTTGCCAATGGAGCTGCCGGACACAGGGTTCGGCAGCTCTTTTTGGTGTTACAGGCTGCGAAAACAGTCATTTGCACAAAGAATCGGGCGAAAATGCCATTGTTTTGCCGGTGGAATTGTGCTACTATATACTATATTTCTGCATGTGTGCGGCTTTGTAAACAGCAGAAAGAGATAGAGTGAGGTGTTTTACGCAATGCAGTTTTTGTCCTACCTGATCAACGGCATCAGTCTGGGGAGCGTGTATGCGCTGATCGCCCTGGGGTACACGATGGTCTACGGCATTGCCAAAATGTTGAACTTCGCCCACGGCGATGTCATCATGATCGGCAGCTACGTCGTATTCTTCACCTTCGGTACTTCCGGGATGAACCCGATTCTTTCCATTGTACTTTCTATGGTCGTCTGTACCGTACTGGGCGTTGTGATCGAACGGGTGGCCTACCGGCCGCTGCGGGAAGCCCCGTCCCTGGCTGTTCTGATTACCGCCATCGGCGTCAGCTACCTGCTGCAGCAGGTGGCACAGCTGACCTGGTCCTCCAACCCCAAGAGCTTTATTTCGGTAATCTCCGGCATTCCGTTCCTGCAGCCGCTCAGCCTGTTTGGTGGTCAGCTGACGATTTCGGCGGAGACCATTGTCACCATTGTGGTCTGTGTTGTGATCATGGTCGTTCTGATCTGGTTCGTGAACAATACTTCGGCCGGTCACGCCATGCAGGCGGTCTCGGAGGACCGTGGCGCTGCCCAGCTGATGGGGGTCAACGTCAATGCCACCATCTCCTTGACTTTTGCCATCGGTTCCGCACTGGCAGCAGTTGCAGGTGCGTTGCTGTGCTCTTCCTATCCCACACTGCAGCCCACCACCGGTGCCATGCCTGGTATCAAAGCATTCGTGGCGGCTGTTTTCGGCGGCATCGGCTCGATTCCCGGTGCGTTCCTGGGCGGTATCCTTCTGGGTATTATCGAGAACCTGAGCAAAGCATATATTTCTACCCAGCTCTCGGATGCCATCGTCTTCCTGGTCCTGATTGTGGTGCTGATCGTCAAACCGACCGGTCTGCTGGGCAAGAAAGTCAATGTGAAAGTGTGAGGTGGCAGCGATGAATTTGAAAACAATGAAACGCTCCACGAAGAGCAACCTGATCACCTTCGGCATCGTGATCGCATTTTACATTATTGTGCAGCTGCTTTCCGCCGCGGATCTTCTGACCAACTCTTTTTCCGGTCAGCTGGTGCCGATCTGCGCTTACGTAATCATGGCGGTTTCGCTGAACCTGACTGTCGGTATTCTGGGCGAATTGAGCCTGGGCCACGCGGGCTTTATGAGCGTTGGTGCGTTCTCCGGCACGCTCCTGTGGGTTTCGATCAGCTCTACGACTCCCAAACCTCTGGCCCTGGTGCTCTCCTTTGTGGTGGGCGGTCTGGTGGCCGGTATCTTTGGCTTCCTGGTAGGTGTGCCGGTTCTGCGCCTGTCGGGTGACTATCTGGCCATTGTTACGCTGGCTTTCGGCGAGATCATCAAAAACGTCATGAACGCCTGCTATCTGGGCGTGGATGCCAACGGCCTGCACTTCTCCCTGAAGGACAGCAGCTCCCTGAACATGGAGGACGGCAAAGTGCTGATCAACGGCGCGCAGGGTATCACCGGTATTACCAAGGCGTCCAACTTTACCATCGGCATTGTACTGGTCATCGTGACGTTGCTGGTGATTCTGAATCTGGTGAATTCCCGTGCGGGCCGTGCCATCACTTCCATCCGTGATAACGAGATTGCAGCCCGTTCGGTGGGCATTCCCATCACCAAGTATAAGCTGATGGCCTTTGTGACCTCCGCTGTCTTTGCTGGCATTGCCGGTGTTCTGTATTCTCTGAATTATTCTTCGCTGGTTGCCAAGAAATTTGATTACAACACCTCGATTCTGATTCTGGTCTTCGTGGTGCTGGGCGGCATCGGCAATCTGCGCGGTTCGGTGATTGCCGCAGCCATCCTGACGGTTCTGCCGGAATTGCTGCGCAGCATGAACGATTACCGCATGCTGATCTATGCCATTGTGCTGATTGTGGTTATGATCTTCAACCAGAGCCCGCAGATGATTCAGCTTCGCAACAAGCTGACGGCGCGTTTCCGCAAGGAAAACGATGCAGGCAAGACAAAGAAGAAAGGAGTGGCGTAACATGGCTTTGCTGGAAGTCAGCAATCTGGGAATTGCGTTTGGCGGTCTGCAGGCTGTGGCACAGCTGGACCTTTCCATCGAAAAGGGGCACCTGTACGGCCTGATCGGACCCAACGGTGCCGGCAAGACGACGGTATTCAATATGCTGACCGGTGTGTACAAACCCACCGAGGGCAACATTGTTCTGGACGGCAAGGACATCACTGGGCAGAATCCCGAGGTGATCAGCCGGTCCGGCGTGGCACGTACCTTCCAGAATATCCGTCTTTTCAATGAGATGACCGTGCTGGATAATGTCAAGGTCGGTCTGCACAACCAGATCAAATACAATATGTGGACGGGGATTCTCCGGCTGCCTGCCTTCAAGGAGAAGGAGCATGAAATGAACCGGGAAGCCCACAAGCTGCTGAAGATCTTCGATCTGGACGGGGAAGCCAACTTGAAGGCAAGCCAGCTTCCTTACGGCAAGCAGCGCAAGCTGGAGATTGCCCGTGCACTGGCGACCAATCCGAAACTGCTGCTGCTGGATGAGCCGGCGGCCGGTATGAACCCTAACGAAACGGAAGAACTGATGCAGACCGTCCGCAGTGTCCGGGATCAGTTCGGTATCGCCATTCTGCTGATCGAGCACGACATGAACTTTGTTATGGGCATCTGCGAGGAAATCACTGTGCTGGATTACGGCCGTGTGATTGCCCGCGGTGATGGCAAGGCCATCCGCAACAACCCGAAGGTTATTGCGGCATATCTGGGAGGTGATTGACGATGGGGGAGATGCTTTCCGTCAAGAATATCAATGTCTTCTACGGTTCCATCCATGCCATCCGGGATGTTTCCTTCCATGTGAACGAGGGTGAAATTGTTACGCTGATCGGCGCCAACGGCGCCGGCAAGACCACGACGATGCATGCGATCTCCGGTCTGCTCAAACTGCAGAGCGGTGAGATCGATTATTGCGGTCAGACCATCAGCAAGATGGAAGCGCATAAAATTATCCGTCTGGGCCTGGCACAGGTTCCCGAAGGACGCCGAGTATTCAGCGGCCTGACGGTACAGCAGAATCTGCAGATGGGTGCCTATGTGCGCCGCGACGGCAAAGAGGCCATTCAGAATGACTTTGACATGGTCTTCGAACTGCTGCCGCGCCTGAAAGAACGCCGCAACCAGCCCGCCGGTACCCTGTCCGGCGGCGAACAGCAGATGCTGGCCATGGGACGTGCTCTGATGTGCAAGCCCAAGATGCTGTTGCTGGATGAGCCTTCCATGGGCCTGTCTCCGTTGCTGGTCAAGGAGATTTTCAAGATTATCCGGGAAGTCAACCGCAACGGCGTGACGGTGCTTCTGGTGGAGCAGAACGCGAAGATGGCGCTGGAAATCGCCAACCGCGCTTATGTGCTGGAGACCGGTACGATCAAGATGGAAGGGGAAGCTACCGAGCTTGCCAACAACATCGAAGTGCGCAAGGCGTACCTGGGCTGCTGATGCTTCCATAAAAAATCCCTGCTTGCTTGGCAAGCAGGGATTTTTTGCTATTATAACAAACCTACAGGCGGGCGGTCATCCTCGGTGCTGGGCTGCGTGAGCATATCCATCACCTTGGAGTAGATCTCGCTGCCGTGTGCGGTGAAGTTGTTCTTGATGGTTTCGGCGGTCAGCTTATCCGGCATGGCCAGCTGCAGGCGGAACACATCGCTGCCAAGGTCCCCGATGGCGCACCAGACAGTATACTCGCCGTCCTCTTCTTCCACGCGGGCCCGGTTCATGGCGGCTTTGTGGCGCCAGCTCTGGATCTGCATGACGGCACGGATGGCGCTTTCCCGCACGGTACGGGGAAGATCCAAAGCCAGGGTATCGGCGACGGTGGAACCTTTTTCGGTGATGGAATACAGGCCGGATTCGTCTTGCGCGACCAGTTGCTGCTTTTCCACGTCGACCAGTGCGTCAGCAAATTCAAAATAATTTACCAGCTGTTCCTGCAGCAAAGCACCTTGCAGGGTATCGCGCGTCAGCGGACCAGCCGTCTTGACCAGGTAACACAGCAGAATACGGATCTGCGTGTCGTCTGTAAGGCCGCCGGGCTTTACACCTGCGGTAAATGCTTCTGCCATGCTATCACGTCCTCGCCAATTTGTCTTTCTTTTTATTATACACATCGATCTGCACAGTGGCAAGAGACGGCCGGAAAAAAGTGCAGGTTCAGAAAATGGTCTCGATCTGTTTGTGGCTCTGGGGCGTGGAATAGGTCCACTTCTTCAGTCGGCCACGGGTCACAAAATAGTGTGGCTCGAAACGAAGCGGTTGGGAAAGATTCTTGTTGACGACCACCAGCTTGATTTTCATTTTGTCCGGCAGGATATTCTTGATGTATACGCTGACCGCCTGCCCGGGGTGAAGCGAGGAATCAGCTTCCGCCAGACCGGCCAGGTTGGGGGCAATCTCGATGAAGACGCCGTAGTCTTCCACGCTGCGTACGATGCCCACAACGGTTTCGCCGGGGGCAAAGCATGCGGCGTTTTCGCTCCAGGTGCCGAGCAATTCCCGCAATGTAAGCACAATCCGCCCCTGAACATCCCGGTTTTTGATGGCGCATAACAGCTGCTGCCCCACCTGGACACGGTCGTTGGGGGAGGAAATGCGGGAAACAGACAGGCAGTCGATGGGAAGCAGGGCGGAGATACCGCATCCGATATCGCAGAAGGCCCCGAAGTTTTCAATATGGGTGACGGTGCAGGGAATTACGCTGCCGGGCTCCAGAGCGTCGAGGTATTCGCGCCGGCAGCGGCGCTGGGAGGCGGCCCGGGAGAGAAGATAGATCTCCTGGCCGTTGTCTTCTACGGATGTCCCTGTGATGACAAAGCAGGTGGGACGCCCGACACGCGTGAGTACGGCAATGTCCTTGATGGCTTCTCCCGGTCCCACGTCCAGGCATTCGTCATGGGGCATATACCCCCGCTGGCCGCAGAGCTCAAACCGCAGACGGTGCTCATTGTCGTAGGCCAGGGCGGTGCTTTGCAGGATCTCGCCCGTTGCGATGCAATGATTCAGTTCCTCTTTGCTCAGGTGATTGGCGTTTCGGCAAAGGCCTTCGGCACGATATTCCAACATTTTCGGTTCCTCGTTTCTTGTGATTTCCGCTTTTGTATCCCCAGAAGCGGTTACTAAACTTTTATGCGGATGATTTGCAAAACAATACCGGCTGTACTATAATAAGAGAGCAAATTTACGGGAAAGGCGGTGCGCCGTATGGACGTACGGGTCGGAGATGTGATTCAGACCAAAAAACCACATCCCTGCGGTGCAAATCGGTTTGATGTACTGCGGGTCGGCATGGATTTCAAGATCCGGTGCCAGGGTTGCGGGCATGAAATTATGCTGCCCCGCGCCAAGATCGAGCGCAACATCAAAAAGATTTTGCGGGAGAAGGAGCAGTAGCTGTCCACACAGCTGTGAAAGTTTTGTGTGGAAAGGAACTGCTTTATGACCGAATTTTTGCAACTGCATGATGTGGAACGCCGGTACGAAGAACTGGCGCATCGTATGTCCGCGCCGGATGCCGCTGCGCAGCCGGATGTATACGCGCGTATGATGAAGGACTACAAAGAGCTTACCCCCTTGGTGGAAGAATATCGCCGGTATACAGCCCTGCGGCAGGAGCAGAAGGAAACTTCCGAAATGCTGCAGCAGGAGACGGACCCGGCGTTCAAGGCTATGGTACAACAGGAACTTTGCGAAATTGCCCGGAATCTGACGCAGAGCGAGGAGAGGCTGCGCCTTTTGCTGCTTCCCAAGGATGCTGATGACGAAAAAAGTGTCATTCTGGAGATTCGGGCCGGTGCAGGCGGCGAGGAAGCAGCGCTGTTTGCCCACAGCCTGTGGCGGATGTACACGATGTATGCATCCAAGCGGGGCTGGTCCTGTGAAACGGTCAGTGCCAATGAAACGGAACTGGGCGGGGTCAAGGAGATTATCTTTTCGGTGGAAGGTGCCGATGTGTACAGCCGTCTGAAATTTGAGAGCGGCGTACACCGTGTGCAGCGGGTGCCGGAGACCGAGACCCAGGGGCGTATTCACACCTCGACGGTCACGGTGGCAGTCATGCCGCAGGCCGAAGAGGTGGAACTGGAACTGGATCCAAAGGATCTGCGAATCGATACCTTCCGCTCCTCCGGCGCCGGCGGGCAGCATATCAACAAAACATCTTCCGCCATCCGGGTCACGCACCTGCCGACGGGCATGGTGGTGGAGTGTCAGGATCAGCGCAGCCAGCGGGAAAACAAGGAGCGGGCACTGACAGTTCTGCGCAGCCGTCTGCTGCAGCAAAAGCAGCAGGCCTATGACGAAGCCTACAACGAGAAGCGGCAGAGTCAGGTGGGAACAGGGGACCGCAGCGAAAAGATACGTACCTACAATTTTCCCCAGGACCGTGTGACCGATCATCGCATTGGCCTCACGCTGCGGAATCTGCAGGGGGTTCTGGATGGTGACCTGGACCGCGTGCTGGAGCCACTGATTCTGGCGGACCGGGAAGAAAAGCTGAAACAGCATAGTGAGGAATAAAAGATGAAAACACAGGTTTTGCCTGTATCGGAAGAAAGTATTGCGCTGGCAGCCAAGCTGCTGCAGCAGGGCGAACTGGTGGCGCTTCCCACGGAAACGGTGTACGGAATCGCGGCCGACGCCCGCAATGGGGAGGCTGTGCGGAAGATCTTTGAGGCAAAGGGGCGCCCCCAGGATAATCCTTTGATCGTGCATATCTGCGGCATGGACATGCTGCATGGGATTGTCTCCGAAGTGCCGGAACGAGCTCTCAAGCTGGCGGCGGCCTTCTGGCCCGGTCCGCTGACCATGGTCATGCCCCGGGGCGAGGAAGTCAGCGAGGTGACCTGTGCCGGTCTGGATACGGTGGGCGTGCGTATGCCCTCCCATCCGGTGGTCCAGGCAGTCATCAAGGCCAGCGGGGTGGCCTTTGCAGCACCGTCGGCCAACCTTTCCGGCAAACCGAGCCCGACCAACGCCCAGGATACTCTGGCGGATATGGACGGACGCCTGCCGCTGATTCTGGACGGGGGCGAAAGCATGGTGGGCGTGGAATCCACTGTGGTCTCGGTGACAGGGGAGCATCCTGTTCTGCTGCGTCCCGGGTATATCACAAAGGAACAGATGGAAGCGGTGCTGAGCGAAGCAGTGCTGGTAAGCCCGGCCATTCTGGAAAAACTCAAGGACGGTGAAGTGGCACGTTCACCGGGCATGAAATACAAGCATTATGCGCCCAAGGCGCAGGTGACCATCCTGCGCGGAGACTTTGCCGCTTATCGGCAATATGTGAAAGAACATGCCGGACCGGGTGTGTGGGCTCTGTGTTTTGACGGGGAAGGCGCGCAGCTGCCGGTGCCGTCCATTGAATACGGCCGGAATCATGATGGGGCTACCCAGGCACATCATCTGTTCACCGCGCTGCGGGATCTGGACCGCCATGGGGCACAGACCGTCTATGCCCGCTGCCCGGAACAGGATGGAATTTCCATGGCCGTTTATAACCGCCTGATTCGTGCGGCGGCTTTCCGGGTGGTGACGCTGTGAAAATCATCGGAATCACCGGCCGTTCGGGCTGCGGCAAATCCAGTGCGACAAATTTCTTGGCAGAGCAGGGGTATCCTTGTATCGATGCGGATCGTATCGCAAGGGAAGTTCTGCTGCCGGGCTCGGCGTGTCTGGCGCAACTGCAGGCGTCTTTCGGGCAGGATATTCTGGAATCGGACGGTACGCTGAAACGCCATTTGCTGGCAGACCGTGCATTCGCCACGCCGGAAGGCACCCGGACGCTGACCGCTATCACCCAGCCGGAGATTTTGCGCCGCATTGAGGAGCGGCTCCGGCAGGCAGAAACCGGCGGGGCCGGAATGGCATTTGTGGACGGTGCCGTGATTGTAGGCACACCTTTTGAGGCGCGCTGCGATGCCCTGATTTTAATTACGGCGCCCTATGAGACCAGTGTGCAGAGAATCTGTTCCCGGGATGGCATTTCAGAAGAAATGGCGCGGCGGCGTCTGGACGCCCAGACACCGCTGGAGGAGTTACGGAGGGCGGCAACGGTGGAAATCGTGAATGATGGAACGGTGCCGCAGCTGATCGAGCAGATCAAGGCGTATCTGGCATCCCTGAGAAAGGAGGAACATGGCTAAGAGAAAAACTCTTTACAAGTTGATACAAAGAGGTCTGGCAGTCCTGCTAATTCTGGCGGCGATCGGAGCAGCCTTGTTTGCTGTCTTTCAGGATAAGATCAATCGGTGGGAATATCCCATCGAATATGCAGAGTACGTGACCTATTACGCAGACAAATATGAAATCGACCCGCTGATGCTGTATGCCTTCATCCGGACCGAGAGCAATTTCGACCCCATGGCGGACTCCGATGCAGGAGCCCGAGGGCTGATGCAAATCACCGAGGTGACCTTTGACTGGATCAAGTCGAAAATTGCCCCCACGGAGGATCTGACTTTCGAAGATCTGTATGACCCCGAAACCAACATCCGGTTCGGCAGTTACTTCGTGAGTTATTGTCTGCTGCGGTATCAGGACGATCTGGCCACAGCCGCTGCGGCGTATCACAGCGGTTGGGGGACAGTGGACGATTTGCTGGCCCAGGAACAGTATTCTGCAGACGGCAAAACACTGGACCACTATCCCTATCCCCAGATGAGGCTGTACGTCAAAAAGATCACCAGCAGCTATCAGCACTACCAGGAAATCTATAATGCATCGTGATGCATGAAAGGAAGTTGTAACCATGCAGACTACCGAAGAACTGAAGAAGTTGCTTTACAAGAATGAAACCGTTGCCGATATGGCCCCGGAGGCCCTGCAGGCTGCGCAGGAATTCTGTGAAGGATACAAGGCATTCCTGAACCACGGAAAAACAGAGCGCGAGGTGGCGGCTTACAGCGAAAAGCTGCTGCTGGAAGCGGGCTATAAGCCTTTCGTGCCCGGCCAGAAACTGGAAGCGGGTGCCAAAGTGTACACCATCAACCGCCACAAATGCGTGCTGGCGGCAACCATCGGCACCAAGCCGATGAATGAAGGATTCCATCTCAATATTGCACACATTGACTCGCCCCGTCTGGATCTGCGCCCGGTGCCGGTGTTTGAAAAGAACGGCCTTGGCTATCTGCGTACCCACTACTATGGCGGCATCCGCAAATACCAGTGGCCCACGATGCCGTTGGCACTGCATGGGGTGCTGTATCGCGCCGACGGCAGCAAGGTGGAAATCAGCATCGGTGAAAAGGAAGAGGATCCTGTCTTCTGCATCACCGATCTGCTGCCGCACCTGAGTGCCAAGCAGAATGTCAAGCCGCTGAACGAGGGCATTACAGGTGAGGACCTCAACGTCCTGATTGCCTCCCAGCCCATCGCCGACAAAGAGGCCGAGCAGCGCGTCAAACTCAATGTGCTGGGAATGCTGTATAAAGCTTACGGCATCACGGAGCGGGACTTCACCCGGGCGGAGATTGAAGTGGTTCCGGCCTTCAAAGCGCGGGATATCGGTCTGGACCGTGCCCTGATCGGCGCCTATGGCCATGATGACCGCGTGGATGCTTATCCGGCCCTGATGGCGGAAATCGGGGTAAAATCTCCCGCTTACACCACGGTGTGCGTGCTGACGGATAAGGAAGAAACCGGTTCCGACGGTGTGACGGGCCTGCACAGCATGTATACCTTCCATTTCCTGCAGCAGCTCTGCGAAGGCCAGGGCGCCGATTACATTACGGCCTGCAAGGCCGGCAAGTGCCTGTCGGCGGATGTTACGGCGGCCTTTGATCCCACCTTTGCCGATGCCTTTGAACCGGACAACGGCACCTATGCAGGCCATGGCGTAGCCATCTATAAGTACACCGGCGCCCGCGGCAAGTCCGGTACAAGCGATGCATCGGCGGAGCTGGTCAGCTACCTGACAGGTTTGATGGACCGCCACAATGTGGTCTGGCAGATCGGTGAGATGGGCAAGCTGGACCTGGGCGGCGGCGGAACAGTAGCCAAATTCGTGGCCAACCAGGATATCGATACCATTGATATCGGCGTTCCGGTACTTTCCATGCATTCGCCCTTCGAGGTGGTTTCCAAAGCGGATGTGTACATGGCTTATCTGACCTTCAAAGCGTTCTGTGAAGACGCAGAGTAAGCCGTTAGTCTTTGCATAAAAACAAGCGGGATGCCATGGCATCCCGCTTGTTTTTTGTGTAAGACAAAAAGAAAAAGCGGACTGAATTTCAGTCCGCTTTCTTGGTGGAGATGAGGGGGATCGAACCCCTTACCTCCTGCATGCCATGCAGGCGCTCTCCCAGGTGAGCTACACCCCCATAGGTTGTCAGAACCAATCCCTGACGACGTCTGCTATTATAGCAAACGAAAACCGAAATGTCAACAACTTTTTTTACTTTTCTGTGAATTATGGGGAAGGACAATTTATTGGCTTCAGGCATAGAATGGCGGGCACGGTTGCAAAAGGAGGTGCGGAGGCCATGCGTCGGACCTTGCCAAAGGAAAAAAGACGGTTTGCTTTCCGGCTGAGGCTTGGACTGTGGGGAATTGCGCTGATGGTTGCGGCACTTCTTTTCAATGCATATGTGAATTCGGAAATTCGCCCGACCCTCATGGAATTGGCTGAATATGAGGCGCGTGCCATTACGCTGCAAGCCATTCACGAAGCAGTCAGCCAGACCTTGGAGGATACAGGAGCGAAATCTACGCGCTTTTATACGAAAACGGAAGCGGGTGTGCAGATTGATACCGCAGCGGTCAATCGTTTCCGCAGCAGACTGGTGCAAGCAGTTCAGGAACGGATGCAGGAATTGCCCGAACAGGAATGCAGAATCCCTTTCGGAAGTCTTACCGGGAATTCTTTGCTCAGCGGTCATGGCCCGGCGTGGACAGTGTCTCTCCGGCCGGAAGGATATATGGAAGCTGAGTGGCAGGAAAAGACCGAATCACTGTCCATCAATACCACGCGCTACACTGCCGAAATCCTTTTGCAGGTTACCGTCAATATGATTCTGGATGGCCGCACCGAAACACTCACGGTTACCGATTCGGTTCCGATGGTCAGCATCCTGCTGCAGGGGGGAACCCCTTCGTTTTATGCGCAGGCGCTGGATTGAAGTAAATACATGGAATGTGGTATAATACCCACATCTGAAATAGGGAGTGAAAATGTATATGGAGCGGGAACAGGCACGCAAGCGCGCAGAAGAGTTGCGTGCTGTGATTGAGAAAAACAATCGGTTGTATTATGATCAGGATGCCCCCGAACTGGAGGATTTTGAATATGATGCGCTGACCCGGGAACTCAAGGCAATCGAGGCAGAGTTCCCGGACCTGATTACGCCGGATTCCCCCACGCAGCATGTGGGCGGTACGGCCAGCAGCAAATTCAGCAAAGTGACCCATGCCGTCAAAATGGAAAGCCTGCAGGACGCATTCTCGGAGGATGAACTGCGGGAATTTGATGCACGCGTGCGGGAGGCGGGTATCCGGCCGGAATATGTGGTGGAAGCCAAAATCGACGGTCTGTCAGTCAGTCTGGAATACCGCGATGGCCGTCTGGTGCGGGGTTCCACACGCGGCGACGGTACGGTGGGGGAAGATGTGACGGAAAATCTTGCCTCCATTCGGGATATCCCGCAGCAGCTGGAGAATGCGCCTGCTTTTCTGGAAGTGCGCGGCGAAGTGTATATGCCGCACGCTGCCTTTTTGAAACTGAAGGAGCAGCAGGAACTGGAAGACAAGACCCCCTTTAAGAATCCCCGCAATGCGGCAGCAGGTTCGCTGCGGCAGAAAGACGCAAAAATCACGGCGGAGCGTGGGTTGTCCATCTTTGTTTTCAACTTGCAGCAATGTGAGGGGCGCAGTTTTACCACGCACCATGAAACGCTGGATTATATCAAATCCTTGGGGTTCCCGGTCTCTCCGCGGTATAGCGTGTTTTCCAATATTGAAGATGCCATCCGGGAGATCCAGACCATCGGGCAGCTGCGCGGAACACTGGAATTTGATATCGACGGCGCGGTGATCAAGGTCAACGACCTGGCCGCCCGCCGCGTTCTGGGCAGTACCAACAAATTCCCCCGCTGGGCAATTGCCTTCAAGTATCCGCCCGAGGTGAAGGAGAGCGTTGTGCGGGATATCGAAGTCACAGTGGGCCGCACCGGCGTGCTGACGCCAACCGCGGTGTTTGACCCGATTTCCCTGGCGGGTACCAGTGTGTCGCGGGCCAGCCTTCATAACGGGGATATCATCAGCAGTCTGGGCGTCGGAATCGGGGATACCATCCAGGTTCGTAAGGCGGGAGACATTATCCCCGAAGTGATTGCGGTATCGGCTCATGGGCCGGACAGCAAGCCCTTTGCGATGCCGACCGTGTGTCCGAGCTGCGGGGCGCCGGTGGTGCATCTGCAGGATGAAACCGCGCTGCGCTGTGTGAACCCGGAATGCCCGGCGCAGAGCCTGCGCAACCTGATTCACTTTGCATCGCGCGATGCCATGGCCATCGACGGTCTGGGCGAAGCGGTGGCAATTCAGCTAACCGAGAAGAATCTGGTGCACACGGTGGCGGATCTGTACTCGCTGCAGGAGGAACAACTGCTGACACTGGACAAATTCAAGAAAAAGAGCGCCCAGAATCTGTTGGCGGCCATCGAATATTCCAAGTCCAACAACCTGGATAAACTGTTGTTCGGCCTGGGAATCCGGAATATCGGGGATAAGGCGGCGGCTTTGCTGGCGGAGCACTTTGGCAGTATGGAGGCGCTTCGCGCGGCCAGCGTGGAACAAATGTGCGAAATTGACGGGTTTGGTGTCGTCATGGCGCAGAGTGTGCGGGAATTTTTCGATAAGGAAGGAACCAGTGATCTGCTGACCCGGCTGGAGGAGGCCGGGGTCAATATGAAGTGGACGGGCACCCCCAAGGGCACCGCTCTGGCAGGTAAAACGCTGGTGGTTACTGGCACACTGCCCACACTGTCCCGCCAGGAAGCGGAAGCGCTGATCGTGCAGAATGGCGGCAAAGCGGCAGGCTCTGTTTCCAAAAAGACAAGCTACGTGGTCGCCGGAACGGCGGCCGGATCCAAACTGACCAAGGCACAATCCCTCGGGATTCCTGTGATTGATGAAGCAGGACTCTACGCACTGATCCAGAATACCTGATTGCCAAGCGCCCTCCTGGGAGGGTGCTTTTTTCTTTGGTTCTAACCTGGTGCTGCTGCACATACAGTGGCAGTGTGAGGTGAACAAAACGATGGACGAGTACTATTCCGTGGTCAATGCCTTGCCGCAGACGCTTTCGGACGAGCTGCGCAGGCTGGACGCCATAATAGCGCCGGCTGTGCAGGAAATCCGCCTTAGGGCAGAACAACCGGCCTACTTTACCATACGCGGAAAGCTGGTTCCCTGTACCCGGTATCTTCCGACGGCAAAGCATTGTGCATCTGTCGGCCAAGACCTCCTGCAGGACTGCTTTTTGCAGCTGTGCCGGTACTCGGCCTATGCGTACGAGGAGGAACTGGGTCAGGGGTTCCTGACCATCCGCGGCGGAAATCGGATTGGCGTGGCGGGAAATCGAAGTCTGGGAGGCTTCACACGCATCACATCATTGAATGTGCGGGTGGCACGGTGGGTCCTCTGTGAACTGCCGGATCCGGTCCGAAAATTCTTGGCAGACGGTGCGGGCGGCTTGCTGGTGGCGGGAGCACCGGGAAGCGGAAAGACCACTTTCTTGCGCAGTCTGGTGCGGTTCCTCGGGAATACCGAAGAAATTGTTTGTGTGGTGGACGAGCGTGGCGAGCTGATGGCATCCGACAACGGAACAGTGGCCAGGGGACAGCCAGTATGCTGCGATGTCTATACCCGCTGTTCCAAGGCGGAGGGAATCCGTATGGCGCTGCGCTGCATGAATCCGCGGTACATTGTCTGCGATGAATTGGGAACCAATGCCGACACGGAGGCGGTGGAGCAGGGGGTGGCATCGGGCGTGTGCTTTCTGGCGTCGGTGCACTGTGATTCTCCGCGGGCCCTGCAACAAAAGCCGCAGCTGGCAAAACTTTGCGCAACGGGAGCCTTCTCGGCAGCTGTGTTTTTGGACGGGCGGCAAAAGCCTGGTACGGTGGCACAATGGGTACAGCTTTCCTGAATTTTTTGCTGCGCTGTCTGGGAACAGGCCTTCTGGTGGCGGCGGGCGGTGCAGGTGGCATGGCAGCCTGCGCACACAAAAGGTCTGCCTGGCAGGAGGTCTACGCGGTTTCGCGCCTGTTTTCCTATATGCAGCAGCTTCTCGCATATCAGGCGCTCACAGGGGAGGAACTGTTGCAACGTGCGAAATCCTATCCGCAGTTTACACGCCTGGGGATGCAATCCTGTACGCGGTTGGAAACATTGCCGCTGCCTGATACGATTGTGCCCTCTCTGCGGGAGGAAATCCGGTCTGACTTGCATCAACTTTCGATGGCGCCACGGGAAACGGCCTGCAGGACCTTGCAGCACTTGGCAACAGTATGTGAAGAGGCAGCGATGCAAAAAGAAAAAGAGGCTCAGATGGCAGAAAAACTCTGGCCGCGGCTGGGAATTTGCCTGGGCGCGCTGGCTGCCATTCTTATGTGGTGAGGGATTGACACAATGAACATTGATCTGGTGTTTAAAATAGCGGCAACCGGTATTATTGTGGCGGTCCTGAATCAGCTTCTGATTCGTTCGGGGCGGGAGGATCAGGCCATGATGACCACACTGGCCGGCTTGATTGTGGTTCTGAGTATGCTTGTGAGACAGATCAGCGATTTGTTTGTGCTGATCAAGGCGTTATTTGAGTTGTGATGAGGCAACATGCTGTTATACAAATTGGCCGCCGTGGCGTTTGTGGCGGCGGTACTCAGCCTGGCGCTCAAAAAAGAACAGCCGGCTTTTGCTTTTCTGGTTTCGGTCTGCGCCGCAGCAGGAATTTTGGCCACAATGACACAGCAGATGCGGCCGGTCATGGAATGGCTGCAGACACTGGATGGTATTTTGCCGGGTGGGGGAATCGATGCGCTTTTACGGGTGATGGGCATCGCGCTGGTGGCACAGCTCGCGGGGGACCTGTGTCGAGAGGCAGGCATGTCGGCGACAGCGACGGCAGCGGAACTGTGCGGCAGGTTGCTGGCTTTACTGCAGGCGTTGCCGCTGCTGCAGGAACTGCTCAGCGCCTATGCGGGCTACTTGCAATAATCGGGATGCTGATCCTTTTCCCGCTGCATGCGGACGCGGAAGGGTTCTCCGCGAACGTGGAAGCGATACTCTCAGGTGGAGACGCCGCCATCCAGGAGGCGTCCGGCTGGCAACTGCAGGATGTGCTCCATTGGCTTGCGGGCCTTGTGGGGACGGACCTCTTTGACCCGTTGCAATTTGCATGGCGGGCGGGGGCGTACTTGCTTCTGGCAGGGGCATTGAGCCTTCTGGTGACGGGCAGTACCTGGCGGCGCTGCCTGGAGGCGGTATCTTTGCTGGGATTCGGTGCCATGAGCCTGAATGCCATGATGGATCTGGCGGACGCCGTGGTGACAACCGCGCAGGATTGCCAGAATTATCTGGTGGCTTTTGTACCTGTATACAGCGGTGTGGCTGCCATGGGCGGGCAAGGGGCAGGAGCGCTGGTGTACAGCGGCATGTTTTTTGCTATGTCGAGCTTCCTGGCGGGGCTCATCCGCACTGTACTGCTTCCTGTGATGCAGATTTATTTCTGCTTTACGGCCTGTGCCTGTATCTGGGGAAACACGGGAATTGAGGAGGCTGCGGCGCTGTTCGCCAGGTTGTTGCACTGGGCCTTGCGGCTGTGCGGCATTGTGTTTGGCGCCGTTCTGGGACTGCAGAATATCCTGGCCGGAAGTGTGGATAACGCGGCCCTGAGGACGGGGAAAAGCATGCTGCAGGGGGTTATCCCGGTGGTGGGGGATGCGGCGGCAGCGGCGCTGTCGGGGGCCTCGGCTGCCGTACAGCTGTTGAAAGGGTCGCTGGCGCTGGCTGCACTGGCTGCACTGGCAGTGGCCTTTGTGCCGGTGGTGGTACAGTGTCTTTTGTACACCGCTGCTTTTGCAGTGGTGGGGGTGGCCGCCTCCCTGATCGGTCAAAAGCAGTGCGGCAGGTTGTGCCGGCTGTACGGAGAGGGAAGCCGGCTTTGTGTATCGGTGCTGGCATTGTATTTCTTCATGGTATTCTTGTCCACCGCGTTGCTTTTGCTGGCAGGAAATGGGGTGTAATTGATGGAATCGATTCGCCATGTGGCGCTGGGATGTTGTGTGATCTCCACTGTGGCAGGGATGATCCGGATTTTCTGGCCGGAGAACAGCCTGGCACCTGTCATAAATGCAGTCTTGGCACTGTATATTATAACGGCAGCGCTGCAGCTGGTCCGGGGGGCGGATTGGCAATCGCTGGCTGCGGAATTGTATGCGCTGACTGCCGCAGAGACCGAGATGTCAGATTCTTATGTAGAGTATGGGAAACAGCTGGGGCAGGAAGCTTCCGCCCAGGCGATCCGGACGGTTCTGGGGCAGGCGGGTGTGGATGCTGCGGTCCAGATCCGGGGAAATACCTGCGAGGTCACGCTGCTTCACGCAGAAGACCGGGAAAGAGCAGAAGCTGTGTTGCAATCCAGCTGCGGAACTCTTTCCTATACCATCACGGCGGGAGGTGATGCGTCGTGAAAACGGGGACGGCGTGGCTGGAGCGGTGGAGCGGGCGAATCAAAGCACTGGTAAATGACGAAAAGAAACGGGTCAATCTGGTGGTCTGCCTCGGTCTGGCGGGGCTGGTCCTGCTGGCCTTGCCGGAATGGGTGCCACAGGAAGATGCGTCAACCCGCGTGGAAGCGGAAGTTAGTGCTCCAGGCCCGGAGGACTACGCGGTACAACTGCAGGAACACCTGGAACAACTCATTGCGCAGGTGGACGGTGCCGGTGCGGCAAGGGTCATGGTGACGCTTGCCTCCGGGGAGGAAAATATCTATGCCACAGACCGACAGACATCCGCGGATGGTCAGGATACAGTCAGCCATGTATTGCTGGATGATGACGGCCTGGTCGAAACGGTACAAACCCCGCAGGTGTTGGGGGTGGCAGTTGTCTGTGAAGGAGGGGGAGACGCCGCTGTACAGAATCAGATCAGTGAACTGGTGGAAGCCTTGACGGGCGTAGGGGCCAATCATGTCACAGTCGCCAAAATGGCGGCCGCAGAATAAGGGGGTACATGGGATGAAACAGACGGCAACCAAGCAAAGCAAACACCGCCGGGCAACCGCGGCCGTGATGGCACTGGCACTGGGGGCGGCAGTTTATTTGAACTGGTCCTTTGCGCGGCAGGCGCCGGATGACCTGACGGCGTCGCCGGCCGAAGAAACGGCGGTAGAGACAGCTGCCGCAGCCGTCACCGACCCGCTGGAGACATCGGCTGATGCCGGGGAGGTGCCGGAACAGACCGTGAACAAGAATTACGGGGAGGCACAGATGGTCAGCGTCACCCAGGACGCCGGCACGGAATTCTTTGAGGAGGCGCGGCTGTCCCGGAGCAAAGCGCGGGACGAAGCGCTGGAGGCACTGAACGAAGCACTCAAAGATACCTCGGTCAGCGAAGCGGAGAAAAAGGCCCTGACCGACAAACTCAGTATGCAGGTCAACAATATCACCCTGGAGACCAAGCTGGAAACGCTGATCAAGTCCAAGGGGTTCGCGGACTGTGTGGTCAATCTGGAGGGGGAGCGGGCCAATGTAACGGTCATGACAGAAAATGATGCGCTGACGGCCGAGGAGGTTGCCAGAATCCGGGATGCGCTGATGAGCCAGTGCAAGGACCTGGATGCGCAGGACATCACCATCGTGGAGGTAAAATAAACCTTTCATCAGTTGCAAATGGTATGGTTTTGTGGTAAACTAAACTATACTATAAGAAAAAGTGGCCCGCGGTAAGGGCTGCATGCAACGGGAGGGTACACAACATGGATGTGCAGAATACCATCGGGGGCAGCTTGCAGATTTCAACGGATGTCTTGGCCAAGATTGCCCGTCTGGCTGCGTTGGAAGTGGGCGGCGTTGCCGAGGTGACGACTGGAAACAGCCAGAACGTTCGCCGGCTGCTGAGCCGTACCGGCCTGCAGAAGCCGGTCAGCGTTGTGCTGGAAGATGGCGTCGCGGCCGTGACCGTGCATCTGACGGCAAATTATGGCCAGAAGATCATGCCGTTGTGTGAAAAAGTGCAGGAGAACGTCAAGCAGACCATCCAGAATATGACGGGGATTACGGTATCCCGGGTCAACGTTCTGGTGGTGGGCCTGGCGCAGCCCGAAGCACAGGACTGAAGAAGAGAAGGACAGGAAACCAAGTATGGGAAAAAAGCTCACCCGCCGCGAATCCCGTGAGGCGGCTTTTCTGACGGCATTTGCCGCCACATTCGAACCGGAGGCTCCCAGCCTGCCGACCGGCGCTGAACAGCCGGAGGCAGATGCATTTGCACACCAGTTGCTGGCAGCCATGAACGATCACGCTGCAGAACTGGATGCGATGATTGAGAGCCACCTGAAGGGATGGAAACTCAATCGTGTGCCGCGCGTCAGTCTGGTTGCGCTTCGGTTGGCATTGGCAGAAATGCTGTATGGGGAAGAACAAAAGCCGGGCGTTGCCATCAACGAGGCGGTGGAGATCGTCAAAAAATACGGCGCCGATAACGATTATCAGTTTGTCAACGGTTTGCTTGGCACGGTAGCCCGCGAGCGGGAAGAACACCCGGAAGCAACATGCTGACGCTGGGGATCGATACCAGCAATTATGCAACCTCTCTGGCTGTGTTTGACACAAATGCCGGAGAGGTTGTTTGCGATTGCAAAAAGTTTTTGCCGGTCAAGCCGGGACAGATGGGGCTGCGCCAGAGTGATGCCCTGTTTCACCATACCTGTGCTTTGCCGCCGATGCTGGCGGAACTGGGAAGCAAGGTGGATTTGACCCGCGTCGAAGCGGTGGGCGTATCTGCCAAACCCCGCCCGGTGGAAGGCTCCTACATGCCTTGCTTTCTGGCAGGCGTCAATGCGGCCTCGGCCTTTGCATTGGCCCGGAACCTTCCGTTACTGCAGACAACACACCAGCAGGGGCATATTGCTGCCGCACTGTTTGCCACCGGCGAGATCAGCCTGTTCACACAGGAAGTGCTTGTCTTTCATGTGTCGGGCGGAACCACAGACCTTCTGCTGTGTCAGGGGGCGGACGCCATTGTGCCGCTGGGTACCAGCAGTGACCTGTATGCGGGCCAGGCTGTCGATCGGCTGGGTGTGAAACTGGGATTCCCGTTCCCGGCAGGAACCTACGTGAGTGAGCAGGCGGCGCAGTGCCCGGACAAGATTCGCCCGAAGGTAAGTGTCCGTGGGATGGAATGCAGTTTGTCCGGGCTGGAAAATCAGTGTGCCAGACTACTGCAGGAAGGCAAGACGGCTGCCTATGTCTGCAAATATTGTCTTTTATGCATTGGGGAGACGCTGGTACGAATGGCGGATGCGGCGCTGCGGGAACACCCCGGCTTGCCGGTGGTATTTGCAGGCGGCGTGATGAGCAGTGAGCTGATCAAGACCTATGTGATGCATCGGGTACCCGGGGCTCATTTTGTGCCGGGAAAATTCGCCAGTGATAACGCAATCGGGATTTCCGTTTTGGCAGCCAAGGAGAATCAGGCATGGCCGATTTTATCAATGTAAGTACCTTAAACCGCCTGGCCAAGGATGTCCTTGCGCAGTGTGAGCCGCTGAACAATCTGATCGTATGCGGTGAAATTTCCGGTTTCACGCGGCATTACAAAAGCGGGCATCTGTATTTTACCCTGAAGGATGAAAATGCCAGCGTGAAGGGCGTCATGTTCCGCAATCAGGCGCGGCTTCTGAATTTCGAGCCCCAGAATGGTATGCTGGTACTGGCGTATGGACATGCCACGATTTATGAACGGGATGGCGCTTTTCAGCTGTATGTGGACTATATGCGCCCCTTCGGCGCCGGTGCAGCCCAGATGGCTTTCGATGCCCTGTATAAAAAGCTGGAGGCCGAAGGCTTGTTTGCTCAGGAGCGCAAACGTCCGCTGCCGCGTATGCCCCATTGTATTGGTGTGGTGACCAGTAAAACGGGTGCCGCCTGGCAGGATGTACAGAATGTGATCGGGCGCCGCTGGCCCATGGTCAAACTGTTGCTGGCGCCGGTCAATGTGCAGGGACTGGAAGCGGAACACAGCATCATTGCGGGCATCCGGGCGCTGGACAAAGATACGCGTGCGGACCTGATTCTGGTAACGCGGGGCGGCGGCAGCAAGGAAGACCTCTGGATCTTTAACAGCGAGCGGATCGCCCGTGCCGCCGCAGCCTGCCACAAGCCGGTGGTCTCCGCTGTGGGCCATGAGATCGATACCACCATTCTGGACTATGTGGCCGATCTGCGCGCGCCTACGCCTTCCGCGGCGGCAGAACTTTGCGTGCCTGACCGGGAAGAAATTTTGCAAAAAATATCCATTTTGCAGCAGAATATTCAAAATAATATACAGAATCGCATCCAGTTATGCTATAATAAATATACAATGGCAACGGTGCGGCAAGCACGGCAGCATCAAGTGCAAAAGATCAACCGCTATGAGCAGGAATGGCAGCGGGCAGCCGACCTGCTGCAGCAGGCACAACAGCACCGGGTGTCCCGGGCAGAAAGTACTTTGCGGTCCGCCGCGGCATTGGCGGAATCCCTGAATCCCTACGGTGTTTTGGCGCGCGGGTATGCCATCGTCCAACGGGACAGCGAAGTGTGCACGGTGGATAATCTGCAGCCAGATCAGCAAATCCGACTGCGAGGCGCCGGGGCGGAGGCTGATTGTCTGGTACAGTCGGTGCAGAGAATCGAAACACAGGAGAACAACGGTTTATGAAACAGCCGAAATCTTTTGAAGAGGGAATGCAGCGTCTGCAGGAACTGCTGACGGTCCTGCAGGATGATACGACACCCCTTGCCCAATCGGTGAAATTGTACGCAGAGGCAGCCGGACTGATTGCCTATTGCAAACAGACCCTGGATAAGGCAAAGCTTCAGGTCGAGGAAATTGATGCCGAACTGGCTGAAAAAACAGGAGAAACATTATGACGCAGGAAGAGTATCGTTCGCATTTTGCGCAGTGGGCACAGATGGCGGAAAATCGCCTGCAGCAACTGTGCGATATGTATCTTCCCGGGCAGGCGGAAATCGGGCAGGCCGCCCGTTACAGCCTGCTGGGAGGCGGCAAGCGCGTCCGGGCTGTGCTGGCGCTGGCAGCCTGCCAACTGGCGGGGAAGCCTGCAGACCTGGCTCTGGACTACGCCTGTGCTCTGGAGATGCTGCACTGCTATTCCCTGATTCATGATGACATGCCCTGCATGGACAACGATGATTTCCGCCGGGGACGCCCCAGCTGTCACAAACAATATGGGGAGGCCATCGCGCTGCTGGCGGCGGATGCCCTTGTGACGGCCGCTTTCGAGGTGATCGCGCAGGCAGATCTTTCACCGGAAAGCCGTTGCCATGCCGCGGCTGTGCTGTCCAGAGCCGGCGGCGCCCGGGGCATGCTGTATGGCCAGGAACTGGACAAGAAATACGAAACTCAGCAGGCGACAGAACAGCAGCTGCTGGAACTGCATGCCCACAAGACGGGAGCCCTGATCCTGGCGGCAGCGGAACTTGGCTGCACGGCAGCTGATGCGGCCCCCGCCATCCGGCAGGCGCTGAAACAGTATGCGGCTGAACTGGGACTGGTATTTCAGATTGTGGACGACATTCTGGACGTAACCTCCACAACGGAGGAACTGGGCAAACCGGTAGGCAGCGATGAGGCCAACGATAAAACGACCTTCATCACGCTTTACGGTCTGGAAGGCGCACAGCGTTTGGCACAAAGCCACAACGAGGCAGCGCTGGCTGCCTTGCAGGGCCTGGGAGAAAAGGCAGACTTTTTGTCCTGCCTGGCTTCCGATCTGCTGCGACGGAAAAAATGAGGATGTGACTGCATGACATTGCTGCATACTGCATTGAGTTGGAATTTTGTGCTGGTGACAGCGATTTGTGCTTCGTTGCTGGCGCAGCTTATTAAGGTTTTGCTGAATCTTTTCACCTTCCATCGATTTATTGCGGAACGGATGTGGGGCGCAGGCGGCATGCCCAGTTCCCACTCGGCCACGGTTTGTGCGATGGTTGTGGCGACAGGTCGCTATTGCGGCGTGAGTTCATCCCAGTTTGCCATTGCGGCTGTGCTGTCCATCATTGTCATGTATGATGCCATGGGTGTGCGGTATGAGACCGGCGAGCAGGCAAAACTGCTGAATCGCATGTTCAGCGAGTGGATGGATCAGGGAGCGGCTTCCTTTCCTTTTCTGGGAGGGAAAAAACTCAAGGAGATGGTCGGACATACCCCCATTGAGGTCCTGACCGGCGCTGTTCTGGGTGTTGTGCTGGGGTTCGCCATGCCTATGGTATAAATGTTAAAACTACTGCGAGGTGCTGAAAAATGGATTATCCGCTTTTGGAGCGTATTCAGGCGCCGGGCGATGTGAAATTTTTGACAGACAACGATCTGCCGCAGCTGTGCGAAGAAATCCGTCAGTTTCTGATTCAAAGTGTTACCTCCACCGGAGGGCACCTTTCCTCCAACCTGGGTGTGGTGGAACTGACGGTTGCGCTGCACCGTGCGCTGGATCTTTCGCAGGATAAAATCCTGTTTGACGTGGGGCATCAGTGCTACACCCATAAATTGCTGACGGGACGCCGGCAGGGGTTTGCGGCGCTGCGCCAGAAGGAAGGCATTTCCGGATTCCCCAATCCGAAGGAAAGCGAATGTGATACCTTCGTGGCCGGGCACGGCAGCGCGGCACTTTCTACAGCCATTGGCATCGCCCGGGCCAAAAAGATCAAACAGGAACCCGGCAAGGTCGTGGTGATCGTGGGCGATGGCGCCTTTACCGGCGGCATGGTCTATGAGGGCATGAACAACGTCAGCCGGCTGAACAATCTGATCGTTATTCTCAACGACAACAAGATGTCCATCTCCAAGAACGTCGGGCAGATGGCCAACTATCTGACCAAGCTGCGCACAGATCCCAAATATTTCCACGCCAAGGCACAGATGGAAACCATGCTGGACAGCATTCCGGTGGTGGGAGATACGCTGGTGCGGGCGTTGCAGGGCGGAAAACAGCTGGTCCGCCGCGGCATTTACCATTCTACCATGTTTGAAGAGATGGGATTTCAGTATATTGGCCCGGTAGATGGCCATGATGTCGTCATGCTGGAACGGCTGCTGACCAATTTGCGGGAGCAGTTCGCCCCGATTTTCCTGCATGTGGTTACCCAAAAGGGAAAGGGTCTCAAACAGGCGGAGGAAAACCCGGGCGAGTTCCACTCGGTTTCCTCCATTGACCTGAACCACCTGACCAATCCGGAACTTTCCCCCAAGGATTCCTTCTCCACGATTTTCGGCTCCACACTGGCAGAACTGGGGAAGGAAGAGCCGCGTCTGTGCGCCATTACGGCTGCCATGAAATACGGTACGGGCCTGAACTTCTTCAAACACGCCCATCCTGACCGCTTTTTCGATGTGGGCATGGCGGAGGAACATGCCGTCAGCTTTTCTGCGGGATTGGCCAGTCAGGGGTTGCTGCCCGTTGTGGCTATTTACTCCACCTTTTTCCAGCGCGCTTATGACCAGATCATCCATGATGTGAATCTGATGAAGCTGGATGTGCTGTTTGCGGTGGACCGTGCGGGACTGGTGCCGGGAGACGGCGAGACCCACCAGGGCATCTATGATACGGCATTTTTCAGCCAGATTGGCATCCCGCTGTATGCGCCGGCCAATTATGAGGAACTGAAATACTGGCTGCGCTACCTGGTCACGGAAGCCCGGGGACCCCGGGCCATCCGGTATGCCCGGGGCGAGCAGAAGCCTGCCCTGGAAGCGTTGCCGTGCAGTGGAAATACCTTCGATAAAATCGAATCGCGGGATGGTGCCAGGGTGGTACTGGTGAGTTACGGTGCGCAGACGGAAGAAATTATTGCAGCCTGCGACTTGCTGCAGCAGAAAGGCGTGCCCACGGACTGCTTTAAGCTGGTACGGCTGTATCCGCTGCCGGAAGGCCTTTGTGAGGCGTTGAACGCTTACGATATGATCCTTTTCGCCGAAGATTCCGTCCGTACGGGAAGCATCGGCGAGCAGTTGTGCTTTGCGTTGCAGCAGGCTGGCTGGAAAGGCCGCTATCTGTTGCATGCAGTGGACAATACGCATCTGCTGCACGCCAATGTGCCGCAGCTGCGCCGGGATCAGGGACTGGATGCTGCAGCTTTGGCTGCGGATGTACTGGGCAACGTAAAGGAGATTCAGGTATGAGCAAGATCCGGCTGGATCAATATTTGTGCCAGCACGGCTTGGTACAGAGCCGAGAACGGGCCAAGGCGCTGATCATGTCGGGCATTGTGTTTGTCAACGAGCAAAAGGTGGACAAAGCCGGTGAGATGATCGCGGAAGATGCCAAGGTGGAAGTGCGCGGGCATGATATCGGCTATGTGAGCCGAGGCGGACTGAAGCTGGAAAAGGCCATGCAGGTGTTTCCCATGCGGCCTGACGGAAAAGTCTGCATGGATATCGGTGCTTCCACCGGTGGTTTCACCGACTGCATGCTGCAAAACGGTGCGGTCAAGGTGTATGCGGTGGATGTGGGCTACGGGCAGCTTGCCTGGAGCCTGCGCACCGATTCCCGTGTTGTCAATATGGAACGCACCAACATCCGCAATGTAAAGCCGGAAGACCTTACAGAACCGATTGCATTCTTCAGCGTTGATGTCTCTTTTATCTCTCTCAAGCATATTTTCCCGGTGGCGGACCAGATCTGTACGCCGGATGCGGTGGGCGTCTGCCTTGTGAAACCGCAGTTCGAGGCTGGACGGGAAAAAGTAGGTAAGAAGGGCGTCGTCCGCGATCCCGCCACGCACCGCGAAGTGCTGGAGATGGCACAGCAATATGCCGTGGCCAACCATTTCACCGCGGCGGGACTGGATTTTTCTCCGATCAAGGGCCCGGAAGGAAATATTGAATTCCTGCTGTATGTGCAGCATTCTGAGGTGCCGCAGCCGCTGCCGGAAGGCAGAATCGCGGAAGTGGTCAGCGCTGCCCACACGGCACTGGACAAGGCACCCAATTTACATTGACAGAAAGGACGACCCAGATGGTGGTCTTGCTGATTCCCAATGCAACCAAAGATCAGGGGCTGGCGGTAACAAGACAAGCTGCCGTTCTGTTGGAAAAGTATGGTCTTTCGGTTTTGATGACCGATGCAGTGGAGCGGCCGGATTCTTTTCCGAAGATACGGACGCTTCCGGAGGAGCAGGCGTATCAGCAGGCGGATGTGGTCCTGACCATCGGCGGCGACGGTACACTTTTGCGCAGCGGCCAGGCTTGCGTTCGCCATCAGAAACCGGTACTGGGCGTGAACCTTGGCCGGACGGGTTTTCTTGCCACCTGTGAAGTGGACGAAATGCCGGAAAAATTCCGACGGCTGGCAGAGGGAACCTATACAATTGTCAAGCGGGGGCTTTTGGAGGCTGAGATCTCCCAGGCAAATTGGTGCGCCCATGCTATCAACGATCTGGTAGTGTTCGGACAGACGCGGCTTCACCCGATGGATTATCGCGTCTATTGCGATGGTGCCTTTGTTAGCAGTTATCGCAGCGATGGCCTGATTGTGGCTACCCCCACAGGCTCCACCGCTTACTCTTTTTCTGCCGGAGGTCCGGTACTGGATGGCATGGCGGATGTGATGGTGCTGACGCCGGTATGTGCGCACAATGTGCATACAGCACCGCTGGTGTTTGCAGCCACCCGCAGACTGGAGATTGTGGCGGATTCTGAAAACCGCGAGGTTTGTTGGGCCTGCGCCGACAGTGGTCCGCGGCACAGGATTCTGCCGGGACAGAAAATTTTGATTACAGCCGCGCCGGAAAAGCTCCGGCTGATTACCTTTGAAGAATCTGAACAATTCTGCGCCATAGAAAACAAGCTGATGAGGAGATGATTCCTTTGAAAAGTGCGCGCCATCAGGCGATTCTGGATTTGATTGAAAAGCATCCCATCGACCGGCAGGAAGATCTGCTGGCTCATTTGCGGGAAGCCGGTTTTGATGTGACACAGGCAACGGTTTCCCGCGATATCCGCGATTTACAACTGGTCAAAGTGGCCGATGCCGATGGACGCTATCGGTATATGCCGGCAGCGGCTTCCGGAAAGGTGACCCATTCTCCCAGCCGGTTTGAGATGATTTTTCGGGAATCGGTCCTCAAGGTGGATTACGCAGGTCACATGGTGCTGGTCAAGTGTTTTTCCGGCATGGCCAATGCTGCCTGTGAGGTATTCGACGCCAAACAGTGGAACAACGTGGTTGGCACGCTTTCCGGCGATGATACATTTTTTATTCTGATGCGTACCGAAGAAGATGCAGCGGAAATCTGCCGGGCGCTGCAGCAATATACGCGCCGCGGATAAGGTGCCGCTGCGAGACAGGGGAGGGGCTGGCCCATGCTGGCAAACCTGAAAATAGAAAATGTGGCTGTCATTGAGAAGGCGGAAGTTGTATTTACTCCCGGACTCAATGTGCTGACGGGCGAGACCGGTGCCGGCAAATCCATTCTGATCGATTCCATCAATGCGATTTTAGGCAACCGTACATCCCGGGACTTGGTCCGCAGCGGTGCACAAAAGGCCTGCATCTGGGCGACTTTTGAATCCATCCCGCAGTCGGTGCAGCAGAAGCTGGAAAAAAGCGGCTACGAGGCATCGGAGGATCTGCTTTTATACCGTGAGATCAACGCAGAGGGAAAGGGTAGCTGCCGTATCAATGGGATGCCCGCAACGGCCAGCGTTGTACGGGATATTTCGGCAGGGCTCCTTGCAATCCACGGGCAGCATGACAGCCAGGGTCTGACGAATCCTGCCCTGCATCTGGGGCTTTTGGATCAGTACGCGCAGAACCGGGCACTTTTTACCCAATACTATCAGTGCTATCGGGAACTGGTGGCGGTGAAGCGGCAGCTGGATGCGTTGAATGCCAATGAGGCGGACAAACAGCGTCGCATGGATGCTTTGACCTCGGAGATTGATGCCATTGATGCCGCGGCGCTGCAGCCCGGGGAAGAAAAGACGCTGCAGGAACGCAAAAACGTCATTACCCATGCCCAGTCCATTTTGCAGGGCATCACCGTGGCCCATCTGGCACTGGCCGGAGATGAGGACGGGGAACAGCCGGGCGCTGCAGACCTGCTGGGCGGCGCGGTGGACGGCGTGCAGAATGCGGCACGCCAGGATGAGACACTGATGCCGCTGGCGGAGCGCCTGCAGGAACTGTATTATACCGCACGGGAACTGGCAACGGATTTTGCCGACCGGCTGGATGCCTATGATTTTGATCCGGCGGAGCTGGATCAGATTGAAAGCCGTCTGGATACCATTTATCGGCTGAAGCAGAAATTCGGCATGGAAGTGGAGGAGATCCTTGCCCGCCGGGAACAGGATGAAAAAGAGCTGGAGGCCTTCCAGTCGTCGGGAGAAAAGATTGCAGAGCTGAAAGCACAGATGCAATCCCTGTATGGAAAAGCCAAGGAGGCGGCGGAAGCGCTGACGCAGAGCCGTCTGAAGGGCTTTACGGCGATGAACAAGGACATGAAGGCGGCGCTGGAATTCCTGAATATGCCGGGAATCCGGTTCGCACTGCGCCATACACGGGGACCGCTGGCTTCCCACGGACAGGATACGGTAGAATTTCTGATTTCCACCAACCCGGGCGAAGATCCGAAGCCGTTGGCCAAGATTGCGTCGGGCGGCGAGCTTTCCCGCATCATGCTGGCTTTCAAGAGCGCTTTGGCGGACCGGGACGCGCTGCCCACCGTGATCTACGATGAAATCGATACAGGCGTTTCCGGTCTGGCCGCAGGGCGGATCGGACAACTGCTTCACAAGACCGCACAGGGGCGGCAGGTTCTTTGCATTACCCATACACCACAGGTTGCCGCGTTTGCCGACAACCAGCTGCTGATTCAGAAAAATGTGCGGGAAAATCGCACCTACACAGAAATTCATACGCTGGATCTGGAAGGGCGTGTGCAGGTGCTGGCGCGGATGATCTCCGGGGACAAAGTGACGGATCTGAGCCTGGCCAATGCCCGGGAACTGATTGAAAAATCCCGATGACGGCAGGCTGCCTTGACTTTCCCGGGGTAGTGTGCTACAGTATACAAGTAAAATGCGATGAGGGAAACAAGTACCCGCTGCAGGTCTGTCCCAGAGAAGTTCCGGTTGGTGCAAGGAACCGACAGAAGGCGGCGCAGGGAATACCTTCCGGAGCAGCAGGCTGAACGCAGAAAATGGCAAGTAGGCTGTGCCGTGTGCGCACGTTACAGCGTTTGGGTGTCGTGGCTCCCTTTGGCCGCTGCACCCGCGAAGGCCCATGACCGTGAGGCGTGGGCAAAACAGAGGTGGTACCGCGAAATTTCGCCCTCTGCCAAATTTCCATTTGGCGGGGGCTTTTTCTATGCCCTTGCCGCAGTCAACAGGAGGATTTTTATGACGATTTATGACGAACTCAAAGCGCGCGGTCTGATTGCGCAGGTGACCGATGAGGAGGAAATCAAGGAACTCATCAACAACGGCAAGGCAACTTTCTATATTGGTTTTGACTGCACGGCAGACAGTCTCACCGCCGGACATTTCATGGCGCTGACGCTGATGAAGCGTCTGCAGATGGCCGGTAACCGTCCCATTGCCCTGATTGGCGGCGGCACGACGATGATCGGCGATCCTTCCGGACGCAGTGATATGCGCAAGATGCTGACGAAAGAAGACATCGCCCATAACGCGGAGTGCTTCAAGCGTCAGATGGAGCGGTTTGTGGAGTTCGGCGATGGAAAGGCCCTGATGCTCAACAATGCCGACTGGCTGCTCAACCTCAACTATGTGGAATTGCTGCGGGAAGTGGGCGCCTGCTTCAGCGTGAACAACATGCTCCGCGCAGAGTGCTACAAGCAGCGCATGGTCAACGGGCTCTCTTTCCTGGAATTCAACTACATGATCATGCAGAGCTACGACTTCTACTACATGTTCCAGCACTATGGCTGCAACATGCAGTTTGGCGGCGATGATCAGTGGAGCAACATGCTGGGCGGCACCGAACTGATCCGCCGCAAGCTGAACAAGGATGCCTATGCCATGACCATTACCCTGCTGACGGATTCCCAGGGCAAGAAGATGGGCAAGACGGCGGGCAACGCTGTCTGGCTGGATCCCAACAAGACCAGCCCCTTTGATTTCTATCAGTACTGGCGGAACGTGGGCGATGCCGATGTTCTCAAATGCATCCGTATGCTGACCTTCCTGCCGCTGGAGCAGATCGATGAAATGGATCACTGGCAGGGTGAACAGCTCAACCAGGCCAAGGAAATTCTTGCCTACGAGCTGACCAAGATGGTGCACGGTGAAGCCGAGGCCGAAAAGGCGCAACAGACGGCACGCGGCCTGTTCAGCGGTGCGGCCGACCAGGAAAACATGCCGAGCACGGTGCTGGACGCTGCTCTTGTCAAGGATGGGGCTGTCGGCCTGCTGGCGGCCATGGTGGCTGCCGGCCTTTGCGGCTCCAACCGGGAAGCCCGCCAGCTGGTGCAGCAGGGCGGTGTGCTCGTGGACGGCGAAAAGGCTACCGACCCCAAGATGACGTTAAGCGAAGAAGCGCTGCGCAACGGCGTCGTCATCAAGAAGGGTAAAAAGGTATATCATAAGGTAATGCTGTAACGAACCAAAGCGGGGTGCATCTGTGGTAGACACAGGTGCACCCTGTTTTGGTAAAAGATGCGGGCATCTCTGCGGATTCCCTTGCCCGGGGTAGGAAAATGGGATATAATAAGAGAAGTCTATAGTCGAGGAGGCTCTCATGCCCAAAGACAAACTGAAAACCATCTATGTCTGCACACAGTGCGGAGAGACCAGCCCGCGCTGGCTGGGACGATGCCCTTCCTGCGGTGCGTGGAATACCATGACCGAGGATGTGGTGGCGGAACCGGCCAAGGCGGCAACCTCCCGCGGAAATGCACCGGCGCGTGTCCCCGGGCAGACGACCCTGACACCGCAGAAACTGAAGAACATCAGCACCACCGAGGAAAAGAGCCGGATTGTTACCGGCATCAGCGAATTGGATCGGGTGCTGGGCGGCGGCATTGTGATCGGCAGCGTGATCCTCATCGGCGGCGAGCCGGGAATTGGCAAATCCACCATTTTGCTGCAGCTTTGCGGCGAAGTGAGCAAAACCAAAAACGTGCTGTATGTGACCGGTGAGGAATCGGTGCGGCAGATCAAGCTGCGAGCGGTTCGGCTGGATGTGCCCCAGGAAAACATTTCTCTGGTTGCAGAAAGTGATGTAGACGAGATCTGTGGTCTGATCGAATCCATGAAGCCGGACCTGGTCGTGATCGACTCGATCCAGACGATGCGCTGTACCGATATTGCGTCTTCGTCCGGAACGGTCAGCCAGGTGAAGGAGAGCACCGCACGATTTCTGAATGTGGCCAAAACGCTGGAGATCCCCACATTCATTGTTGGCCATGTCAATAAGGACGGTGCCATTGCCGGTCCCAAGGTCATGGAGCATATTGTGGACACGGTGCTCTATTTCGAGGGCGACAAAACATTGCCTTATCGGGTGCTGCGGGCGGTCAAAAACCGCTACGGTTCCACGAATGAGATCGGCATGTTTGATATGACAGGCCGCGGTCTGGCGCAGATTGAAAATCCTTCGCAGGTTATGCTGGAAGGCCGGCCGCTGGGAATCAGCGGAACCTGTGTCGCCTGTGTGATGGAGGGCACCCGACCGGTACTGAGCGAAATCCAGGCACTGGCCACCAAGACCAGTTTCCCCAGCCCGCGCAGGACGGCGAGCGGTTTTGACTACAACCGCATGTATCTGCTGCTGGCGGTTCTGGAAAAGCGTGCGGGATATTCCTTTGCCAACCAGGATGTGTATATCAACATCGTTGGTGGCCTGAAGCTGGATGAAACGGCCTGCGATCTGCCGGTATGCATGGCGATGGCCTCCAGTTTGCTGGATTTGCCCATCGGGGAGAAAACCTTTGCCGTAGGGGAAGTGGGCCTTGGCGGAGAGATCCGCAGTGTGCCGCACCTGGAAACCAGACTCCGGGAGGCCCGGCGTGTTGGCTTTGACACTGCCATTGTTCCGAAGCACAATCTGAAACTGATTGACCCGGCACAATTCCCCGGGCTCAAACTGGTTGGCGTATCCTATCTGCGTGAAGCCATCAATACGATCAAATTGAAATGAGGAAAGAACATGCCTGAACGTACTACAGAGCAAAAGGCGCCGGCCTTCAATCCGGAAATCAAAAAGGCCATTGAGGCGTTCAAAAATGAAAACAGCCCGCAGAACCTGAATGCCGTTCTCAATGAATTGGTAAAGTCACCGCTGCTGGCGCCGGCTATCTTTGACTTGCAGGGGGCTCCGGCTCCGAAACCCGGACCGGACGGCCGTGTACAGCTGCCCAAGAATACCAGGATCAGTCTGGTGATGTTGAACAGCAAGGAAGGAAAGCCCTATTATCTGGCTTTCAGCGACTGGGACGCGGTACATGAGTGGCAGAAGAAAACCACACAAAGCCGTCAGATCATCATGATCCGCTTTGATGATTTTGCCAATATGCTGCAAAAGAATCAGGAGGCATCGGGCCTGATCGTGAACCCGGGTGAGAATGGTCTGCGCCTGGAATCGCCGCTGATTCTTTCTGTCAAAAAGCAGAAAGACGCCATGGCCAAGGCCCGCGAGGCGGCTACCATTCATCCCGGTGACAAGGTGACGATCGTGGAACCCACTGTTTTGGCGGACGAACTGCTGAACCCGATCTGCGATGTGCTGGCACAGGCTCCCGGTGTGGGATCGGCTTATCTGCAGATCATGATCGTGAATGAAACCCGCAAATGTTATCTGCTGGTTCTGGACGGCCCCAAGGATGAGAAACTCTTTGCAACGGTGGCCCAGGCAGCGCGCCCCTATCTGACTGGCCGTACGCCGCGGATGGATCTGACAATCACCACCTCGGTCTCTCCGCTGGGGCAGCAGGGGATGCGGGGCAGCGAGCCGTTTTACCGCAAGGGCATTGGCCGGATCCAGGAGGAGGACGACGAATGAGCGTGAAGCGTCTGCTGGACTGCACGCCCGGGGAAGCATCCCGCTACGGAAAAGCGGAGCTTTTGCAGGCCATTGCCGGCAGCGAGGGGCGCATCCTGGCATGTGAGACCATTGGAATTACGCCGCCCCTTTTGGTGGATGTAACTAATGCGGAATACGCCGCCTCTTTGAGTGCCGATATCGTGCTGCTGAATATGTTTGATGTTCGGCAGCCTGTGATACAGGCGCTCCCGAAGGTTCCTGCCATGGAGACAGTCCGTGAGATCAAACGGCTGACCGGCCGTCTGGTGGGAATCAATTTGGAGCCTACCAACGACGAATTGGCGAAAGATAACGCAGGAACTCTGTGGGAGATGAAGGAAGGTCGCTTGGCGACTCCCGAGAATGCCAAGATTGCCGCCGACATGGGAGTGGATCTGATCGTTCTGACGGGAAATCCCGGCAACGGCGTCAGCAATGAAGCCATTGAAAAAGCACTCAGGGAAATTTCTGCTGCGGTCGGCGACCGCGTGATGCTGGCGGCAGGAAAAATGCATGCTTCCGGTGTCGCCGGAGAGGGCGGAGAACATATCATGACTGAGCAGGACGCGCAGGCCTTTCTGGATGCTGGCGCGGATATCATTCTTCTGCCGGCGCCCGGCACGGTGCCCGGAATCACCATGGAGTATGCGCACCGCCTGATTGAAGCGGTACATGCCCGCGGCAAGCTGGCGATGACGGCGATCGGCACTTCTCAGGAAGGTGCGGACGTGGCAACGATTCGTCAGATTGCGCTTATGTGTAAAATGGCGGGGGCGGATATCCACCATATTGGGGATACCGGTGTACCGGGGATGGCATTGCCCCAAAACATCCTGGCATATTCCATCGCCATCCGTGGAGAGCGTCATACCTACCACAGGATGGCACAGTCGATTAACAGATAAAACATGTAAAGACTGCCGCTCCGGTATTGTACCGGGACGACAGTCTTTTCGCGTTTATGTGAAATAAAAAAAGCCCTGCCGCAGGGCTGGAGCCATGCGGCAGGGAGAAGGGAAGAGAACGAGAGAAGAATTACTTCTTCTGGACGTACTTCAGGCAGTCGAGCATAACGGCAACCAGAATGATGATGCCGGAGAAGACGAACTGCAGGTTGGTATCAATACCGAGGGTGGTCAGGGAGTAGGTCAGCGCGGTGAAGATGAAGACACCGACCACAACGCCGGAAATCTTACCGATACCGCCGGTGAAGGATACGCCGCCAACGACACAGGCCGCGATGGCGTCCATTTCCCAGCCCTGTCCATAAGCGGCAGAACCGGAACCAACCATGCGGATGCATTCAAGCCAGGAGCCGAAGCCATACAGAATGCCGGCCAGAATAAAAGCGCCCACCGTAACACGGAAGACCGAAATGCCGGAGACGGCAGCGGCCTCGGGGTTGCCGCCGACAGCAAACAGGTTCTTGCCGAAGGTTGTCTTGTTCCAGATGAACCAGACGATGACGACCGCGGCAATGGCCCACAGAATGATGGTGGGGAAGCCTCCCAGCTTGGGAATGATCATGCCGGGAATGGTGGTCTCAATGGCACCGAAAGACACACCCTTGGTGGAATAGGTGACCAGACCGAAGATGACCAGCATGTTGGCCATGGTCGAGATAAAGGGGTGCATCTTGAACTTTGCCGTAAAGAAACCGGCAATCGTTGTGAAGATGGTGCACAGAACGATGCAGACAATCAAGGCCAGGAAAACGCGGACGAGAACCGGAAGGCCGGTGAAGTCAAAGATATGACCGAAGACGGAGCCGGTGTTGATGCCCTGATGCATGACAATCGTAGCGGCTGTCATGCCCATGCCCACCATACGGCCGATGGACAGGTCTGTGCCGGCCAGCAAAATCAGGCCGGCAACGCCGAGCGCCAGGAACATACGCGGCGAGGCCTGCTGCAGGATGTTCAGGATATTGTTGACCGTCAGCAGCTGGACATTCTTGACAATGGGGGTGATAATGCACAGGGCAATGAAGATGACAATGATAGCCAGGTACAGACCGTTCCGCAGCAGGAAGTCACGGCGATTGAAGGTGTACTTGTAGTTTTCCCAGCGCTGGGCCATGGACTCGGCGAAGGTAAACTTGGACATGCGGAGCATATCGATCAGGTGGTATTTGTGATCGAATGCTGCATGCTGACGGTCCTTCACAGCCTGCAGATCCTTGTCACGCTGCATTTTGGCGTCAAACAGCCGGTTCTTGTGGACGTATTTTTCGTCCTTGATCTCCTGATGGTCGGTCAGCTTTGCCACGGTGGCCTGATGCTCTTTTTCGAGTTTGGCAACGGCTGCCTGGTATTTCTGATGTGCAGCAGCTTTCTCCTCCTTGCAGCTGGCGACCACGTACTGATAATATTCCGCGTCGTAATGCGCCTTCAGGTAGGCTTCCGCATCAGCGATCAGTTTGGATATCTGGTCTTTGTTTTTTGCCTCTACCGCCTTGGCGGCATCCAGCTCGGCTTTCATCTTGCTTTCGCGCTGGGCCTTCTCCTCAGGCGTATAGATGCGGTCGCGTTTGAGGTTATCCAGGTTGTTCGTAAGGTTGACGACCTTATCGGTGCCATCTGCACGAAGATCGTTGATTTGCGCCTGAATCTTGCCGACGTATTCATCGATCGGCTTGCGGAGTTCGGCTTCCCGCTCCGCAGTAAGAATTGATGTGTTTGCCATTTGTTTTTATCCCCCACTCACAGGTATTTCGCACTCAGCCGCAGGAGTTCTTCCTGGTTGGTGTCCTTGGTGTTGACGATACCGGAAAGATGACCATTGGACATGACACCGATGCGGTTGGTGATGCCAAGAATCTCCGGCATCTCAGAGGAGACAACGATGATTGTCTTGCCTTGTTTGGCCATCTGGATGATCAGTTCATAGATCTCATACTTGGCGCCGACATCGATGCCGCGTGTGGGCTCATCCATCATGAAAACCTGCGGCTCGCGCTCAAGCCATTTGCCGAAGATAACCTTCTGCTGGTTGCCGCCGGACAGGCTGGAGATCATGTCATCCGGTCCCATGCACTTGGTGTGCATGATCTTGATTTCCTTGTTGGTTGCCTTGACCATCTTGGGGTTGGAAAGAGCAACACCGGACTTGTACTGATTCAGGTTGGCGATCGTTGTGTTGAAGGTCAGGTCGCACTTCAGGAACAAGCCGTTGGCCTTGCGTTCCTCTGTAATCAGGGCGAATCCATGTTCGATGGCTTCATGCGCGTTGCTGAAGTTCATCAGTCGGTTCCGGAAATACACTCGACCGGCTGCGCGGGTGCGGACACCGAAAATGGTTTCCAGCAATTCGGTACGGCCGGCACCCACCAGACCGTACAGACCGAAGATTTCGCCTTCCCGCACGTCAAAGGTGATGTCCTGAAGATGCGGGGCGTACTTGGTGGACAGGTGCTGGATGGAGAGAATTGTGTCTCCGGGGGTGTTGTCCACAGGAGGAAAGCGGCTCTCCAGAGAACGGCCGACCATGGCGGAAATCAATTCGTTCATGTCGGTATCTTTGGTGCTCTTGGTCATGACGAGGTTGCCGTCGCGAAGCACAGAAACTTCATCGCAGATCTCGAAGATCTCATCCATCTTGTGGGAAATGTAAATCAACGCAATGCCTTGAGCTTTGAGCATGCGCATCATTTCAAACAATTTTTCGACTTCCTGAACCGTCAGGGAAGAAGTGGGTTCATCCAAGACGATTACCTGCGCGTCGTAGGAAATTGCCTTGGCAATTTCACACATCTGCCGCTGCGAAACCGACATGTTACGCATCGGCTGGGTCAGGTTGACGGTCATGCCGAGTTTGCGGAACAAATCGGCTGCCTTACGCTTCATTTGTCCTTCGTCAACTACGCCCAAGGAGTTGACCGGATAACGGCCCAGGAACAGGTTGTCGATCACACTGCGCTCCAGGCACTGGTTCAACTCTTGGTGGACCATGGCGATACCGTTTTCGAGGGCGTCTTTCGGGCCGGAAAAGCTGATTTCCTTGCCGTTCAGGAAAATTTTGCCTTCGTCTTTCTGGTAGGTGCCAAAAAGGCATTTCATCATTGTGGACTTGCCGGCACCGTTTTCGCCCATAAGCCCCATGACAGTACCGCGTTTTACGTCCAGATTGATATGGTCAAGCACTCGGTTGCGGCCGAATGACTTGCACATACCGCGAATTGACAAGACGATATCATCTTTCGCTTCTGCCATTCTCGTTACTCCCGTTTTGCAAATTAACAGTCCGGACCCGAAAGAGGGGAGACTGCCTGTTCTCATAAAAAAGCGCTATTAGGGAGAGTAGCTTCTCCCAAATGGAGAAATTCCTTCTCCCTAATAGCGGCTGTGTCAATTAGTGCTTAAGAATGAATCCTCAGGGATTGTACAAGGATCACTGGCTGAGCAGAGCCGTGTAGGAAGCCGCGTTATCGGTCTTCACCATATTGATGGCGAAAGCGTCATACTGGCTGGGGTTGCTCAGGCGGTTGGTGATGTTGGCCTCGGTCTGGCCGTCGCCGCCGATGTACTCAACATTCAGGTTCAGCAGGTCGTCATAGTTCTGCAGCAGAGGCTGATAGGTAGCGCTCAGGAAGTTGTCGGCAGCATTGTAGATGTCGAGCCATACGCTCTTGGTGGGATGCGCGGTCGCGTCGAGCTGGGTGGAAACGGGCGCATAAACCTTGGTGGAATCGGTGAAGTCCTGATAATTCTCGGAAGTGACAGCAACATTCAGCGCGTAGTAGGAACGCTCATCGGCGTTGTACACGTACACATCGTCGCTCAGGACGTTACCAACGTCATCGGGAGTGCCGATACCGGTATCGATATCAACACCATCCAGCGCGTTGCGGATCACGCGGAGGGTCAGATAGGCCTGAACGTCAGCGTGCTGGCTGATGGTTCCGCCGTAACCTTCTGCGATGGCGGCAACGGCGTCAGCGTTGGCGTCATAACCGAAGGTGGGAACTTTGTTCGCCTTGGACCAGGCGTTGAACATGGACATGCCCATGCCGTCGTTGTTGGAGACCACCACATCGATGGCGTCGCCGAACGTGGCAGACCAGGTGCCGATAGCGTTGCCGGCAGTGGCGGCATCCCAAGTGGCACCGGCGGAGTTCTTCATTTCCTGGGAGGCCAGCTCACGGATGACATACGTCTTGCCGTTGACCTCGATGGAACCATCCTGAACGACGGTAGCAGAGCCATCGGTATTGGTGCCGACGGGCTCACTGTTGATTGCGCCATCAGCCTCAACGCCGGTGCCCAGAGCGGCGCGGACACCGCGGGTACGGGCGATGGAGTCATTGTGGCCGATATCGCCGATGGCCAGGACGTAACCGATAATGCCGTCACCATTGCGGTCGATGGTGTCAATGTTCTTCTCGATGTAATCCTTGACCATCTGGCCCTGCAGTTCGGCACCCTGGTTGGCATCGAAACCAACATAATAGGTGTTGTCGTTGAAGCTAAGAGCCGCCATATCCAATTCGCCGGTGGAGCTGTTGGAAGGCTGACGGTTGAACCATACCAGGGGCTTGTCCTTGTTGGCAACCGTGCCCGCATCCGCAGTAGAGGTTTCGGATGCGGCCTCGGAAGTGCCGGCAGAGGTACTATCGGTTGCAGTGGAACTGGTAGAGCCACCGCAGGCGGCCAGGCTCAATGCCATTGCAGCCGCCATGCTCAATGCAAGTGCTTTTCTCATAGTTTTTCTCCTTTTGCTTGAATTGCGGGCTTTTCGAACGGACCCGCCTGACACTATTTAGGGAAAATTTTACCGAATGATGTGTGAAAATATTATCCAAAAAGATCAAGCTGCAAAAAAATATATCCGATAATATGTGCAGCTTGCACAATATAAGTGTCAAAATGGTACAAAGATGGAGCAAACTGCTTCTTGCAGACAAGACAAAGTGGGCGATTTTTTCAATCGAGACAAATGCGGTGATGGGCTTGCAACGTGAGCACTACAGTTACCTTGAAACAATGAAGAAATCGCGCTCAAAAAGGTCTGACAAAAGCAACGGCACGCCGAAAGCTGTAGAAGCACACGGAAAAAACATGGCCAAACTGCGGGAGGGTGGGCTTAAAAGCGAAATACCGCATTTCGCTAAATGTAAATTTAGCGAAATATAGGGAGGGGTGAAGGGCCTTTGTGGAAAGACCAGAAAAGACTGTGGAAAACTAAGGGCGGCGGTTGATAATGCACGCTGCATGAATTCTCACGAGTATTCAAAATTATTACGGAGCGTATATGCGCTTTATGCTTGCAATCTTTATAAAACCGTGAAATTGACGTGCAATAAGGCGCTATGATACAATACAATATAATGAAAGCCGTTTTCCAACCCCGGATCTATGGGGTTGGAAAACGGCCCTCTGAGGAGTTTGCACATGAGCAGCTATATTGATGTTGCGCATCCGGGACGTCATGCGCCCTATCTGGATATCCCGGATGATGTAATTGAATATCTACACTATCTGGATTTTGTGAAATTGCGTTCGCCCCGGACAGTCAACGGGTATTATCTCGATTTGCGGGGCTTTTTTCGCTATATGATGGTACAATGGGGACGCGCAGACGCCACAGCCAAGCCGGATACGATTGACCTGACGCAGATTAGTTCCAGAGATATCGCTTCCATTGGAAAGCGCGACATTTTTGGCTATCTGGATTGCGCCAGGAGCGCCAGCAACGGGCCCAAGGCGCGTGCGCGAAAGCTCAGCGCCTTAAAGGGATTCTTTGGGTATATGTGTACGCAGGTGAACAAAATCACGCAGGATCCGACGGAAAACGTGAGCCTGGGGGCACCCAAGAAAACGCTCCCCAAATATCTGACGGAATCAGAAAGTATCGAATTGTTAAATAATATACAAAGTGATTTCTATGAGCGGGATTTCTGCATCATCACGTTGTTCCTGAACTGTGGTATGCGGTTGGCAGAATTGATCGGCATCAATCTGGGCGATTTTCGTGATGAAACGATCCGTATCACCGGAAAAGGCGGTAAAGAGCGGCTGGTCTATCTGAACGATGCCTGCCGGCAGGCGCTGGACCATTATATCAAGGCGCGCGGTGCCTTATCCAACCTCGTGGACAAGGACGCTCTTTTCGTGTCCAAGCGAACCGGCAAACGGCTGACTGCTCGGCGGGTGGAACAGATCGTGGCGCGGTGCCTGCAAAGTGCAGGACTGAGCGGACGAGGCTTTTCACCGCATAAACTACGCCATACTGCTGCTACGCTCATGTATCAGGGCGGCGTGGATATGCTGGCACTCAAAGAAATCCTGGGCCACGAGAATGTGTCCACCACACAAATCTATACCCACATCAATCAGCAACAGCTGCGGGATGCAGTGCAGGCCTCTCCCCTCGCCCGCCGGCAATTCGTTGAGCCAAAATCACGCGGTGGTGAGCCGGACGATGCCGGAAACGAATCCACTGCAGAGAAGGCTGAAAAGACCGGAAATGAGCAGAGCGACGCCACAGCGCACAAGGAAGCGTCTTCTTGATGCTTCCAGCTGGCCGCGCGGCGCACCGCGTCCGAATACACTTTGGAACAGATGATGACTGAGTTGGACGGCATAGCCGCTGAGCCACAAATAAAGAAAAAGCATCAAAAGGTTGGGCAGACAGACGCAGAACCAATACAGCACCAGTGCGGTGCCGCCGCCCAAAGTGAGCGTACTGACGGCGCAGAGGCCCAGAAAAGCGCCTTTGGCGAGAAAGAAAAGCACGAGAAATGCTGCCCCGAAAACAGAAAAGGCACAAAATGTAAGGAATAGCAGCTGCAGAAAAGCGGCTGCTATTTGGTTGAGGAAGGTATCCGACCAGACGGAAAAATGCAGTGGGTCTGTGTAATATTCAGCCAGTTGCGTGCCAATGGGACCGGCCCCGATCCTTCCATAGAGTACTCCCGGGAAATAACCGGCCAGAAAAGTCAGACCAAATGCAACAGGAAAGCCGGCGACGGAAATTCGTTTCGCAGGCCTGGGATGCGGACGAGTGGACGGTAAACAGATACCTCCCCTTTCCGTTTTTCCGGAAGAGGAACGATACGCGGGGGCGCGCATTATCGCACCGCCCGTGCCGCGGCAAAGGCGCCGCCGAACAACCCGCTCATCAGTACGACCACGCTTAACAGGAAACTGCCGTTTTGCAGGAAAGCATTTCCTTGCAGCAGATAGGCCGCGAGAAGCTGGCACATGGCATAGAAAAGACCACAGACCAACCCACAAAGAAGAAACCGCTGCCCCACTTTTTTGGCAAACAGCAAGCCGGAAAAAGCGACTCCCAGAGCCGCCGCTGCGCAGGCAAACGGACGCACCAGGGTGAGTGGAACAGGCGCATGAGCCAGCAGTAAAGAAAAAATGCACATCGCCAGCAAAATGACAGCTATTCCGCCCAGAAAAGAAAATACGGCGGCACCGAGCAGCCGGTCTGCGGGATGGCGGAAGGATTGATTGCGGTTCCGCACGCGGATATTCCTTCGGGTAGAAGCAGTATTTTTTTTATGAAACATAGAAAACGCCCCCTTGCACAGTAAACACTATGCAAGGGGGCGTCTGGGTATGTCGTCTTACTTTTTCGCAGGGGTGTTCTTGGAGTCGCCGGTCACATCCAGTTTCTCAACGGAAGAGATGGCAGAACGACGGAAGCGGATCTTGGTCCGATCGCTGCCGGTCTCGACAACCAGCGTATCGTCCTTCTCGCTGATAGCAAATACAATACCGACGATGCCACCGATCGTGGTGACCTTGTCGCCGATCTCAATGGAATTGCGCATGGCGGTATCTTTTTTGTCCTGACGCTTCTGCGGCACGTAGATAATCAGGAACATGAAAACGAGGATCAGGACCATCGGCAGAAGGGTGACGAGCATATCGCCGGTAGAGGCTTGCTGAGACAAAAACTGGATCATAACGGGTACTCTCCTTAAAAGTAACGTATTTCTTCTATTATATCGAATTTACAGGCACAGCGCAAGGGTTTGTACAAAATTCTGCTCAGATACGGGTATCCAGGCGGTGAACGTAGGTATCATGGAATTGCTGGAAGGTACCGTTGTCCAGCGCTTCCCGGATGCGTTCCATCAGATGGTTATAGAAATACAGATTGTGCATGACAGCCAGGCGCATTCCCAGCATCTCGTCAGCCTTTTGCAGATGACGGATATAGGCACGGGAGAAATTGCGGCATACAGGGCAGTCGCAATGGGGATCGATGGGCGATTCATCGCGCTCGTATTTGAGATTCTTGATATTGATGATACCATCCCAGGTGAACAGATGACCGTGCCGCGCGTTGCGGCTGGGCATGACGCAGTCGAACAGGTCGACGCCGCGGTAGACGCCCTCGATGATGTTTCCGGGGGTGCCCACCCCCATCAGATACCGGATCTTGTCCTTGGGGGCATACGGCTCCACGGCGGAAATGATATCGTACATGACTTCGGCGGGCTCCCCTACGGCCAGGCCGCCGATGGCATAACCGTCCAGATCATACTCGGCAATCTGCTTCATGTGCTCGATGCGCAGATCGGCAAAAGTGCAGCCCTGATTGATGCCGAACAGCAGCTGATCCGGATTGACGGCTTTTCCCTCATGCTTGAGGCGAGCCATCTCAGCCTTGCAGCGCAGCAGCCAGCGGGCTGTGCGGGCACAACTGTTTTTGGCGTACTCATAGGTGGCGGGGTTCTCGACACATTCGTCAAAAGCCATGGCGATGGTGGAACCCAGGTTGGCCTGAATCTGCATACTCTGTTCCGGTCCCATGAAGATGCGATGGCCGTCCAGGTGGGAATTGAAGGTGACCCCCTCTTCGGTGATCTGGCGCAGTTTGGCCAGGCTGAAAACCTGGAATCCGCCGCTGTCGGTGAGGATGGGACCATCCCAGCGGGTGAATTTGTGCAGGCCGCCCAGATCCGCTAACACCTGATCGCCGGGGCGAAGGTGAAGATGGTAGGTGTTGCAGAGCATGACCTGCGCACGGATGTCCTTCAGGTCCAGCGCCGAGAGACCGCCCTTGATGGCGGCGGCGGTGGCAACGTTTTGAAATGCGGGGGTCTGTACGGTGCCGTGCACGGTGACGAATTCACCGCGGCGCGCGGCACCTTCCTGTTTGATGAGGCGGTAAGGCATGAATCATTCTCTCCGTATCCAAAATAGTCAGTTCCAAAAAAGCGGCGGTGCAAGGGGCAAACCCCGCACCGCCTTTTCTTGCCATATTATAGAGGAAGTGAGCCGGGAAGTCAACACCCGGACGTGGGTTTTACAGGATCAGCATGGCGTCGCCGAAGCTGAAAAAGCGATATTTCTGTTCGACGGCCACCTTATAAGCTGCCATGGTCTTCTCATAGCCGTAAAAAGCCGAGATCAGCATGATCAGGGTGCTTTCCGGTAGGTGGAAGTTGGTAATCATGCCGTCGATGGCATGCAGGTCGATTCCGGGATAAATGAAAATATCAGTGTTGCCACTGCAGGGAACGATTTTCCCGTATTTGGCCCAGACGGCTTCCAGCGTGCGGCAGCTGGTAGTGCCCACAGCGATAACGCGATGGCCCGCAGCGCGGGTGGCATTGATGGCATTGGCCGTCTCCTCGCTGACAGAGTACCACTCACTGTGCATCTGATGGTCTTCGATTTCATCCTCGTTGACCGGACGGAAGGTGCCCAGACCGACGTGCAGCGTTACTTCCGCAATGTTGACGCCATGGGCACGTACAGTATCCAGCAGCTCCGGCGTGAAATGCAGACCGGCTGTGGGGGCAGCGGCACTGCCCAGCTCCTTGGCGTACACCGTCTGGTACTGGCTTTGGTCTTCCAGCTGCTTGGTGATGTAGGGCGGCAGAGGCATTTTGCCGAATTCGTCCAGCTTTTCGTACAGCGTTTCGGTGTCGTAGGTGAACGTCACGAATTTGTTGCCGTCCGGCATTGTCTCATCCACCACGGCGGTCAGAGAACCATCGCCAAAGGTGACATGGGTACCTTTCTGCATGCGCTTGCCGGGCCGGGCCAGGCATTCCCAGGTGTCCCCTTTCACCTGGCGGAGCAGCAAAAGCTCGCAGACGGCGCCAGTGGGAACCTTGGTGCCCAGAAGACGGGCGGGCAGTACCTTGGAGTTGTTCACGACCAGCAGATCGCCTTTGTCCAGATACTTGGGCAGATCGTGGAAAATGGCATGTTCAATTGTATCGTTCTTGCGGTTCAGAACCATCAGACGGGCAGCGTCGCGGGGATTGGCCGGCTCCTGGGCAATCAGCTCTTTGGGCAGGTCATACCAAAAATCTTTTTTCAGCATTGGTTTTCTTCCTTTTTACGTTGACAATCAAGAGGGAGCATACTATAATAAACAAAAACACAGAGGCGCGAAGTTCATCAGTACCCTGTTCCGCAAGCTCCGCCAGAGCATGGAACGGCGAAAGGGTTCTTCGCCGAAGGCGGTACGCGGCACGTATCGACCTGGGCTCGTTTCCGAACAGGAGCGGGACTGTCACATCCATCGGATGTGTTGCGCTGTGTATATGCAATATGATATTATATTGCATTTTGTGCCGGTTTTCAAGCCGGTTTTTTTGTTATCTGTGCAAATTATTCACGATGGTGAATGTTGCTGCATAGAAATAGGATGGGTATACGCGAAAGGAAGGTCCTGGTTACTATGAAACAGTACAATGTGGGCGTCATCGGCGCCACCGGCATGGTCGGTCAGCGGTTTGTGACGCTGCTGGAAAATCACCCCTGGTTCCATCTGAAAGCGGTTGCGGCCAGCGCGCGCAGTGCCGGCAAAACCTACGAGGAGGCGGTGGGCGGCCGCTGGCTGATGCAGACGCCGATGCCGGAAAATGCCAAGAAGCTGGTGGTCCTGGATGCTTCCCATGTGGAGGAAGTGGCTTCTCAGGTGGATTTCGTATTCTGCGCGGTCAACATGAAAAAAGAGGAGATTAAAGCGCTGGAGGAAGCCTACGCAAAGGCGGAGTGCCCGGTGGTTTCCAACAACAGCGCTCATCGCTTCACCCCGGATGTCCCGATGGTGGTGCCCGAGATTAACGCGGAGCACATTGAGATCATTCCGGCACAGCGCAAGCGTCTGGGCACCAAGCGCGGCTTTATCGCGGTCAAGTCCAACTGCAGCCTGCAGAGCTACGTCCCTGCACTGCATCCGCTGCGCGGCTACGGCATCACCGACGTGCTGGTCTGCACCTACCAGGCGATCTCCGGTGCCGGCAAGACGTTTGAAACCTTCCCCGACATTCTGGACAATGTGATCCCCTACATCGGCGGCGAGGAAGAGAAGAGCGAACAGGAACCCCTGAAGCTGTGGGGCAAGATCGAGGGAGACCGTATTGTCTCCGCAGACTCTCCCCGCTTTACGGCTCAGTGCCTGCGTGTGCCGGTGTCTGACGGCCACATGGGCGCCGTGTTTGTGCGGTTTGCCAACAAGCCCACCCAGGAAGAGATCCTGAAGGCCTGGAAGGAGTTCCACGGCCCGGCACAGGACCTCCACCTTCCCAGTGCACCCAAACAGTTCCTGCATTATTTTGAGGAAAACGATCGTCCCCAGCCCAAGCTGGACCGCATGCTGGAAAACGGCATGGCCATCAGCATCGGTCGTCTGCGCCCGGACAATCAGTACGATTACAAGTTTGTCTGCCTTTCCCACAATACGCTGCGCGGCGCGGCCGGCGGCGGCGTGCTGCTGGCCGAACTGCTGGCGGCGAAGGGCTACTTTGATTGATAAGGAGCGAATTCCATGAAAAAGCCCGTTTTTACCGGGGCCGCCGTGGCCATCATTACGCCCATGCATGCCGACGGCAGCGTAAACTATGAAGAACTGGGCCAGGTGATCGAAGATCAGATCGCCCACCACACCGATGCCATCGTGATTTGCGGTACCACCGGTGAATCTCCGGCTCTGGATCACGAAGAGCACACCGAGTGTATCCGTTATACCGTCAAAAAGGTGGCGGGGCGTGTCCCCGTCATTGCCGGCACGGGCTCCAACGATACCCGGTATGCCATTCAGCTCTCCCAACAGGCTGAAAAGGATGGTGCGGATGCGCTGCTGCTGGTTACGCCGTATTACAACAAGACCAGCCAGGCAGGTCTTCTGGCCCATTATACGGCCATCGCCCAGGCGGTGGATCTGCCCTGCATTCTGTATAATGTCCCCAGCCGCACCGGTTGCAATCTGCTGCCTTCCACGCTGGCGGAACTGGCCAAACTGCCCAACATCAATGCTGTGAAAGAGGCAAGCGGCAACATTTCCCAGGTGGCCGAAGTGGCGGAGCTGTGCGGGGAAAACCTCAACATCTATTCCGGCAACGATGACCAGATTGTCCCGCTGCTGGCACTCGGCGGCAAGGGCGTTATCAGTGTGTTGTCCAATGTGGCACCGCAGTATACCCACGATCTGTGCGCCAAATGGCTGGCCGGGGATACGGCTGGCAGTCTGGCCATGCAGCTCAAGGCTTTGCCGCTGTGCAAAGCGCTTTTCGCCGATGTGAACCCGATCCCCGTCAAGTGGGCCATGAACCGTCTTGGCTGGCAGGCAGGCCCCTGCCGCCTGCCGCTGGTGGAGCCCTCGGCCGCTGTGCAGGAACGTCTGGAAACGGCTATGCGGGACTTCGGATTGCTGAAATAATGGCAGCCGGTCCGCAGCAGAACCTGCGGGCCGGTTTTGTTTGGAAGAAAGGATGAGAATCTATGACGGACATTGTAATCCAGGGCATTTACGGCCGCATGGGCAGGACGCTGGTCGAAAAAATTGCCGCCCGTACAGATTGCCGTGTGGTGGCGGGTATTGACCGCCAAGCCGGCATGGTGGGTGATATTCCTGTATATACCGACTTTTCCCAACTGCCCTGCCAGGGCGTGATCATTGATTTCTCCTCGCCTGCCGGTGCTGTTGCTGCAGCGCAATATGGTGCCGCCCACTCTGTGCCCTGTGTCATTTGTTCCACGGGCCTTTCCAAGGAGGATGAGGCGGCCCTGGAAGCAGCCAGCGCCAGGACGCCCATTTTCCGCAGTGCCAATATGTCGTTGGGCGTCAACGTGCTGATTGAACTGGCGCGCCAGGCAACGCAGGTACTGGGCGGAGAGTTTGACATCGAAATCGTGGAGAAGCACCACCACAACAAGCTGGACGCTCCCAGCGGGACCGCCTTGATGATTGCGGATGCCATCAATGCTGAAGCGGGCGGAAAATACGAGTATGTGTTTGACCGTTCGCAGGTGCGCAGGAAACGGGATGCCAAAGAACTGGGCATCAGTTCGGTCCGTGGCGGCGGCATCGTGGGTGAGCATGAAGTTCTTTTCTGCGGCCCGGACGAGGTGCTGACGCTGCAGCACAGTGCGGGAAGCCGGGGCGTGTTTGCCGATGGCGCCATCCAGGCGGCGCTGTATCTGGCGGGCCGGAAACCCGGGTATTATACCATGACGGATCTTTTGCGCGGTAAACTGCCATGCGTTTGAGAAGCAATGAAATCGCTGCCTGTGTCGTCATTGCGTTGGGCGTGGGCGCCGTCCTGCTGGGTTCCCTGTTTCAGCAGCCGCTGCAATCCACGGTAACGGCTTTTGCGGCCACGGTACTGCCGGCTCCGACAGCGAGCCCGGCACCTACTCCCGAGCCGACGCCTGAACCCACCCCGGAGCCAACGCCCACTGTGGAGACGGTGCGCTTTTCCGCCACAGGCGACGATCTGATTCACGACGGCATTTTTCTGCAGGCCAAAGCGCGCGGGCAGGATGGCCATTATGATTTCAGCGAAGCCTATGAGCCGATGCGGGATTTCTATACCCAGTTTGATGTGAACTGGCTCAACCAGGAAACGCTGGTCAATGATGCTTTTGAGCCGAGCGGCTATCCCCTGTTCTCCACGCCGGGTGATATTACCGATGCGCTGTATGATATCGGGTTCCGCGTATTCAGCATGTCCAACAACCACAGCTATGACAAGGGCGCTGAAGGGATTGCGGCTTCGCTGGAGCATTGGGCATCCCTGCCCGATGATGTGGCCTATATGGGCTTTTATAATCTGGACACGTACGACGACTATGTGTACCAGACCGTCAATGGCATCACGTTCGGGTATCTCTCCTACACGGAGTACACCAATGGACTGCCCACCCCCAGTGAATCCAACTACGGGGTCGTCTATCTGGATGACCGGGAAACGATCGCTAAGCAGATCGCGGACATGCGTCCCAAGTGTGATGTGCTGGTGGTAAGCTGCCACTGGGGTGTCGAAGGCAGCCACGAAATGACGGACTTTCAGACAGAAACGGCCCAGTGGCTCGCAGACCAGGGCGTAGACCTGATTATTGGCACCCACCCGCATGTGACCCAGAATGCCCAGTGGCTGACGGGAGCCAATGGAAACCAGACCTTTGTGGCATACAGTCTGGGAAACTTTATCAATGCGCAGTCCCAGCCGGATAACATGGTCGGTGCAATCCTCGATATTACATTCCAGAAAACTACCCAGCCGGATGGTTCCGTCAGTATCGAGATGCTGAATCCGAAACTGCACGGCGTGGTCACTCAGTATGAGGACGGATATCAGAATATCCGCGTTTATCCCTACAGCGATTATACCGATGAACTGGGAGCGTCCCATGGCTTGTTTACACTGACCCGGGCGCAGATCGAAGAAACGCTGCGCAGTTCCATTGATGAACAGTTCCTTGCTTTGGACGAATAAAGAAAAGAAAGGGTGTATCTAGTTATGTATGGCGTCAGCAAGATCAGCAGTGAGCAGAATATCCTGCTCACAACTTTCCCGGGCGCGCAGTACAGCGCACAAAGCCTTGCAGAGCATTTGGATGTCTTTGCAAAAGCCGGTATTGTGGTGGATATGATCTGTCAGAGTGCACCGCGCGGTACGGCGGTGGATTTCAGCTTCACCACCAGCTACGATAACTTTGCAGCGGTGATGAAGGCATTGCCCGCTGCCGCCAAACAGCACCCGCCGCTGGTATCGGGCGGTTACAGCAAGATCAATCTGTTTGGAGAGGAAATGGTCACCAGCTGCGGTGTGGCGGCCCGTGCACTTTCGGCACTGGCCGGCGCCGGAATTGAGATTGTTCTGATCACCACCAGCGATCTGGACATCTCGCTGCTGATCCGTCAGCAGGACGAGGATGCCGCCCTGGAAGCACTGCGCAAAGCATTCGAAATATCCTGAAATATGAAGAAGGTCCCTTTACCCGAGTGTGGTAAAGGGACCTTCTTGTTTGGAAACTATGAATCAGGCAACAGGCTTTTTCCGGAATGTTTTGCTGGCAAGAAACGGTAGAAAAACGATGCTGTACAACACGGCGGTAAGAGCAATCCCGGACCAGGAATACACCTGGTTGCTGATCTCAGCGGATCCGTACCACACAAGGATCATATTGTTGTTGAGGTAATGGAGAAGGACGGGAACCCAGATATTGCGGTCGCAGAGTTCATAGGCAAAGGTAAAGAAAATGCCCGCCGTAATGCATGTGACAATTTGTATAATAAGGCTTTGCAGAGAGGTCTGGGGACTATAGAAAAAGAGGTTCAGGGGCAGATGCCACAATCCCCACAGAACGCCCAGCAGCAGTACACCGCGCCTTTTGCCAAAGCGTTCCTGGAGCACAGGCGTCAGATAGTACCGCCAGCCGTATTCTTCCCCCAGGAACGGCAAGAAGGACAGGAAAAAGTTTGGGATCAGGAGAAGAGCGTACATCCAGGGAACAAAGCTTGCCCAGTAAGCAAGATAGTCATTCCAGGCTGTGGCACCTTCCAGAGCCACGGCAACAAAGACAATGACGGTTTTGAGCAACAGAAACAAAGCACAGACGCCCAGGGCAAACCGGCCCTTTCCGCGCCACCGCAGTCCGTAGGCGGCGCGCCTCTCTTTTTTGTCGGACAGAAGAAGAATCCAGGCCAGAAGGGCGCCTCCCACCATGACAATATTGATGAAGAGAAGCCACAGTGTATCGGAAGGATACAAAACCGACAAAAGGCTCGCTCCCACACAGAGAACGGTGGCCAAAAGATGCAGTACAAAGAAACGCACGGGCAGTTCCCGGCGCTTTGCCACAAGGTAAGCCACCATGACTCCCGCTGCGGGGTACATCATCTGGGCATTGGCAAAGCAGCTGGTGTTAAGGCCTGCACGCTGGGCGATGGCCAGCGGAATACCCATCAAATAGGGTACCCCAAAGGCGACGAGAAGAAAAACGGTCAGTTCTTTCTTATTGGTCTGCGTCGGAACCTTCATGGTCATCCTCCTCGGTGTGCTCAAGCTGTGCATGGCGTTTTTTGTATACGGCGGTAATGGCCTGCAAAACAGTCAGGCAGAGAATGAACGTAAATGCTCCCGCAAACAGTGCGCCCGGCCAGTAGCCGCGCTGTGCGAGGCTCAAAAGAAAAACGGCTGCGCCGGCAACAAGGGATCCCAAAAGGTTGGCACCAAGAGTCGCCCGGAAATGTCGATCCCAGATGCCGTTGCGCAGGCATTCCACCAATGAGTACAGGCAGGCGATCATAAATACGATCCATTCGCCGGCCAGTTCTTTGGCAGTGGCCCCCAAAATTCTCTGAACCAGCATGGCAATCAAAAGGCTCCACCACATAAGCCAGAAACTGCGGCTCTCCACCTTGAGGAGCTTCTGCTCCTGCATTTCGTCCAGCAAGTTCTTTTTGGAAAAGATGTTCAGTTTCATCATTCAGTCCTCCCAGAAAAGGTCGTTCAGGGTCTTACCCAGTGCTTTACAGATGCTCTTGCACAGATTGATGGTCGGGTTGTACTCCCCTTTTTCAATCGCGTTGATGGTCTGGCGGGAAACGCCTACCGCCTCGGCCAACGCTCCCTGCGTCATGTCTTTTTCAGCACGCGCTGCTTTGAGCTTCAGATTCTTTGCCATTCGTGCCTCCCTGGTTTCAGATGTCGACATTCTGTACTTGCAGTATAACACGCACATTACAATATGTCAAATATATCTTACAAAATGTCGCCGGCCTTGCGGCGATGAACTTGCTGTGCTATGATACCCTTAGAATTTGTAAAAAAGGAAGGTAAGCTATGAAATACAGCTTTTCCGCATTTGAGAACGGCTTCATCCGCGCGGCTGCTGTCAGCCCGGCGCTGCGCGTGGCAGATTGTGCTTATAATGTGGAGCAGATTATAGAAGCGATGCAGGCGTTTGCGGCGGAAAACGTGCAGCTTCTCTGCCTGCCGGAACTGAGCCTGACGGGATATACCTGCAGTGATCTTTTTCTGCAGGCACCTCTGCTGCGTGGCGCAGAAACGGGCCTGACGGAGATTCTGCAGGCCAGCAAAGGCCTGAATCTGGTGACTGTGGTCGGTGTGCCGGTACGCCACAACGGAAAGCTCTACAACTGCGCGGCCGTGGTATGCGGTGGCGAGCTGCTGGGGCTTGTCCCCAAGACGTATCTGCCCAATTACAGCGAGTTTTATGAGCAGCGCCATTTTGTGTCTGGCATGCGGGAAGCCGAGTGCATCGAATACGCCGGCCAGGAGACGCTGATTGGTACGCAGCTGCTGTTTGCCTGCAAACAGATGCCGGATTTTGTTCTGGGCGTGGAGGTGTGCGAGGACCTTTGGGCACCTGTTCCTCCCAGCTGTGCCCATGCACTGGCAGGGGCCACGGTCATCGCCAATCTTTCCGCCAGTGATGAAACGATCGGAAAGGCCGCTTATCGTGAGCAGCTGGTTGCCGGGCAAAGCGGACGTTTGCTGTGCGCGTATCTGTATGCGGATGCGGGCCATGGAGAAAGCACCACCGACATGACCTTTGCCGGGCACAATCTGATTGCCGAAAACGGGGCAATCCTTGCCCGGACAGTTCCCTTTTCAGGTGAAGAGGCAATCACCGAACTGGATCTGGGCCGGATGGTACAGGAGCGTCAGCGCAACACATCGTTTGTTCCGCAGACCCTGGGATATACCACAGTGGAGTTTGAACTGATGCCGGCGACACTTTGCCTGGCAAGACAGGTCTCCCCCACCCCCTTTGTTCCGCAGGATGCTGCCGCCCGCGCGGAGCGCTGCGAGCTGATCCTGCGCATTCAGGCGGAGGGACTGGCCAAGCGTATGGAGCATACGCACGCGCGCTGTGCCGTTCTGGGCATCTCCGGCGGCCTGGACAGCTGCCTGGCACTGCTGGTGGCGGTGCGCGCCTGCAAGGTGCTGGGACGGGATCCCAAAGACATTGTGGCGCTGACCATGCCCTGCTTCGGTACGACCAAACGCACCCGCTCCAATGCGGAGATCCTTTGCGAAGCGCTGGGCGTAACCTTCGGCGAAATCAACATCACCGATACCGTCAACCGGCATTTTGCAGATATCGGACAGGATCCCGCCAACTACGATGTCACATTTGAGAATTGCCAGGCCCGTGTGCGTACACTGGAACTCATGGATTATGCCAACAAAAACGGCGGTTTTGTGATTGGCACAGGCGACCTGAGCGAGTTGGCGCTGGGCTGGGCCACGTACAACGGCGATCACATGAGCATGTATGGCGTCAATGCGGGCGTGCCCAAGACGCTGGTCCGCCACATCGTCCGTTACGTGGCGGATACCTGCGGGGAGGAAACCCTGAGCCGCGTCCTGATGGATATTCTGGATACGCCGGTCAGCCCGGAACTCCTGCCCACGGCGGAGGATGGCAGCATTGCGCAGCAGACAGAGAAGCTGGTCGGTCCCTATGAGCTTCACGACTTCTATCTCTACTATGTGCTTCGCTTTGGATTCGGCCCGGTCAAAATCTATCATCTGGCCAGAACGGCGTTCGGCGAAAAATACGAGCCGGAAGTTCTGCTGCATTGGCTGAAGAATTTTTACCGGCGCTTCTTTGCCCAGCAATTCAAGAGAAGCTGTCTGCCGGATGGCCCGAAGGTGGGCTCGGTCACGCTGTCGCCCCGTGGGGACTGGCGGATGCCCAGCGACGCCTGCAATGCACTGTGGATGGCAGAACTGGAAAAGAGCGCATTGTAAAATGGTAAGGGGTTTTCCCTGTTTTCCCAAAATCACGGAACAATAGAGGGTTTGTCAGAAGGTATGTTGGAAGGTGATCTTGGGTGTCTGGCGTTTTCTCCCCGTTCACGGCGATTGCTGTGGATGGGTTTCCCCTGTGGATAGTACTGATGATCTGTGTGGGTGTATTTCTGGCTTCCTTTATGGATGCAATCGCTGGTGGAGGCGGCATTATCTCGGTTCCTACCTATCTGATTGCCTTTACGGGGCTCCCCACCCACTATGCCCTGGGCACAAACAAGCTTTCCTCTGCGATGGGAACGATATTTTCCACGGGTTGTTTTATCCGGCAGGGGTATGTGGACTGGAAGCTCTTTGCACCGGCGGCCGTCTTTTCTCTGCTGGGCTCTGTGGGAGGAACCTGACTGCAGCTGCGCACTCCGGATGTGATCCTGAAATACCTGCTGCTGGCAGTTCTGCCTGTGGTGGCTGTGGTGACATTGCGCACGCACAACTGGCCGGATGAGCCGGCCAGCATGGACTTCCGTCACCGTGTAGCGGTGGTATGGGCAGCTTCGCTGCTCATCGGTGCCTACGACGGTTATTATGGACCCGGTACCGGCACCTTTCTGATGCTGATCTTTATCCGTCTGGGAAAGATGGATACCCGGCATGCAGCCGGCGGCGTCAAAGTGATTAACCTGGCTTCCAATCTGGGCAGCCTTTTCACAGCCCTGACGGTGGGCAACGTCTACATCGCTGTGGGGCTTATTGCTTCTGTCGCCTCCATTCTGGGGCATTATTTGGGAGCCGGTCTGGCCATCCGAAACGGCAGCCGTATTGTCAGGCCCACGGTAATTCTGGTATTGGTTCTGCTGACCACCAAGGTGGGCAGCGAGATTCTCTTCCCCGGATTCTGGGGATAACATACAGTCCGGCATAGAAAAATCCCTGCTGATGCAATTTGCATCAGCAGGGATTTTTCTATAAGCGGTTCAACGGTCAGAAGATCAAGCCCGACCGTCAGTATTCGATTCCCTCACGGGCAGGCACCCCCTTCGTATAAGGGTGCTGGCAGGCCCGCATTTCGGTGGAATAGTCGGCGGCGACTTGCATCCAGTCTGCGGGCATTCGGCCTGTCAAAACCACCTCAGAGGCTGCGTCAGCGCCCATGACCGTCTGCCGGAGCAGTTCCCGGTCCACCAGGTCGTTCTCATAGGCTGCGCAGGCTTCGTCCAGGATCAGAAGATCCCAGGGCAACGCGGCTGCCTGCTGCAGCGCCAGGGTTGCGTTTTCGCGGGCCTGGAGGCGTTCTGCGTCGTTCATCAGCCAGGTGAACTTGGCGTTGGGACAAGCGTATACAGCGGCGCCCAGGTGCTGCAGAGGGGCTATCTCGCCGCTGGATCCGTCTTTCAGGAACTGGACGATCACAACACGGCGCCCATGACCGAGGGCGCGCAGAGCCAGTCCCATGGCGGCGGTGGTTTTCCCCTTTCCATCACCCCAGTACAGATGTATCATACCAAACTCCTTTTACGCAAAAAAGAAACGCGTCACAAACTGTGACGCGTTTTGGAGGTGACGACCAGATTTGAACTGGTGAATGAGGGTTTTGCAGACCCTTGCCTTACCACTTGGCCACGTCACCATAATGAGTGAAAAACCGGCTTTGGGAGCCGGTTTCCACTGTTTGTTGGAGCGGCCGACGAGGCTCGAACTCGCTACCTCCACCTTGGCAAGGTGGCGCTCTACCAGATGAGCTACGGCCGCATATAAACACATTCTTAAGGAAAGAATGTGCAAGAACCTTGGTGCCTCCGATCGGAATCGAACCAATGACACGGGGATTTTCAGTCCCCTGCTCTACCGACTGAGCTACAGAGGCAAATGGCGACCCGAATCAGGCTCGAACTGACGACCTCTAGCGTGACAGGCTAGCGTTCTAACCAACTGAACTACCGGGCCACATTTGGTGGAAGTTAACGGGCTCGAACCGCTGACCCTCTGCTTGTAAGGCAGATGCTCTCCCAGCTGAGCTAAACTTCCGCAATGGAGCGGCCGACGAGGCTCGAACTCGCTACCTCCACCTTGGCAAGGTGGCGCTCTACCAGATGAGCTACGGCCGCATATATCGGAGAGTTTTGCTCAGCCGCTCTCTCCGGGCGACGGGTATTATTATATACAACCCCGGCGCATTTGTCAACAGTTTTTTCCTATTTTTTTGCGATTTTTTTCAGCTTTTTTCTTGTGGCCTTTTTTCATCGCAGGAAGGCCATTTTTCAAGAAGATCATTCAGATCCACGCGGTATGCCTTGCCGCAGAACTGACAGTTTACCTCGGCAATGGGATCTTCGTCGCGCAATTTTTCCACTTCTTTTTTGCCCAGACTGCGCAGCATCGCTTCCACGCGGGTCATGCTGCAATCACATCGGTATCCCACATGATAGCTGTCCAGAATATCCGGCTGGAATCCATCCAGCGCCATGGAAAGCATATCCTGGACGGTTTTCCCCTCCTCCAGCATGGTGGTCACGCTGGGCATGGCTTTGATGTTCTTTTCCAGACGGTCGATCTCTTCCTCGGTGGCACCTGGCAGCAGCTGCACAATGAAACCACCTGCACAGCGCACACTCAGATCGGTATCCACCAGCACGCCCAGGGCGCACACAGTAGGCACCTGTTCGCTGATGGCAAAATAGGCGGTGATATCCTCGGCGATCTCGCCCGTGGTCAGGGGAACCTGGCCCACATACGGCTCACGCATTCCCAGGTCGCGGATGACATCCAGCGTGCCGTCCTTACCAACGGCCGCGCCTACATTCAGATGGCCGTCCTCCCGGGGCGGCAGTTCCACAATGGGATGTTCCACATAGCCTTTCGCGTTGCCGGTACCGTCCGAAACCGCCAGCAGGCGCCCCGCAGGGCCGCCGCCCTTGATCTGGACGGTGATGGAGTCCCGGGTGCTCTTCAGCATAATGCCCATCATCGAGGTGGCTGTCAGCAGACGGCCCAGGGCAGCGGTCGTGACGGCACTGGTCTTATGCAGCCGCTCCATTTTGCGGACCATCTCCGTTGAGTCCACGCCGTAAAATACAATGCCGCCGTTTTCGGAAATACCGCGCAGCATATTGTGATTCTGTTCCATTTAGGCTTTCTCCTCCTGGGTGTATTGCTTGATGGCGGTAATGATCCACCGGGGGCTGTCTGGACGGACAGGACCGAAGTCCTCCCCGTCCGAAACCCGTGCCACCGAAAAACCATAGCGCTGCAAAAGAGCCGTAACGGTTTCCAAAGGGTAACTGTACTCACAGAAAGACTCTGTAAAGTGTTCCCCGGTATCCCGGTAAGTAATATCGATGGCAATCTCCACGCGGCCCGTGGCTTCGTCGTACTGGTTGGTCCAGTGGCAAAGGGCGTCCTCTGCTTCCAGATCAAAGGTCTGGCCCGCTAGAATGTGCTGATGTTTGTAAGGGGTATTCAGGTCGAAAACAAACACGCCGCCCTTTTCCATGAAGTAAGCGGCATTGCGGATGGCCTGCTCAAAACGGTCCTGGGGGCCGATATGGCTGAAGGTATCAAAGGTGGAGACCGCGGCACGGATCGTCCCGTAGAGATCCAGTTCCAGAAGATCCTGCTGAAGCAGCAGAAGCTTCCCGGTAAGCCCCAGCTCGTCCGCCTTTTCCCGCAGTACACTGAGCATCTCTTCCGAGCGGTCAATGCCGATCACATCGTATCCGGCCTGGGTAAGCATCAGCGTCAGATCTCCGGTGCCGCAGCCCAGATCAGCAAGGATCCCCTCCGTTACCCCGTGCGCAGCCAGTTCATTCTGAATATAGGCAAACAGGGCGTCGTAGTCTGCGGCGCCGTTGAACTCGTCATAAAAATAGGCAAACTCGTTATACGCCATGGTCCGCCTCTTGGTTCATCTGCGCTTCTAGGCGGGCCCGCAGTGCCTCCATGCCGTAGCCGTTTTCGGCACTGGTCAGAAAGACGCCAAGACATCCGTAGGGGGCGCAGAGCTCTTCAAATTCGGCCTGACAGGCAGCCATCTGGGATTTTTTCAGCTTATCAGCCTTGGTCAGCGCAACTACAAAGGGAATGCGGTGGAAGTGCAGGTATTCCAGCATCTGGACATCGTCCGCACTGGGAGCATGGCGGCAATCCAGCAGCTGGATCAGCAGACAGACGGCACGGCCTGCCTCAAAGTAGCTGTTGATCAGCTCATCCCAGCGCTCTCTGTCGGCGTTGGAAACCTTGGCATAACCGTACCCGGGAAGATCCACAAAATAGGCAGTATCTGCCTTATAGAAGTTGATGGTGGCCGTCTTGCCCGGCGTAGAACTGACGCGGGCCAGGTTTTTGCGGTTGCACAGCTTGTTGATCAGGCTGGATTTGCCCACGTTGGACCGGCCGGAAAAGACAATCTCGGGCCGGTCACTGTCCGGCAGCTGCCGGGACAAACCGTAGGAGGCAAGAAATTCACAGTTATTATAATTCATGAGAATCCTTTCACATCACTGTGGCGGGTTCTTTCGCCGTCTTGTCGTTGGCGATCAGGCTGGTTGCCTGCGGCACCGTATGGGTACCGCGGCTGGAGGAATGCCCGGGCATCAGCAGTGCCTGCTTGAGCACCTGGGAGAGATGATCCACAGGAATAAAGTGGACCTTCTGCTTTACCTCGGCATCCACCTCAAAGAGATCGCTCTCATTGTCCTTGGGAATCAGGACGGTGGAAATGCCCTCCCGGAAAGCTGCCATGCTCTTTTCCTTCAGCCCGCCGATGGCCAGTACATTGCCGTGCAGGGTGATCTCACCGGTCATGGCAAGGTCATGGCGCACGGGTATGCCGGACAAAGCGGAAATCAGTGCAGTGGTCAGCGTGACGCCGGCAGATGGACCGTCCTTGGGGACTGCCCCTTCCGGCGCATGGATATGGATATCCACATTTTTCAGACTGTCTTCTGTAATGCCGTATTCTTCGCCGTGAACGCGGGCGTAGCTGATGGCGAGCTTGGCACTCTCCTTCATCACATCGCCCAGGCTGCCGGTGATCTCAATCTTTCCGGAACCACCGGGGATGACGGCAACTTCCACAGGCAGCATTTCACCGCCCACGCTGGTCCAGGCCAGACCGTTGGCAATGCCCACGGAATCCTTGCGGGAAATAAAGGTAGGTTTCACCTTTTCGGGGCCAAGGAGCGCTTTCACCGTGGAAGCGGATACACTGATCTTGTCCTTCTCCCCCGCCGCAATGCGCTGGGCGCACTTACGCAGTACAGAAGTAATGGTGCGCTCCAGGTTTCGCACACCGGCTTCCCGGGTATACCCGTCGATGATTTCATACAGAGCGCTGGAAGTCAGGGTGACCCGACCTTCCAGGCCGTTGTTTTTCAGCTGCTTGGGCAGCAGATGCCGCTTGGCAATGTTGAACTTCTCGGTGCGGGTGTAGCTGGGCAGTTCAATGACATCCATACGGTCATAGAGAGGACCGGGAATGGTGGAAGCATCATTGGCGGTGGTGATGAACAGCACTTCGCTCAGGTCAAAGGGAATGTCCAGATAATTGTCCTTGAAGGTGCAGTTCTGTTCAGGGTCCAGCACTTCCAGCAGCGCGCTGGAAGGATCACCCTTGTAGTCGCCGGCCAGCTTGTCGATCTCATCCAGAAGAATGACGGGATTGGAAGATTTGGCGGTGGTGATGGCGCTGATGATCCGGCCGGGCATGGCGCCGATATAGGTGCGCCGGTGGCCGCGGATCTCAGCCTCATCGTGTACACCGCCCAGGCTCATGCGGGCAAATTTACGGCCCATGCACTCCGCAACGGAGTGCGCGATGCTGGTCTTGCCAACACCCGGAGGGCCCACAAGGCAGAGAATCTGTCCTTTGACATCAGTGTTGAGTTTACGAACTGCCAGCAGTTCCAGAATACGCTCCTTCACCTTCTGCAGACCGTAATGCTGCCGGTCCAGCACCTTGCGTGCATGGGCCTGGTCCAGGTTATCCTCGGTGGTAATGTGCCAGGGCAGCGCCAGGCAGGCATCCAGATAGCTGCGGATGACGCCGCTTTCGGCGGAATTGCCCTGCATCCGGGACAGGCGATCGCATTCTTTCAGAAGCTTTTCGGAGGATTCGCTGTCCAGTTTCAAGGCCTCGATCTTTTTGCGGTATTCCTCCGCTTCCGCACGGGTGTCCTCGGCATCGCCCAGCTCTTCGCTGATGATGTGCATCTGCTCCCGCAGATAGTATTCCCGCTGGCCTTTGTCCATCTGGGCGTTGACCTTGTCATCCAGGTCGCGCTCAATTTCCAGCACCTGGCATTCCTGACGCAGGAGGGTCAGAAGTTTCTCCAGGCGGCCCAGCAGTGTGGATTCATTCAGAATGGCCTGCTTATCTTCGTATTTGAGCAGCAGATTGGCCGGCATGTACTCACTGAGATACAGCGGGCTGGTGGAAGTGACAATATTATAGACAACATCCTTGGAAATCTGCGGGCTGTAGGAAAGATAATGCTCAAAGCACTCTTTCAGGCTGCGTACCAGCGCTTCGGTCTGGGTGCGTTTATCGGCACCAATCCCTCGCACAGGGACCGGCCGCACCGTTGCCTGCAGATATTTTTCTCCGTCCACAAGTTCCACAAGGCGGGCACGGGTTTTGCCTTCCACCAGAACTTTGACCAGTTCATCCGAAACGCGGAGGACCTGTTTGATCTCGGCAATCACGCCGTAGGCATACAGATCCCGCAGACCGGGATCTTCCACATCCATCTCCCGCTGCGCCACCAGAAACACGCTGCTGTTGCTGTGCATGGCGGCCTCGATGGCAGCAATGGATTTGGAACGTCCCACCTCAAAATGGACGACATTATTGGGGAACACGACCAACCCGCGCAGAGCAATGGCCGGCAGATGGATCACGTTCCGCGCGATTTTGACTTTGACTTTTTCAGACATGCTTACTCTCCCATAGCCTGGAGTACAGGCGCATTTTGTGCGAGTTTTGGCGGCAAAAGAAGTTGAATGCTGTGCCGTGCCACCTCGGCGTGCAGATTCATTTGTGGTGAGCATTCACCGTCCAGCGTGGTTATCAGCGGACGCTGGTCCAGTACTTGTATATCAATGGAGCTTGTGCGGAAGAAGGTCATATAAGGGGCAAAGGGCTTGGTGACCTGTCCGTCGGGCGTGAGATGCTCTCCGCGACGATATCCGCGCAGAAGACCGGCCAGACGGATCCGTGGTACGGGTTTGAGCAGGACTACATCCAGCAAACCGTCGTCCATCTGCGCATATGGTGCAGCGCAGTAGCCGCCGCCGTACATCCGGGCATTGCAGATGGCCAGCATCATGTAGGTGCCCTGGAATTCTTCCGTATCCGTTCTGATACGAAGTGTATGACGGAAAGAACTGCAGATTGCCTCCAGAATGGACAGCGTGTAGGCAGTCGTACCGCCGCACAGCGGTACGCGACGCCATTTGGGTATCCCGTTGGCAACCTGTGCATCGATTCCGGCGGCGTAAATCTCAATACCGTACCCTTGAGGTGTACGGATCAGATCGGCCGGAAAAGAATGCGCGGCCAGCTGGGCGTCCAGATCCAGAAAATCAGACTGAGTCCCAAAATTGCGGATATAGTCATTACCGCTGCCGCAGGGAATGCAGCCCACCGAAATCTGTTCATGCCCGGCGGCGCCCTGCAAAATCTCGTTCAGCGTGCCATCCCCGCCACAGGCGTAGATGCGTGCCTCTTCCCCATTCTCGGCACAGGCGGCCGCAACCTGGCGGGCGTGCCCGGCCCGGCGGGTGATCACGATGGTGGGGGTGATGCCGGCACGTTCTGCAGCAGACCGGATGCGCGGCAGCAAAGTGACGCTGGCGTCCGCTTTTCCGGCGGTGGGATTGATGACAAACAGATATTGCATGCCGCCGCCTCCCTTTTTCCTAACACCTAGATACAAGTAGTATTTATTGTAACTTTTTCTTGCAAAAAGTGCAAGAGGGTGGGATAAACTGTTATCCTTCTGCTCAAAATAAAACAGAACGGAGGCGGTTCCATGCAGAAGGTCCTGACGGAGATCGGCCAGGTTACCCTGACAAGCATCTTTTCTCTGGCGATGATGTTCTTGATCACACGCTGGGGCGGAAAGCGACAGATTGCACAGATGAGTCCTTTTGACTATCTCAATGCCGTGACAGTGGGCTCGATTGCTGCAGAACTGGCCACCAATCTGGAAGCCTGGTATCGCCCGCTGACGGCGTTGCTGGTGTATGGCGTGATTACCTGGATCGTGGAGGTATCGGCCTGTAAAAGTATTGAGCTGCGGACTTTCTGGAGCGGGCGTGCTGTGATTCTTATGAAGGACGGTGTCATCCTGAAAGAAAATCTGCGCAAGGCCACCATCGATCTGAATGAATTTCTGGGGCAGGCACGGATTGCCGGCTATTTCGACCCCAACGAAATTCAAACGGCCATTCTGGAAAACAACGGACAGATCAGCTTTTTGCCGAAAAGCAAATCACGGCCGGCCACGCCACAGGATTTCGGAATCGCCACCGAGCCAACCAGTGCCTGGTATGACCTGATTCTGGACGGGCGCCTGATCTCCGACAATCTGAAAGCGGCGGGGCGTGATGAACGATGGCTGGACAATCAGCTTCACAGCAAAGGGATCGGAACACGAAAAGACGTGTTTTATGCTGCTTGTGATCAGCAGGGGCGTTTCTTTGCCTGCCGCGGTTCCTGAGTGGGGATAATAAAGGGGCCGGAGCAAAAGCTCCGGCCCGGTTTACGCCTTTTGGAGTAAATTATTTGAAGTAGCGGTCCAGCAGGCCCTGCATGCCGCGGCCATGGCGAGCCTCGTCCTTCGCCATCTCATGAACGGTGTCATGAATGGCATCCAGGCCCAGCTCCTTCGCCTTCTTGGCGATGTCCATCTTGCCGGCGCAGGCGCCGCACTCGGCGTCCACACGCATCTGCAGGTTCTTCTTGGTGCTGTCAGTCAGCACTTCGCCCAGCAGCTCAGCAAACTTGGAAGCATGCTCAGCCTCTTCGAAAGCGTAACGCTTCCAGGCCTCGGCGATCTCGGGATAACCCTCGCGGTCCGCAACGCGGCTCATGGCCAGATACATGCCAACCTCGCTGCACTCGCCGTTGAAGTTCTCGCGCAGGCCCTGCAGGATCTCCTCGGGAGCGTCCTTGGCGATGCCGACGACATGCTCGGTCACGTAGGTGTTGTCCTTCTTCTCGATAAACTTGGAAGCCGGCGCCTTGCAGACGGGGCAGAACTCAGGGATGGAACCTTCGGCGATGTAGCCGCAGACGGTGCAAACATATTTCGTCATAATAAATAGCCTCCTGTTATTGATGTAGCTCCTAAGACGCATTCCTGTGTCTTTGCTGCTATTATAGCCGCTTATTCCTACAATGTCAATAGAGTTTTGTAAGATTTAAGAGAAATTCTTATTTATCTTAAGGACTTTTTAACGTGTCTTTCCGAACTCACCTGGCGGCGGCCTTACGGAAAACGGATGCGGGAATTCCGTATGAGAGGTCACTTCCCTTTTACCATTCCTTTCTCTGCGAGTGTACGGCAAAGGAGCCGCTTTGTCAAGGCCATAAAAAATTTACAAGGATTCCCTGCGTTGGGCAAGCCTTTCGACGGAAAACGGGTTGAAAAAACAACCAAAATAGTGTATTCTAATAAGGAATTCCGAGATGATACGGAAACACCCTGCCACGCTTCCGAAAACGCAGTACCGGCAAGCAGGACAGGCTTTGTGATTGAACCATAAAAGGAGAAATGATCCATGAAAAAATTACTTCCGATCCTTCTGTGTGCGGCAATTCTTCTGGCGGGCTGCAGCAAGACCGAAGAATCTGCCACTTCCTCTTCCAGCGAAGCTGCATCGGTGTCCGAGGCGGTGAGCTCTGAAGAAACGTCGGAAGCGACTTCGGATGCCGCTTCCGAGAGTACTGCTCCCGCGGAAACCGCGCAGACGGAAAATCTGGACAGTGCCGTGGCGGCGCTGGAAGCCGTCAACCCGATCGCCAATCCGATGGCTTACAGCGACTTTGATGTGGAAAACACCCTGATGCTGACCATGGACAACCTGGTAGCCTATAAAGGTGATGTGTGCAATACGCAGTCCGATTGCGGCCTGGTATTTGTGGCACAAGCCAAGGAAGGCAAAGCCGAAGATGTGGAGGCAGAACTGCAGGCCTATAAAGAAAGCCTGACCGCCAACAACCTGTATGCCGAATTTGCCGACCTGACGGCGCTTGCCCAGGATGCCCGTATTGTCAGAAACGGCAACTATGTTGCCATGGTGATTGCCAGTGTCGATGTTGGCGACTATACCGAGATCGATAAAGTATTGGAAACGGCATTGAATTTCTGATCTCCCTGCACAACGAAAGCTCATCGGGCCGTTACCTGCTTTGGTAACGGCCCGCTTATTTTGAAAAAAGAGGAGCGCTTATGGTTTTCAATAGTGTAGTGTTTTTGTTCTGCTTTCTGCCGTTGGCGCTGCTGCTTTATTACATAACGCCCGGCCGTGCAAAAAATGCCGTCCTTCTGGTGGAGAGTCTGATCTTCTACTGCTGGACGGGTGTTGCCTTTCTGCCGCTGATTGTTTGCCTGATCGTTTTCAATTATCTTTGGGCGCTGGTAACGGCCGCGGCAAAGCCCCGGCTGCACTGGATTCTGCCGCTTGTGGCAGTGGCTGTCAATCTGGGAGTTCTGGTGTATTTCAAATATACCAATTTCCTGATTGAGACACTGAACCAGATCGCGGGATTCGGCCTGGCCACGCTGGATATCGGAGATGTCCTGCCCCTGGGCATCAGCTATTATATTTTCAAAATTATCAGCTATGAGGTAGATGTCTATACAGGAAAAATCGAGGCAGAAAAAAATCCCATCACCTTTGCCAGCTATGTGCTTTTCTTCCCGCAGCTGATTGTGGGACCGATTGTGAAGTACCAGGATATGGCAGAGCAGTTCCATAAAAACCGTGACCGGTGCCATCTGGCGCAGATTGAGCAGGGCGCGGAGATGTTCGTGTTCGGCCTTGCCAAAAAGGTGATCCTGGCAGATTCCATCGGTGCGTTGTGGACTGATCTGATCGGAAACGGCAGTGTAGGCTTGGCGAACGTTTCCACACCGCTGGCATGGCTCGGCATCCTGGCCTATTCCCTGCAGCTCTATTTTGACTTTGCCGGCTACAGCGAAATGAGCAACGGCCTTGCTGCCATGCTGGGCTTTGACTGCCCGGCGAACTTCGATCTTCCCTATATTTCGGGGAGCATCACAGAATTCTGGCGCCGGTGGCATATCACCCTGTCCGGCTGGTTCCGGGATTATATCTACATTCCCCTTGGCGGCAACCGCAAGGGAAAGGCCCGGCAGCTCTTCAACATGCTGCTGGTGTGGGCGGCCACAGGCATCTGGCATGGCGCCAGTTGGAATTTTATCTGTTGGGGTCTGTATTATTTTGTGCTGCTGACAATCGAAAAACTGTTCCTTCTCAAGTATCTGAAGAAAGGCCGCATCTGGCCGCATCTGTATACCCTGTTCCTGGTGGTGCTGGGATGGGGCATCTTTACAGCCAACCAGCCCGGTGCACCGCTAGGCCTTCTGATGCAGAAACTCTTTGTGCCTCAGGGCGGGATTTCCCCGGTCTATTATCTGCGCAATTATGGCGTGTTCCTGCTGCTGGGGTGCCTGTGCTCCTCTGCCCTGCCCCGCTGGTTCTGGGCCAGAGTCAGCCGCTTTGCGCCGCTGAAGGTCGTGCTTTTTGCGGGGCTGACGCTCCTTTGCATTGCCTATGTGGTGGCCGCGACCAATTCCACGGCGCTGTACGCCAATTTCTGAAAAGGGGGAAAACCGTATGGCAAAAGTAATCTATCGGAAATCCGGCCGGCGGACGGTTTACCCGCTCCTGCTGTGCGCGGCGCTGCTGCTGTTTGGATTTTCTCTGGTGAACCTCTTCTGGCCGAAGAGAAAGCTTATTGAACTGGAAAACCGGAACGCTGCACAGCTGAAGGCCCCGGTTCTCTCCGATTTACTGGATGGAACCTGGCAGCAATCCTTCTCCTCCTGGATGCAGGACCAGTTTATGCTTCGGGATCAGTGGATCAATACCCAGCGCGCTGCGGATGAGATGGCTTTTCAAAAGGTGGAGGAAGGCGGGATCCTGCTGGGAAAGGACCACTGGATGTTCACCAAACTGTTCACTGTGGATGATGCCACCCGGAAGCAGCTGGATAAAAACGTACAGGCCGTGGCGGAGTTCGCAGCAAAATATCCCGGCAAGGTCACCTTTTTGCTGGCACCCTCTGCCAGCGTGATTTATCCGGAGATGCTCCCTGCCGGTGCCCCCATGGTGGATGAAAACGCCATGCTGGATAACATTTTCTCGCAGGTCAGCCAGTCGGCTGCCGTACTGGATCTGCGGGACAGTTTCACGGCCAGCAAGGATGAGTATCTCTATTTCAAGACAGACCACCACTGGACTCCCAATGGCGCCTATCGTGCATACGAGCAGTTCTGCTCTTTGAAGGGGCTCACGCCCTTTGACCGTGACGCCCATGAACCGGCTACGGTGGAGGGGTTCCAGGGAACCCATTATTCGGCGACACGTCTTTGGAACGTGGAGGACGACTCCATTACCTATTATCCGCTGGACAACCAGATGACCATTTTTGATGTGCCGTCCGAAGCGCAGTACGAAGCAAATCGCACGGAGAACCTGATCAATACCGAAAAGTTTGAAACACGGGATAAGTATGCAGCTTTTCTGGACGGTAACAATGGCTATTCTGTCATTAACGGGAATGGTACCGGCAGTATTCTGGTGGTCAAGGACAGCTACGCCAACAGTTTTGTTCCCTATCTGACTGAGAATTACGCCAAAATCGGCGTGATTGATTTCCGCAATTTTCGGTATGGTTTGGATTCGACCATAGAAAAAGAAGGGTATGATCAGATACTGATTCTGTACAATTTCCAGACGTTTATTGCAGACAAGAATCTGATCAATATCATTCGTCCCAGTTCGCTGGAAAATTCCTGACAAACCAAATGCAGGCAGCCTCCGCAGAAACGTATTGCTTCTGCGGAGGCCGCCTGCATTTTGTGCGTGGCTCAATCAAAGAAGACTTCCAACGTGGGCGTTTGGTAGGAACCTGCCGGTCCGTACAGGGAGGCCTGCCAGAAATGAAAATGAAACAAGCCGGCGGATGTCTGCCCTGTATCATGGCGAAGGCTGGCAAAGGATTCCTGGAACGCTTGCCGGAGGGCCTGTTCCAAAGAAGCTGAATCCACCGATGGTTCCAGCGCCGTCAGTGCCGTATCGCGCAGATGAATCTGAATTTTATTCTGATCTGCAAGGACTTGTGTCCGTGCCTCACAGGCAATCCTGCCGGAGGCAATGGTTCCCCGTATCGCCGAAGCCTGTCCGCACAATACAGCGGCCAGCTGCGCTTGCAGCCCTGTACAACGGACGGAAAAATCGTTTTCCGCCAAGAGAAGAAAATCGTATACGGCGCCTGGCTGATACACTGGAATACAACAGGCATCTTCCTGACTGAATAATTGCTGTAAACCACAATGGATTTTATAGGTCTTTTCCATAGCCTTCATATTCCGGTAGAGAACACTTCCCTCTTCCGCCCAGCTTTGCACGGAATCTGAATCCAGCGCAAAGACGGACAGCTCGGGGGCCGGCTGGGCATTTTGGTAGAGAAGTTCGCCGATTGCCCGGACGACGGAAAGATCGGCGTTGCCGGGAAGTGCCACAAGGTCCAGCAGTCCGTAGTATACCTCGCCCTGCAAAGACTCCTCCGCTTTCGCCAAAGCCTGAGCCGGCGTTGAGCCCCGTGCAGCAGAAATTTTGTTCCCGTCAGTGCCTTCCGGGGCGTTTTGATCGGCCAGAACAAGGCAGGCGGAATAGAATGCCCCCTGGCGGGCAAAGAGAACGCCGCGCACAATCTCCCGTTCGGCCAGGGACTGTCCGCCACAGCTGCACAGAATCAAACTCATCAGCAAGCACCCGCTTATAAGCATTTTTTTAGTTTTTGGCAAAGCCATGCAGCGATACCTCCCATTCCTACCAGCAGGACAAGGCCCCATGTCAGGATACTGCGTTGCTGCATAGCGGAGGAAACATCGATTTTTTGCAGCAAGACGCACAAAAGCCACAGACAGCCCAGATACAGCGGAAAATTGCGCAGCGATACGGAAAGTCCTTTGTTCTCTCCCCGACGAAGCAACAGGCAGATCGCATACAGATAAAGTGACAGCTTCAGGGTGATGGCCATGATCCAAAGGATCAGCTGCAGGCTTTCCAGACGATTGAAAATGGACAAGGCACCGCATCGGGCTGCGGCGTGAATAGGGTCGACACGCAGCGGCATGGCTGCTCCATAGAAGAGCTCCAGAACCAGATGCATACCCACATCGAACCACAACGCGGCGGCAGCCAGGCGCAGTAACGGGTGATGGTGCTTGGTCTTGGCAGGTGGCAGCAAGGCCGGAAGAAGATATTCCGGATACAGGGTCAGCTGTTCTTTGGCAGCAGCAATAAAATCATCCCGCTGCAAGGAAATTATCTGCAGATTGGTGATATGAAGCCGGGGCAAAATCGTAAGAAGCATGAACCCCGTGGCCAGAAGCAGCAGGCACAACACCACATGGGCAGTCTGTGAGATAGCGGAGACTCTGCGAAGATACAGAACAGGAAGCAGCGTCATCAGACAGACGGCAGTCAGGGAGAAGAAGCCCGGATACAAGCGCTGCGCCAGTACCCGGAAATTGAGAATCTCAAGGGCAGATGTGTAGAAAAGAAGCGCGGCAAACAGCAGTCGGAAAAAGGGGCTCTCCCCGATTCGCCAGGCGCGTGCAAAAAGGGCACCTATACTGGCCAGCAAGGGCACACACAGCAGTGCGGTGGCGGCTCCTGCACGGGGCCAGTACGCGCTCTGGCTGCGCAACAGCACATTGACCAGCAATCCCACTGTCAGGGCAGCGAGGAGGCTGGGGCATTCACGTTTCATCCTTGCCGATCACCTCCCCGAATCTTGACAGCTCTGACCAGATACTCCGCACGAATCCGTCGCGCCAGCTTGTACGGCTCAAGGGCATCAGTGGGTAGAGATAGTCATATCCAAAGGGTTCGCTGCCACAGGCCATGGCCAGGATGACAAGTGCTGCGGCGGCGAGGCCCATAACACCGAAAACACCGGCCAGCAAAATCACCGCGAAACGGAACAGGATGGACTGTTCGTACAGAGACGGGACCGCCAGTGTGGCGATGGTGGCGGCAGCAGCCATGGTCAGGATAGGGACGCTGACGATCCCGGCGGAGACGGCGGTCTCCCCGATGATCAAGGCCCCCACAAGGCTCACGGTGTGACTGATGGATTGGGGGGCCCGGAGTCCGGCTTCCCGGACGATCTCCAGCAGAAGTGTCACACCCAGCATTTCCAGCATAGGCGGTAATGGCGTACTGATTTCCGCCTGGGCCAATTTGGTCAGCAACTGAATGGGGATGATTTCCGGCGCAAAAGAGACCGCCATCACGTACAGCCCCGGACCGAACACCGAAAGCAGGAAAGCGAGATATTTCAAGATACGGATCAGACCCGAAAAAACTGCCCCGGAGGCATAGTCATCCAGACACTCGAAATGCTCGGCAAAAAAGCTCGGCACAATGAGCGCATAGGGGCAGCCGCTGACCAGAACCGCAATTTTCCCCTCACACAGGCGGGCACAAGCGGTGGCAGGGCGTTCGGTGTAGGCGGCGGCCGGGAAAAGGTTCAATTTATCCTGCTTTAAAAACGAGGCAAAGTAGGCACTGTCCAGCAGCACCGGCAGTTCCGCATGAGCCAGCCGGTCCCGCAGACAATCCACCGTTTCCTTGGGGGCCAGCGAGCGATCATAGCAGATGCAATATTCCGTTTTGGCGCGTGTATGCGCTGTCATGATCTCCACCACCAGCGTGTCGGTTCGGAATTGACGACGCAGAAGCGAAATATTGTTGCGCAGCAGTTCCGTGAAGGCCTCCTGGGAGCCGCGCATATTCCCTTCCCCAGTGGGGGTGCTGACGGAACGCTGGGGCATTTCCTGGGTGGAAAACACCACGGCGCGGCGGCAGCCATCCATGAGAAGCAGCGTCATGCCGTTGCAGAGAAACTCCACGGCAGAATTCCAGTCTTCGGCGGGGGCCGGTTCCGAGGGCACCATACTTTGTGTGAGCAGATAGTCGCACAGATCATCGCTGCCATTCAAAAGAAGCAGATCGTGGTCCAGCATGTCCAGCGCGAGGTGGCAGAGCTTTTCCGGCGAGGACAGCCCCGTAAACATGACAATGGCGCAGGAAATGCCGCTGATCATGATTTCTTTGGTATAGAAGTCTCCCGAGTCGCCAAAAATGCTTTTCAGGATCTGTAGATTCTCCCGCAGGGAGCGGCTCAACTTTGTTCGCTGCATACGATTTCCCCCTCATCTCCGCCATTAGTGTTGCCGGGAATGAGAGAAAATATGAGGAGGCAGGATAGATTGCTCTCGTCCATTTTGAGAACCGTCATCGTGTACGGTGCCGTTGTGGCGGCATTGCGCCTGATGGGAAAGCGTCAGCTGGGAGAATTGCAGCCTTCCGAACTGGTAACAACTTTGCTGGTGTCCAATGTTGCATCCATCTGCATTGATGAACCGGACCTGCCGTTGCTGTCCAGCCTGGTTCTGATTGTGTTGCTGACTTCTCTGGAAATTTTCAGCTCTACCCTTGCCTATCTGAATCCGAATTATGCGAGAATTCTGTTCGGCAAACCGGTCACCGTGATCCGTGACGGAAAGATCGTGCAGGAAGCGCTGCCCCGCCTGCGCATTACTGCCGGAGATCTGATGGAAGCGCTGCGGGGAAAGGATATCTTTTCACCCGAGGAGGTTCTTTGGGCGGTGGTGGAACCGAACGGACATATCAGTACGGCAACGGTCGGTAACAGTAACACAGCAGAACCCATGCTTCCGATTCTGGTGGATGATCAGATCTACCATGAAAACCTGGAAGCCCTGCGACTGGACGAAAAGTGGCTGAAAGATATTCTGGCGTCAAAGGGAGTTTCACGCAGGGAGGTTCTTCTTTTGCTGTATAATGGAACCCATCTGCTTCTGGTACAAAAAAAGACCACCCCGAAGGGTGGTCCGGAAAGGATCCCGTAATTGAATCGCAATTGGTATGCAACAATTTTGCTGGCTGTGCTGTTTCTGACCCTGTATGGTGCAGGAATCTATCTGGACCGAAACGTCCAAGCGCTGACACAGCAACTGGACACTGCCTACAGCCTTGCAGAGGCAGGCAACTACAGGCAGGCACAGCAGGTCTACGAAGAGACAGCCGAGCAAAGCTCCCAAAGCAGTACCGTCTGGATGTTGCTGGTCCGGCGAAGCCTGGTAGACCAACTCAACCAGACGCTGGCTACCATTCCATCCTATGTCTCTGCAGGGAACATGGCAGACCTGGCAGTAGAGACATCACGCGCCCGCGCACAGGCACAACAGATACGAGCTTCATTTTTCAGCTGGTTTTGAACGGGTGTCCAGCATATCTTTGAGCTCTTCCATGAAAGTGTTCACATCGCTGAACTGACGATAGACCGACGCAAACCGCACATAGGCAACGTCATCCATCTTTTTCAGTTCCTGCATGGCAAGGTCGCCGATATGGATCGACGTAACCTCCCGGTCATAAGAGTTCAGCAGCATCTGCTCGATGCGGCTGACCGCATCGTCCAGCTGCTGGTAGCTGACCGGCCGTTTTTCACAGGCACGCAGCATACCGTTCAGCAGTTTCTGACGGTCGAACACTTCACGGGAATGGTCCTTCTTGACGACCATCAGCGGAACTGTTTCCACAATCTCGTAGGTCGTAAAGCGCTTTTTACAATTCAGGCACTCACGGCGGCGGCGAATTTTTTCGCCGTCCTCGGTGGGGCGGGAATCGATGACTTTGGAATCAACTGCACCGCAGTAGGGACACTTCATAGCGGATTCCTCCTCTTTCCTGGCTCAGGCTTTCTTCTTGGCAGCGGCCTTTTTATGGGTCTTCCAGTCGACCCACAGCGGCGTAGCAATGCAGATCGTGCTGTAGACACCGCTGATCATACCGAACAGCAGCGGGAAAGCGAAGGTGTAAATGCTGTCGAGGCGGTACACCACCGAGACCACGCAGATCACGCCCAGCGCAAGGCAGGTCGTAATGGAGGTCATCAGCGAACGGGAGAAGCTCTGGTTGATGGACAGATTGACCAGTTCTTTCAGGCCCATCTGACGCTTGCCGAACAGGGCGCTGTTCTCCCGGATACGGTCATAAATGACGACGGTATCGTTGATGGAGTAGCCCAGAATCGTCAGCATGGCGGCGATGAAGTTGCCGTTCAGAGGAATACGCAGCAGCACGAAAACACCGAAGATGATGAACATATCGTGCAGCAAGGCAACCACAGCCGTGGCACCGGCCTTGAGGCCGCCGATGCGGCGGAACCGATAGGCCACATACAGAAGAATCAGGACACAGGCAGCCACCAGGGCAACCAGGCTCTTGAGCAGGAACTCCTTGCCAATGGTTGCATCCACATTGCTGACTTCGTTCTGGGTGAACTGGCTGTCGGGATACTGTTCATTCAGTGTGGTCAGCAGCCCATCCAGCTGATCGGTGGACAGCGTCTCGCTGCCAGGCAGCGTGATGGTCAACGTCTGACCGCCCGAAATATCCGAGCCGGTCTGCAGCGTCAGGTTGCTCTGGTTCAGTTCAGTGCCGATGGTGCTCTTCAGGGCATCCAGATCCGCATCCCCTTCATAGGCCAGCGTGATCATGGAGCCGCCCTTGAATTCGACATCCATGCTCACACCGAACACGGCGGAGAAAATCAGAACAATGGCGATCACACAGCAGGAGAAGGTGTAGAACTTTTTACGGTTGCCGACAAAGTTGATGGCCGGGGTCTTGTACTCGGCGCCGCCTTCCTTCTTGCCGCCGTACAGCCAGGGATTGCGGAACACCTTGCAGTGGGAGGCGCCGCGAATCATCACACGGGTAGCCCACACGCCAAAGACAAAGTTGAGCAGAACGCTGGTGAGCAAGGTGAAGCCGAAGGAATAGATGGTACCGGCAGTGGAAGGTCCGAACCAGAAGAAGATCGGGTTGAAGACCTTGGCCCAGAAGCCATCGGTGGGACCAAAGGCACCCATCAGGATGGCGGCTACGATCACGATGGTAACGTTGCCGTCAATGATGGGGGTAAGACCCATCTTGAAGCCGCTCTTGATGGCGCCATCAAGGGTTTTGTTCTTGGAAAGTTCTTCCTTGATACGTTCCGCGGTGATTACGTTGGCATCCACGCCCATACCGATACCGAGGATGATGCCGGCAATACCGGGCAGGGTCAGCGTAGAACCCGGGAACACGGCAAAATAGCCGGAAACCACTGCCAGTGTGGCACATACCTGGCCAAGCAGCGAGAACGCTGCCACCGTGCCGGGCAGACGATAGCACAGGATCATGAGCAGCGCCACCAGGACAAAGGCCACAATGCCGGCCAGAACCATGACTTCCAGGCTCCGGGCGCCCAGCGTCGGGCTGATGGTGGAGTAGCTCTCTGCAGAAAGTGCGAACGGAAGCGCACCGGAGTTGATCTGGTTGGCCAGCGTGGCGGCACTGTCCTGATCAAAGTTGCCCTTGATGATCGCTTCTCCGCCGGTGATGGCCTCATCCACCGAGGCGGTGGAGATATTTTCGTCATCCAGCCAGATGGAAATCGGATCCCCGCTGGAAGCCAGTTCCGTTGTGGCGTCGGCAAAAGCCTGGGCACCTTCGCTGCTGAATTTCAGCTGAACCACCCAGCCGTCGGTTTCGCTGTAGGCAGCGTTGGCGGAGGTTACGTCGTCACCGCTTAGAATTTCCTCTCCGGTAGAGCTCGAACCCTTGCGGAACACCATCTTGGCGGTGGTGCCGATTTCATCGATAGCCGTTTGCGGATTGAAATCGGATTCCCCCGTTTTCCAGGGAAAACGAACAATGATTCGATCTTTATTGCTGTCAACGTAGCTTTCGTAGTCGGTGATGCCCAGGCCCACCAGACGGTCTTCGATAACCGTCTTGGCGGCTGTCATCTGTTCGGGCGTGGCATCCACATCCCCGTCGGGCATGAAAGTGACATCCACGCCGCCGCGGATATCGATGCCGAAGCGGATGTCCGAAGCGCCCTTTACGTAGACGTTTTTGGTGTCACCGTACTGATAGCTTACACCGAAGATGGCCGTAAGGGAAAATACAACAATCAAAATTGCCACGACAAACAGCGGCCATGACTTCCCTCTCTTGTTCATAGAAACCTCCAACAACATGCCCGCACCGGCGGGCGGGATACTTTATTACTGCTGGTCAGCCAGCAGTTTTTCAACGACCGCCAGGCGCACACAGACGCACAGCAGCGCAGAAGCAGTTTCGACCTCATCCAGACTGGGATACGTCGGCGCGATGCGCAGATGAGAGTCTTCGGGATCCTTGTGGTAGGGGTAAGCGGAACCGGCGCCCGTCAGGGTCAGGCCGCAATCCTTGCAGAGCTGCGCCACACGCTTGGCACAGCCGGGCATCACATACAGGCTGATGAAGTAGCCGCCCTTGGGGTTGGTCCAGTGTGCAATGTTGCCGCAGGGGCTGAGCTCTTCCGCAAAGGTGGTCTTGACGGCATCAAAGCAGGGCACCAGACGGCGGCGATGCTTTGCCATGTGCGCCAGAACGCCTTCCTTGTTCTTCAGGAAACGAACGTGACGCAGCTGGTTCATCTTGTCGTAGCTGATGATCATGGTGGAGAACCGCTTGCAGATGTACTTCATGGAGTTCTCACTGCAGGCGATGGCAGAGACACCGGCGCCGGGGAAGGTGATTTTGCTCGTCGAGGTGAACATGAAAACACGGTCCTCGGTGCCGTACTTCTTGCTCTCGTTGAGGAGCACCGGGGTCTCGATGATTTCGTCGGTCAGATGATGAACAATGTAGGCTTCATCCCAAAAGATCTTGAAGTCGGGAGCGGCCGTCTTCATGGCAGCAAAGCGGCGGATCGTTTCGTCGCTGTAGGTGTAGCCATCAGGGTTGGAATACTGCGGCACACACCAGATACCCTTGATGGTATCATCCTCCGCCACCAGTTTCTCGATCATATCCATGTCGGGGCCGTCCTCGGACATGGGAATGTTGATCATTTCAAAGCCCATCTCTTCCGTGATGGCAAAATGGCGGTCATAGCCGGGCACGGGGCAGAGGAACTTGCGCTTCTCCACCTGGGACCAGGGGCACGGAGATTCGGGATACCCGAACATAAAGCCGATGGCAACCAGATTGTACATGAGCTGCAGGCTGGAGTTGCCGCCCACAAAAACTTCGGCAGGCGTAACACCCATGACATCGGCAAAGAGCTCCCGCGCTTCCTGCAGGCCCTCCAGGTTGCCGTAGTTGCGAGCGTCGACACCGTCATCGGTGGTATAGTCGTCCATTTTCAACAGATCCATCGCCAGGTCCATCTGATGAGGGCCGGGCTTGCCGCGCGCCATGTTGAGTTTCAGTCCCATATCCTGAAACTTCTTGTACTCCGCTGTCAGGCGATCCTTCTCAGCGGTGAGCGCAGCACGGTCCATTGCAAAATAGTCTGCCATATCATTTCCCCCTATAGTATAGTTTCCCGCGATATCCCCTCTATTTTGACGCAATCGCAGGCATACACTACATTATATACGATTCATACAAAAGAAACAAGCATTTTCTTTAGCATTTGACTATAAAAAGATAAAAAAATGAAAAGGCAACGAAAGCGTGGCAGGCAAAAATTATATAAATATTGATTTTTGGCAGATTTTCTTTATACTAGAAAGTAGAAATTACAAACACAGGAGGTTGCAACATGGAATTTGATGCGCTTATTAAAGAGAGAAGAAGTATCCGGCAATATGATCCGGCCAAAACAGTGACGGCAGATCAGATTTCCGCCATTGTGACAGCGGCCATCGAAGCTCCCTCCTGGAAGAATTCCCAGACGGCGCGGTACCATGCGGTTCTTTCCGAAGAGATGCGCGCACGGTTTCTGCAGCAATGCCTGCCTGAGCGCAATGCCAAGAAAGCGGAACATGCCGCACTGGTGGTGACATCCTTTGTGAAGGGAACCGCCGGATTTACCCAGGGGCAGCCGGACAATGAATGTGCGGACGGCTGGGGATTCTATGATCTCGGCCTGCATAATGCGCTGTTTCTTTTGAAAGCGAAGGAACTGGGACTGGACACACTGGTCATGGGACTGCGGGATGCAGGGGCCATCCGGGATCTTTTGAAGATTCCCGAGGAGGAAACCATTGTGTCGGTCATTGCTGTAGGCTATGCAGCCCAGCCTGCCGTGCATCCCCCGCGCAAATCTACGGAAGACATCTTGAAATTCTACTGATCCACAACAAAATCCCGCAGCCGATACATGGGGTATCGCTGCGGGATTTTCTATGCCGCCGACCGGGATCGAACCGGTACGGTATCGCTACCGAGGGATTTTAAGTCCCTTGCGTCTGCCAGTTCCGCCACGGCGGCAGATTGTGTTTATTGTACAACAGCAAGGGGTAAATGTCAATGTGGATTGAAGAGGACCGCTCAGATATGGTATACTGATAAAAAAATTCAGACGAGGGCTACGAGAATGCTCCAGGAAAAACTATCATCCAACCGGCAGCTGCGGCTTTTTGCGCTGGGAGCGCTTTTGGGTATTGCGGCATTTTTACTGGTCTACGGATTTGTGCCGCTGGATGTTACAAACGATGCTTTCTGCCGCGGCGGCTATGTGGAAAAGGATATCCAGCAGCACTATGCAGGTTGGCTGTTCTATCGGCAGAGTTCCCTTTCCTTCCCCCTGTGTGTTACCACGGCCATCAATGCGCCCCAGGGCATCAGTATCGCGTATACCGATTCCATCCCGTTGGTGGCGCTGCTCTGCAAGCCACTGGCCAGTTTGCTGGGTGGTACCTTCCAGTATTTCGGATGGTTCACCTTGCTTTGTTTTGCGCTGCAGGGCGGTTTCGGCGCACTGCTTTGCGGCCTTTTCTCCCAGGGCACACTCCGCCCGGTGCTGGGGATCCTCCTGTTTGTTTCCAGCCCCATTTTGTACGAACGGGCGTTCCGCCATACCTCTCTGGGGGCACAATGGATGGTTCTGGCAGCGCTGTATCTGTATTTCCGCATGCGACGCGAGGGTCGTTATGCCTCCCGGGGATTATTCATGCTCAATGTGGCAGCCATCGGAATCCATCCCTACTTTTTGCCCATGACCTATGGGATCACCCTGGCCTTGCTGCTGCAGCATTCGGCAGAGAAGCGCCAATGGAAAGGTCCCTGCCTGTATCTTGCTGCCGATCTGCTCTGTACGCTGGGGCTGGGATGGCTGCTCGGCTTTTTCTACGGTACTGCCACCAGCGGCGGTCAGGCACTGTACGGGTATTTTTCCATGAACCTTAATGCCCTGTGGAATCCGGCAGGCGTCAACGGAACCCTCTACAGCCACCTGCTTCCCGCGCAGAATCAGGTCAACGGAAACTACGATGCCTTTGCCTATCTGGGCTTGGGCGTGCTCGTAGCGCTGCCGATAGTCCTGATTCTGGCACGCAAACGTATCCGAACACATCTTGCCAGGCATTGGGCCCTGACAATCGTCTGCGTTCTCCTGACAGTCTTTGCTATCAGCAACACCGTTACCGCCAATGGCGCTACACTTTTTACGATCCCTCTACCGGGCAAGGTCATTGAACTGTGTTCGGTATTCCGGTCGGGAGGACGGCTGTTCTGGCCTGTCTACGATCTGCTGGTTCTGTCTGCCTTTGCGGGATTGTGCCGGTTGCCCTCTTCCCTGTTGGCAGTGATTCTGCTGGTTGTGGTACAGGTCTGGGATGTGAGCACTGGTATTTGGCAGCGCCATCTGGACATGGCAGCTGCAGTGCAGACAGACGCTTTCCCCAGCGCCCTGGAAAGCAATTTTTGGGAGGAGGCGGTTCAGTACCGGCATATTGAATCGGTGGAAGGAATCCAGGACGACGCATTGCATCTGGCTCTGTATGCCGCTGACCACGGAATGACAACAAATGATCCCTTTGCGGCGCGATACGACGCTGCAGAATTGGAACAGGAGCGCCAGACTGTTTTGCGGGAACTGTCGGAAGGCATTCTGCGTGAGGATACCCTGTATCTGTTTGCGGAGGAAGGGGCGTTTTTGCAGGCGGTGGAACCGGTCAAAGAGCAGGCATGGTGCGGTTCCGTGACCAGCGAAGACGGCAGCTGTACGTGGTATGTGATTGCCCCGGGCCTGCAGAATACGGCGATGGATGATCTGTGCACCGTATATGATGCTTCCTATCCGCTTCGGCTTGCCGATTATACCGATGCGCTGTGGAACCGTGGCGTGCTGGATTCCACCAAAAAGACTGTCTGCTTTGCCGATTCTCCGTTTGCCCGTGCCAAACTGGAAAACGCGGAATATCTATGCGCAGGCGGAAACAAGTATAAAATCACCCAGGTGGATGACAGCGATCCGGGATGGCTGATGGTCACCCTGGAGATTGAAGATGCCACCATTTTGTGGGGGCAGGAGTTGACGACACAATGAAAGAACTGCATGTAAAAAGTCTTTTGCCGGTACGGCTGGACAAATATCTGATGGAACAATACCCTTCTCTCGGGTTGGGACGCCTGAATAAGGCGCTGCGGGAAAACAAGATCAAGGTGAACGGCAAAAAAATGCCGCTTTCCACCCGGGTTCAAAACGGAGATATCATTCGGCTGTTTCTGAAAGAAGAGCAACTGGAAGACCGTCCCCTGCCTCCTGCGGTGTTTGTCTATGAGGACGAGGATATTCTGGTGGTCAACAAGCCGGCCGGCGTCGAGGTGGATGGCCCGGCAGCCGATACCCTGATAAAGCGTGTCCAGGCAACCTTGTCGGCAAAGGGAGAACCGGGACATGCGGTGCTGTGTCATCGGCTGGATACTGGAACCAGTGGATTAGTGTTGCTGGCCAGGAATGCACAGGCAGAGCAATTTCTCACGGCTGCCATCAAGGCACGTGCCATTGAGAAGCGGTATCTCTGCGTGACCTTTGGACGGCCGAAGCCTCCGGCGGCACTGATGCACGATTACCTGATCAAGGACGCCCAGCGCGGCGTGGTCCGCATCGTTTCCTCCCCTGCCGCCGGCGCCAAGGAAGTTATTACCGGCTATGAAACGTTGGCGGTGAGCGGTCGTCTGGCGCTTTTGCAGGTGGAGCTGGTGACGGGACGGACACATCAGATTCGGGCTCATCTGGCACATATCGGATGCCCGATTCTGGGAGATTCCAAATACGGAAACAATGCGGCAAACCGGGAACTGCATTTCAAGTATCAGGCTTTATGCGCATGGGAACTGCGGTTCCCCGCCAAAATTGATGACCCCCAATTTGCCCACCTGGCGGGCCGCGTATTTCACGCGGAAAAGCCTTGGTATTGCAGCCAGGTTACTGACGGTACGCTGCAATAATAAAAGAAAAGCTGCTTTCATCGGAAAGCAGCTTTTTCTTATGCTTCGAGGCTGGCGATGTAAGCAGACAGACTGTCCCGGGTATACAGCGTAGAAAGGACCTGCAGCAGTTCTTTTTTGCTCAGCCGTGGAGGCAGTCCCAACTGCCGCAGCAGTTGGCGGCGGCGCGCCGCACTGTTGGCCGTGCCGGAAATCCCCCACTCATACAGATCGCTGTAGGTGATGGGAGATGGGGCCTGTCCCTCCCGGGGGGGGTCCTGCCGGCTGTCCAACGCAAGCTGAAGGCCCCGCAGAATCAGATCATCGGAAATGCCTTCCACCCCCAGAAGTCCTTCCCTGCCGGGAGCTTCTTTCCGTGCCTCTTTCCCTGCAACGGCCGGCACATAAGCCTGCAGAACATGCTCTGCTCCGACCAGCCCTGTGACAAAATGGCGGATTTTAAATCCTGCCGCGTCGGAATCCGTCAGGATGATCAGGCCTTGGGTGCGCCCCAGACGCTGGAGCATGGTTTGCAGCGCCCGGTCCTTCATGACACGGAAGCCGTCAGTTGTCAGGATGGTCCCGTCTACCAGGTTGTGAAGACGTGCCGCGTCGTATTTGCCCTCCACCAGAAGTACCTCATGGATCTTTATCATGTGCGCCTCCCGGCCAGGGACAGCTCACACAACGCCTTCTGCATCAGAAGGTCTGCATCCAGTTTGCTGCTTTTGAGATCGAGGTCCAGCTTTTGCAGGATGCACAGGCACTGCTCCAGCTGATGACGCTTGAAGCGGGCTGCCGTTTTTTCGGTTTTGCCCAGGCGGTAACTCCATTTGCCGCCATAGCCGAAGTCTTTGGCAACATCAGCCAGACTGCGGCGCCCGCGCTTTCCCAGAAACACGCGGTACAGGTCCAGATAGTTGCCAATCAGCGCGCCGGTTATCATAATGGGATCATTCTGCAATTCCAGCAGGGTTTTCAGCCGTTTCTGGGCCTGGTCTGCCCGGCCGGATACCACCAGTTCCACCATTTCGAAGGTATCCGCATCAAGCGTTACCGTGCCCAGCTGCTGAACCATTTCCTGGGTAATGATTCCGTAGTTTGCCAAAGCGGCCAGCTTGGCGATTTCATTCTGGAGAAGAAACTGATCTTCCCCGCAGCGATCCAACAGGGCGGTTTCGGTTCCGGGGGCGAAGGAAGCCCCTGCTTCTTCCGCCCAGCCCCGCGCCAGAGCCTGCAGTTCTGAGCGCCCCGGCTTATTGATCTGTACGCAGTAGCCAATGCGTTCGCAGGCGGCAATCAGCTTTTGTTCCCGTTTTCCGGGGCGCAGTTTGCCGAACTTTTCTTCCATGACGCTGGTCATGACAAAGATGGCATTTTCCGTATCAGCCAGCGTTTCGCAGAGTTCCTGCAGATCCTTGTCCGAATAGGTGGAAGGCCGGATCAGCGGCATGAGCACCAGTCGTTTGCCGCCAAAGAAAGATATGGTACCGGCCGCCAGCACGATCTCTTCCACAGTGGGGGTGGGGCCGTCCAACACGGTCGTCTCCGGGTCATCCTGATTCAATACCTGCAAAGCTTTGTTGGCCGCGGTGCGAACCAGGGCTTCATCCGAAGCGTAGAAATAGTACAGGGCGCAGCCGGACTGCAGTCGTTTTTTCAGTTCTTTTTCACTGTAGAGCAAGCGGCTCCACCTCCTCGAAAGTCAGGGAATGTCCGGGACGGATCACCACAGCCGAGCGGTCGGTTGCAAACAGAATGCGGGTATTCGGGGCATCCGGTTGCCACTTCGGAAACCGGACGGCTGTCAGAATCACATCGGAGGGTACGGATTCGGATAACGTACCGGCCGCACAGAAAATGTCTGCGGTCACGGGATGATCCAACTGAATGTTTCCAGCCATGGTGGCCAGGCTGTATGGTCCGATTTTTATCACCGCCAGGTTCCCGCTGCTATCATGATACAGGTCCAGAGATAGCTCGTCAAGTACGGAAAGGGCCTGGCAAGCCGGGAGCGTTTCGGCGGACAGGACCGGGATGTCCGAAAAATCCAGCTCTGAAGGCTCCTGGCGCAGGTCGACCAGCAAGGCAATGTCAGGCTGGGCATGTTCCGCAAAATAGGTTTCCAATGCGTTCAGATTGCTTTGCCCGCCGCGGAACAGTACCACGGCTTCCCCATTCTGCATGCATACGACACAAGGATTGTTGGTGGCTCCCACCAGAGATACCCGGACCACATCCTTTTGCGCCCATGCGCCCAGAATTATGGCGAAGATGGCGCAAAAAGCAGTCGCCACCGGATACCATGTCATGCGGCGGCGAGACCAGAAAGCAAGAGCCAGCAGACCGAGAACCCCATAGACGAAGAGTGTGTACCGTGTGGGAAGATCAACATAAGCCAGCGGAAGGTTTGCGCACCAGTCGGTAATGGCGATCATAATGTGCAGCAAAAGGCTCAAAAGAAGGCTCGCCATCCGTGCAACCGGCGCCAGCGGTGCTGCCACGGACAGGAAGAGAACCAGAATACCGAGCAGCAAAGCCGGTTGGAGCATCCAGACCACAAGAAGATTGGTCAGCAGGCTTACGCCACTGGCAGTCATTCCGTTTGCGACCAGAACCGGAAGCGTGGCAAAGGATGCCAAAAGAGCGGTCTGCACCGATTCCAGGACCTTGAGCGCCCCATCCCACAACCTGGAAGAAATTTTCCCCGCAGGCAGGGGCAGATGCTCCAGCTCCAGATTGTACAGTGCAGCGGATGCCTGTACGCCAAGAACCGCGCAGAAGGATAGCTGAAATCCCAGATCGCAGGGGGCATAGGCATTCTGTATTCCCAGAAGGACAGCGGCTGCACCGGTGGAGGTCAAAAGATCGACAGGCTGCCAGAAAAAATCTCCCGCCAGGGCCAGCAGAAACACAAGGCCCGCACGCATTACCGAAACAGGAAGCCCCGTCAGGAACATATAAAAGATGACAAGCCCCGCCCGGACCACAATCAGCGGACGCAAAAAGCGACGCTTGCGGCCCATGGAAAAAATCCCGCACAGCAGTGCCACGTGCAATCCGGATACGGCTAGAAGATGGGAAACGCCAGCCGCACGGAAGCTGTTCTGGGTAGTGTCACGGAGGGCCTGCTTATGGCCGAGCAGCATGGCAGATTCCAGTTCGCCTTCTGCCTCCGGCATCCACTGCTGTAATCGGTTGGACAGCATCCGGCGCAAGCGATACAGGGTAAAGCGGAGACCGGAACTGTCCGGCTGGGCAAGATAGTTTCCCTGATATTCTGCCTGCAGATATACGCCGTCACTCAGGTGGGAAAGCCGATAGGCGTCATGGGCCAGTTCCGAAAAAGCAAAGTCAGCAGTGAAACATTCTCCGGGTTCCGCACCGGGAAAGGCATCACAGGCAACGGAAAAGCCGGTGTTTTTTCCATCGCACTGTATGACCCGCAAGGTCCCCCGCAAAAAGCCAGTCTGGTAGGAGGATTCTGCATCCGTTTCCACCACCACGGTACAGGTCATTTGCCGGCCGGCATACTTCTGTGCAGGCAAAACGGAGAAAAAGGAAAAAGCAGTGAACCAGACAAGCCCGCAAAGGGCGCCCAGTAACAGGATTTTAAAATCGTGACGGCGGTACAGAAACAGCAGCAATACAAAAAGTGCCGCCGCGGGCACAAGGACCGGCGACGGCACACAAGCTGCAAACCATTCAGCCAGCGCAAAGGCCAGGCCGAAACAGGCAAGTTTGCGTTTCATCCTGCGTCAGTGAAGAAACAGCGGCAACGGTTCCAGAAAGAAGATATCGGTGCGTTTTGCCGCATCGCCTTCCGCCAGCGCCGCGCAGCAGCCGACAACCTTGCCGGTACTCTTGGCGGCCAGCGTCTCCAGGGCATGGAGAGAACCGCCGGTGGAAATCACGTCATCCACGATCAGAATACGCTTGCCGTTCATATAGTCAATGTCCTTCTGGTCAATCACCAGAACCTGCTTGCCGGCGGTCGTGATGGATTCATCCTCGATCACAACCGGGTTACGCATATACAGCTTGGGACCTTTACGAGCGGGAATCCAGTACTTGCCGCTTTGACGCGCCATTTCATAAGCCAGAGGAATGCCCTTGGCTTCCGCCGTCAGAATCACATCAAATTCAGGCGCCTTTTTTAAAAGAGCTGCGGCACAGGCCTCCGTCAATTCCACATCGCTGAACATGATGAAGGCGGCAATGTCCATGTGGTCATTGACCTTGCAGATGGGGAGCTCCCTCGTAAGTCCGGCAATGTGCAGTGTATAGGTATCTGCCATGATGGAAAACCTCTTTCTACAAATCAAAATGGGAAATCATCGGAAATCAGCCCGGAGGCCATGCCAGGCTGCGGCCGGCCAGCACATGGAAATGCAGGTGCTTGACACTTTGGCCGCCATCCTCGCCAACATTGGTGACGACACGATAGCCTTTTTCATCCACACCCAGCTTGTGGCACTGTTCTGCAATGACGGCGTAGATGTGTCCCAGCAGCGCGGCGTTGTCCTCGGTCAGAGCGGCGGCCGAAGAAATGTGCTGCTTGGGGATCACGAGGAAGTGCACCGGTGCCTGCGGGTCAATGTCGTAAAAGGCCAGCAGCGTGTCATCCTCATACAGTTTGTTGGAAGGGATCTCCCCTGCTGCGATTTTACAAAACAGACAATCTTCCATTTTATTCCCTCCTTTACATGGATTCAATGGTTGGGTGCCGTTATGCGTTGAGTTCGGCTTTCACAATTTCAGGCACAGCATGGAGCGCTTCGTCGATCTTGCTGACATCGCGGATACCAGCCATGGCAAAGTCCGGCTTGCCGCCGCCGTTGCCGCCGGCAATAGCAGCAATCTTCTTGACGAGGACACCGGCCTTCAGGCCGCGTGCCTTGGCGTTGGAAGAGACACCGACGGCCATCATAGTCTTGTTGCCGTCGCTGCCGACCAGAACCGTAACAGCGTTGGGGGCCTTTTCACGTACCTTATCCACCATCTCGCGCAGCGTGTCGGCGCCCGTACCGGTCAGATAAGCGGAAATGATTCGGATGCCTTCCACATCGGCGGCATTCTCGAACAGGCCATCCACCTTGGCGGCTGCCATCTCGGCCTTGAGGTTATCCAGCTGCTTGTTGGTTTCCTTCAACTCGGCAGCCAGCGCTTCAGCACGGTCCGCCACGTCCTTCAGGTTGTTGGCCTTCAGGGCACCGGCGGTCTTGGTCAGCACAGCCGTGCGCTCATCCAGCAGGCGCAGCACACCGAAGCCGGTGGTCGCCTCAATACGGCGGATACCGGCGGCCACGCTGGATTCGCTGAGGATCTTGAAGCAGCCGATCTGCGCCGTGTTCTTCACATGGGTGCCGCCGCAGAACTCAGTGCTCCAGCCACCAGCGTCGACCACGCGGACGATGCTGCCGTACTTCTCTCCGAACAGCGCCATGGCGCCCATCTTCTTGGCTTCTTCGATGGGCAGGTTCTGGATCACCACCGGCAGAGAGGCAAAAATCTTTTCGTTGACCTTGCGCTCGACTTCGGTCAGCTCCTCCGGCGTTACAGCGCTGAAATGAGTAAAGTCAAAGTGGGTGATCTTGTCATCCTGGTAGCTGCCGGCCTGGTGCACATGCTCGCCCAGAACTTCACGCAGGGCCTTCTGCAGCAGATGGGTGGCAGTATGGTTGCGGCAGATGGCCATACGGCGGCCTTCATCCACCGAGGCGCTGACCTCATCGCCAACCCTGATGGTGCCGTCCAGCAGTTCACAGGTATGGACAAAATATCCCTTGGGGGTCTTCTTGACCTGGGTGACTTTCAGCTTGGCATCGCCGGAAGTGATGAAGCCGTAGTCGGCAACCTGGCCGCCCATCTCCGCATAGAACGGAGTGCGGTCCAGTACCACCAGGACGCCTTCCTTGGACTCGCCCGCCTCATCGGTGGCAATGGCGTCGGCCAGCTCTTCACCGTCGGACAGGGCCAGCACCTTGGCCGTTTCATGCAGCGTTTCGTAACCATCAAACTGCGTGGGCTCCGCCTTGAGTTCACCGAACAGATCTTCGCTCCAGCCGGAGATATCCTTGGCCAGACGCTCTGCGCGGGCACGCTCACGCTGCTTGGTCATCTCTGCATGGAAAGCTTCCTCATCCACCGTGAACCCGGCTTCTGCAGCGATTTCTTTGGTCAGGTCCAGGGGGAAGCCAAAGGTATCGTTGAGCTTGAAAACCTCAGTGCCGGACAGAACGGTCTCACCGGCGGCTTTGCGCTCATCGATCATGTTGTTCAGGATGTTCAGACCGGCATCAATGGTACGGCCAAAGCGTTCTTCCTCGGTGCCGACCACCTTCTTGATGTAGGCCTCATGCTCGCGCAGCTCGGGATAACCGGCTTCGCTGGAAACGATTACGGTATCCACCAGCTCGGTCAGGAAAGGCCGGTCGATGCCCAGCATACGGCCATGGCGGGCCGCACGGCGCAGCAGACGGCGCAGCACGTAGCCGCGGCCCTCGTTGGAGGGCAGGATGCCGTCAGAAACCATAAAGACGGTGGAACGGATATGGTCGGTGATCACGCGGATAGAGATGTCGTCCTTCTCGCTGTCGCCATAATATTTGCCGGAGATGCGCTCCACATGGTGCAGCACCGAAGCCACGGTGTCCACCTCGAACAGGTTGCCCACATCCTGCATAACGCAGGCCAGACGCTCCAGGCCCATACCGGTATCGATGTTGGGACGGGGCAGCCGCTCATAGTGGCCCTTGCCGTCCGAGTCAAACTGGCTGAAGACCAGGTTCCAGATTTCCATATAGCGGTCGCAGTCACAGCCGACCTTGCAGGTGGGCTTGCCGCAGCCGTGCTCGGGACCACGGTCATAGTAAATTTCCGAGCAGGGACCGCAGGGGCCGGAACCATGCTCCCAGAAGTTGTCTTCCTTGCCGAAGCGAACCATGTGATCCTCGGGGATACCGACTTTCTTGGTCCAGATATCATACGCCTCGTCATCGTCCAGGTAGACCGAGATGTACAGCTTATCGGCGGGGATCTCCAGTTCCTTGGTCAGGAATTCCCAGGCCCAGGGAATGACCTCTTCCTTGAAGTAATCCTGGAAGCTGAAGTTGCCCAGCATTTCAAAGAAGGTGCCATGGCGGGCGGTGATACCAACACGCTCAATATCCGGCGTGCGGATGCACTTCTGGCAGGTAGTGACACGATGACGGGGCGGTTCCTCCTGGCCGAGGAACCACTTCTTCATCGGAGCCATGCCGCTGTTGATCAGCAGCAGGCTGGGATCGTCTTTCGGTACCAGCGGAAAACTGCCCAGACGCAGATGTCCTTTGGTTTCAAAGAAATGCAGATACTTCTCGCGAAGTTCATTCAGTCCGGTCCATTGCATACAAAACGTTTCTCCCATCCATAGGTTCATTTAAAAAGGTCCATGAAAAAATATAGCCCTCGCCCCTCTACAGGGACGAAGGCTGATCGCTTCCGTGGTACCACCCGGTTTGCGGCCCTTTCGGACCGCCGCTTGCTTTGCGTTAACGCCGCTACTACGTTTGGCTCTCCGCCAAAAGCTCCGGGGTGGCTTCGCCGGGATCCAGCCGGATATCTTGCACCAGATGATATCCTCTCTGCAGGCTGTATGTGCCGACATTAGCCCCTTCAACGCCATTTTCCTTTTTACATGCTCATTATATGCCGCTTTGTTGACCTTGTCAACTGCTTTTTGCAGCGGTTTCGGGGGTTTGAACAGTTTCTGCCGTCATCAGCACCTGCAGAGAGTCGGCAATTTTCCCGAAGATTGCCGCGCTGGAAACTTCCGGTTCCAGAATCCCGTCCTGCAGTACCGTGATGGTGTAGCGCGGTTCGTCCGCCGGATAGAATCCGCTGAACCAATAGTTGAGCAATTCTTCGCCGCTCGTATCGAATTGCCCGGTTTGCGCCGTGCCGGTTTTGCCGCCTGCTTCCTCTTCTTGGGGGGCCGCTTCCCGGCCTATGCCATCGCGCACCACGGACTGCAACATATCCCGCAGAATCCGGGCGCTATCTGCCGCCAGCACCGGTTCGTCTTCCGAAATCTGCACAGGCTCATCCAGCGTTTGGGAAGCATTGGTGATGCCATAGACAAATCGGGGCGTGTGATAGGTGCCCCCATCTGCCACTGTGTTCATCATGGCGGTAATCTGCAGCGGCGTCGCCGAAAGATCCCCCTGGCCGAAACTGAACAGTGCAAGTTGGCCGGCGTTTTCCAGCGACTGCAAATCCGGCAGTATGCCTGCACTGCTCTTCAGGCCCGGCGCCACTGCACAGGCTTGGCCAAAGCCGAATTTTTCCGCCTCAGCCCGGATGACCTCCCCGCCCAAAAGCTGCCCCAGTTCCACAAAATAGCAGTTGCAGCTTTGTTCCAGCGCGCCACGCAGGTTTACAGTACCATGGGCACGCCCCTGGGCGCAGCGGTAGACCTGCCCTGCGACCTCCACACTGCCGGTACATTCATGGGTAAACCAGTCCAGCCCTTGTTCATAGGCGGCGGCTGCCAATACAACTTTGAAGACCGAACCGGCACTGAAGGCACTGAAGGTGCGGTTGATCAAGGAGGTATCGTTGGCCCGTATGCTTTGCGCAACGTTATTCGGATCATAGGTGGGCACACTGACGCTGGCAAGGATTTCGCCGGTCCGGGTATCCATTACCAGGATGCATCCCCGTTCCATGGTCAGTCCCGCAATGCCCTCACACATACGCTGGATATCTGCGTCCAGTGTCAGCGAAATATTTTCTCCGCTTCCCCTCTCGTCAATCTGCAGCGTCGGCTCATCACCGCTCAGAAGGCTTCCCTGCGCAGTGGTCAGGCAGGAAACGAGAGAAACATCTCCGGACCGGGTCAAAACATCATCATAGGCGAACTCAAGTCCTGAAACCCCTTGCCCCTCCCCATCCAGATACCCGATCAGATGCGTGGCAATGGGCACAGGAAGATACCGTTGCGCGCTTTCATAGGTGGGAATCCCCTCGGCAGTGAGATCCTGATCCACCTGAATCAAAAATGGCGTTGTAGTGTTCCGTTTTTCATACAGTTCGGTTTGTTCTGAGTAGGAAACATAGGGAAAGAGCGTTGCGTAACTGATATCTCCGGGAATACACAAAGCATACCATTCCGGTGTATAGCCGGTCAAAAGCTGTCCGTCACGGTCAAAAAAGTTGCCACGCGGCCGCGGCAATTCTGTAATCTGCACGGTCTGGGCTCCGGCGTTGGCGGCGTAAAGAGAGTCTGTACCGACCCAAAGCACGCGGCATAAAACGATACAGGCCAACAAGACCATCCAGAAGCCCAGAAAACACAACCGACGCAATGACATACTCTCTTGATCTCCTTTCTCAATGAGTATGGCCAAAATGCTATGGGAGAAAACAAGTGGGACGAGAGTTTTGCAGCGGAAGCTGGATGAAAGGAAGACATTTGAAGGGGGGCAAAATCACTTGCGGGAGGAAATATAAACGATAATTCAATAGAAATTACCTGTATTTCCGATGTTTTTCCTCATTCCCTGCCCCCACGGAGGGGTTATGAGAGGAATCATCAGGAGAGCACTTGGAGATTGCCCGCTGTAAAAAGGAATAAAAAATAGCGGAGCAATGAGAGCGTAAACCCTACATTACTCCGCTATTTTTCATATCATGGACAAGATAAATCGCCTTTTATGACAACTTATTTTACCCCCGAACAACTTCCATTTTCCTACATCAGGGGGATTTTGTCTATTGTCTGTTTTTACTGGTTCGGTTCAACTTGTCAGGGGGCAAAACAATTTGTCAATCGAGCAAAAATAATTTGTCAATGGAACCTGAGAACAGGATAAGAGAAATTGCTCGGGGTACCCGGCCGCTTTTTCACGTTTTGCAGTTGTAATAGGATGAAGGTAAAGAGTTTGCAGAGGTACCCGGCAGTCATTGACGCGCAAAATATTTTGCGATAATTCGCGGAAAATCACCTGCATTTCTGATAATTTCCCTCATCCCCTGCCTCTTCTGGAGGGGTTATGAGGAGTATCATCAGGAGAGCACTTGGAGGTCATCTGCTGCAAAAAGGGCAAAAAAATAACGGAGCAATGAGAGTGAAAACTCCACATTACTCCGTTATATTTCATTTCATTGACAAATTAAATTGCCCTTTTGGACAAGATAAATTGCCCCAAAACAAAGACTCAGTGCTTGATGGCAGCAGCCACTTCAGCGGCAAAGTCTTCGTTGCGCTTCTCCAGGCCTTCGCCCTTGATGAAGTGGGTGTAGGCAACAATCTGAATATCGCCGCCCAGGGCCTTGGCAGTGTCGGCAACATACTTCTTAACGTCCATGCCGCCGTCCTTGATGAAGGCCTGATCCACCAGGCAGTTCTCCTTGTAGAACTTGCCCAGCTTGCCGATGGCCATCTTCTCTTTGATAGCGTCGGGCTTGTTGGCAGTCTTGGGATCGTTGGCCATCTGAGCCAGAATGATCTCCTTCTCCTTGGCGATCTTGTCAGCCGGGACAGCAGCCTCGTTCAGGTAGCTGGGGTTGGCTGCAGCGATCTGCATGGCAATATCCTTGCCGAACGCAGCGAACTCAGCCTTGGCAGCCACATCGTCGCTGGTCTCGAACTTGACGATAACGCCATGGGTGCCGCCGCCATGCACATACGCAGCGCAATGGCCCTCGTAACGGGCAAAACGGCGAACCTTGATGTTCTCCTTGATGACCAGGATCAGAGCCTTCAGGGCGTCATCCACAGTGCCCTCGCCCATCTTACAGCCCATCAGAGCCTTCACATCGGCGGGGTTCTGCTCGGCAACAACCTTGGCCAGCTCCTTGGTGAAGTCAACGAACTTCTCGTTCTTGGCGACGAAGTCGGTCTCGGCATTGACTTCAACCACAACAGCGCAGTTGTCGAAAGCAACGGCGTAAACCATGCCCTCGGCGGCGATACGGCCAGCCTTCTTGCTGGCGGTGGCCAGGCCCTGCTCGCGCAGGATCTCGATGGCCTTCTCGAAGTCGCCGTCGGCCTGGGTCAGGGCCTTCTTGCATTCCATCATGCCGCAGTCAGTCTGGCGGCGCAGTTCCATAACGTCTTTTGCAGAAACAGCCATATTCTCTTTGTCCTTTCTGTCTTACGCGTTTAACTTACAATCAGGCCTCGGTGCTCTCGGCAGCTTCCGCAGCGGGAGCCTCCTGAACGCCCTGCTTGCCTTCCAGAACGGCATTGGCCATGGCGCCGGAGATCAGCTTCACGGCACGGATGGCGTCGTCGTTGCCGGGGATCACGTAATCGATCTCATCGGGATCGCAGTTGGTATCGACAATGGCAACGATGGGGATGTTCAGCTTGCGGGCTTCAGAAACAGCGATGCGCTCCTTGTGGGGGTCAACGATGAACATGGCCTTGGGCAGGCTCTTCATGTTCTTGACACCGCCAAGGTACTTGTCCAGCTTGGCCATCTCGAGCTCCAGCTTGACAACTTCCTTCTTGGGCAGCAGATCGAAGGTGCCGTCAGCCTGCATGTTCTTCAGCTGCTCCATACGATCGATGCGCTTGCGGATGGTGCGGAAGTTGGTCAGCATGCCGCCCAGCCAACGGGCATTGACATAGTGCATACCGCAGCGGGTAGCCTCGTCACGGATGGACTCCTGGGCCTGCTTCTTGGTGCCGACGAACAGGATCTCGCCACCCTCAGCAGCGGTGTCGCGGACGAAGTTATAAGCCTCATCCAGCTTCTTCACGGTCTTTTGCAGGTCGATGATGTAGATGCCGTTGCGCTCGGTGAAGATGTACTTCGCCATCTTGGGGTTCCAACGACGGGTCTGATGACCAAAGTGAACGCCGGCCTCCAGGAGCTGTTTCATAGATACGACTGCCATAGTTTGTTTCCTCCAATAAATTTAGTTTTACCCTCCGCATGGCGTTTTATGTTTTCTAACCCTCTTTTCTATCGAAAAAAAGGCACAAAAAAACAACGCAATGCGTGTGTATTGCCGTAGTATAATACCACACGCATTGCGAAATTGCAAGCATTTTTTTGCAAAAAATACCAGTGTACGGAATTTATGCGAAATCCGTTCCCTCTTTGGTAAAAAGGTGGGTCCGAAGCACCCGGCACTGCCATGCCGGCGCACCGCCATGGGCTTTCAGGTATTCCATCAGCAAAGACGGATTCAGATTCAGCGCCTCACCAGAACCGCAGGGCAACTGAATGGTAAAGTGAATCTGATCGTCGTGGGTTTCATAGTCGATATGCGGCAGATGCTCTTTCAGGTTGAGTGTCTTCTGACCGCGCTTTGTCTTTTTGGTGACCTCAGCGGTTTCCTCCTGGTTATAGAAGTCCACCGCGGCCGCCGAGTCAGCCGGCATGGTGATCTCATAGACTGCCGAAGCGATCTCCCCCACCTTTTCCTGCGCGGGTGCCACTTTGGTAATCCTGATCCCCCGGGGCATCAGCGGCTGCAACGCAGCTCTCCAGGCCTCTGCATCGATGGTTTCCTGTTCTGTTTTCACTTCGCAGCTTTCGCAGAGGCTTTCCTGCTCCAGGGACAGCGGGCAGGAAAAGGAAAGGTAAATGTGCGGATTAAAGCCCTGGGTATACCAGACCGGAAGACCGCTGATCTTGAGCAGACGATGAAACACCCGCTGCAGATCCAGCAACGAGATGTAAGCGGATTCCCCGCGTTTTTCAAAGAAGATTCTTACTGTAGTCAAAGCAGGGTCCTCCCAGCAGTTTGTTGGCACCGCATCCGCTACACTGACGGTTACAGGGCTGCGTTGTCTCGGCCTTGAGCGCTTTCTGATATTCGCGCACCAGATGAGCGTGGCTTACTCCGACATCGAGATGGCTCCAGGGTGTGACCTCATCAAGACCGATGGCACGGTAATTGTAGAAGTCCGGATCCAGGCCGCAGGCAGCAAAGGCAGCCATCCAGCGGTCATAATCGAAATATTCCTCCCAGGTGTCAAAGAACGCCCCATTCTCAAAGGCGGTTTCGATGACGCGTCCCAGACGCCGGTTCCCCTTGGCAAAAACACCTTCCAGTACGCTGGTGGCGCTGTCGTGATAGTTGACCTTGATCTTGCGGGAATGCACACAGCTGAGCAGATACTTCTGTTTTTCCCGCAATGTTTCGCGGCGGTCCTGGGCACAGAACTGGAACGGCGTGTCGGGTTTGGGTACGAAGCAGGCAACGCTGATCGTGACCTGTACGCCCTTCCCTTTGGGACGATTGGGGATCTGATAGAACAGATCCACCACTTTCTGCGCCGTATCGGCGATGCCCTTGATGTCCTCCATGGTTTCGGTGGGCAGCCCCATCATGAAGTAGAGTTTTACCGAAGTATACCCTTCCGAAAAAGCAATGCGACAGCCTCGCTCAATCTGTTCCCAGGTGACATTCTTGTTGATGACATCCCGAAGCCGCTGGGTGCCGGCCTCCGCGGCAAAGGTCAGGCCACTTTTGCGCACCTTGGTCGTCTTCTCCACGAGGGACTGGGAGAAATTATCCACGCGCAGCGAAGGCAGAGAAAGGCTGACGTGATCGGCCTCGGCCCAGGAATTGAGGTTGTCCAGGATTTCCTCCAGCCGGGAATGGTCCGAGGTGGACAGACTGGTCAGGCTCAGTTCGTCATACCCGGTGTTATGGCAGAGATCCCGGGCACAGTCGCTGATCAGCTTCGGGGAACGCTCCCGGAAGGGGCGATAAATCTGGCCGGCCTGACAGAAACGGCAGCCACGGACACAGCCGCGCAGCACTTCCACACTGGCACGGTCCTGCACGGCGCCCACCAGCGGGACCACAAAGTTTTTCGGCGGCGCGTAGTCATCCATGTTTTTGACGATGGCCTTGGTAACGCGCTCCGGTATGCCGGGACGGTTGGGTCGAATGGCTTCAATACGGCCGTCCGGCAGATAGCTCACATCATAGAACGACGGGACATAGACGCCGGGGATTTTGGCCAGTTCCAAAAGCAGGTTTTCTTTGCTCCAGCCCAGCTTTTTGCCCTGTTCTACAGTGGCACAGATATCCTGCAGCATCTGTTCCCCTTCGCCGAGCTGCATCACATCAAAGAAATCCGCCATGGGCTCGGCGTTGCATACGCAGGGGCCGCCGGAGATAATCAGCGGCCAGTGCTCGTCACGATCGGCAGCGCGCAGCGGGATACCGGACAGGCGCAGCATGGCCAGCACATTGGTATAGCACAGCTCGTACTCCAGCGAGAAACCCACAATATCAAAGGAAGTCAGCGGATCCTTGCTTTCCAGACAGTACAGAGGAATGTCCAGCCGTTCCATCTGTTCTTTCATGTCTGTCCACGGCATGAAAGCCCGCTCACACCACCAGTTTTCATGGCGGTTCAAGAGATCGTACAAAATCTTTTCTCCGAGAAAAGACATACCGATCTCATAGGTGTCCGGAAAGCAGAACGCCATCCGCACATCCACTTTCTCCTTGTCCTTGTATACGCTGCCCGGCTCGCCGCCCGTATAGCGTCCGGGCTTTTGCACAAGGCTGAGCGCCTCTCTGAATTTCGGGGAAAATTCCGCCATATTGATAAACCGTCCTTGTCATTGTTTCGTTTATTGTACCCCATGCGACGCGGAAATGCAACCGTTTACGTCCAATGCCAGAAAGAATGCAGCAGTCTTTGACCGTCCAGCCCGGGCAAAGGCAGAAGGTTGGCACACCCCACCAGCAAATTGGTGCTGGCAAACCAGTAACCGGCATAGCTGTAATGGGTCATCTGCATCCAGCCCAGAACGGCACAACAGCACAGAAGATTGGCCAGCGGACCGGCAGCTGCCAGCAGGAATTCCTGCTGTGGTGTCATGGAAAGTCCCCGTTGCAAAAGGCAGATGCCAAAGGGTGAGAGTTCCAGGTCGGGCCACCGGTGCCAAAGGCGATAGTACAGAAAAAGGTGACCGCCTTCATGCAGCAGCGCACAGAGCAGTCCGATCCGTACGATTCCCGTTCCATCCAAAGCCAGCGCAAAAGTCAAGAAAAACAGAAGTGGCAGCGGAGCGCGCAGATGGATGCGCGCTTTACGCTGCGTTTTGCAATGCTTCGGACGGATCATAGCGAATCCCCTTGTGCAGCAGCTCAAAGTGGAGATGCGGTCCGGTGGCGTTGCCGGTATCCCCCACCGTGCCAAGACAATCTCCGGCTGATATCCGCTGTCCGGTGTGCACAAACAGATACTGCATGTGGGCATACAATGTTTCATCCCCATTCGCATGCAGGATACGCACGTAGCGGCCATAGCTGCTGTGTACACCGGCGCAGCGCACCACCCCGTCAGCCGCCGCCAGAATGGCGGTTCCCTCCTCCGCTGCCAGGTCATTTCCCAGGTGAAAGTCCGACCCGGAACCACCCATGGGATCGGTACGCCAGCCATACCCGGAGGTTTCGGTACAGGCACGACCCGCCAATGGGAAACAGATAGCAAAAGACGGCAGATAACTTTCTTCCCGCGCGCCGGAAGGAACCTGTTGCGCTTTTGCATGGGTCTGGCGTACAGCGGTTTCCGGTGTGGCGGTTTGGCTCTGTGTCGGCATAAACTTCTGCACGGTGTTTGCAAGGGTCTGTACAGCCTGTTCGGTGAATTTGGAAAGCTCCCGGTTTTCCGACAGGAATGTGTTTTGCTCTGGCATCATGGCTTCCCGGAAGGCGGTGCGAAGCGCAGGCAGAAACGGAAGGTCCATCATTTGGGCCAGGAGCACCAGTGCAAGAAACGCCAGCGACAACAGCAGCTGGCCCCAAATCACATAGTCTCCGTCCGATTGACTGACTCTGCGTCGGCGACCGGATGACGGGCTGCCGTGTTGCGGCGGTGGCGTCGGTGCGGCATTTTCCCACATTTTCAAGCCCCCTTTACGCATCTATACGCGGGGAGGGCAAAAAATATCCGCCCCGACAGTGTGTTGCCGAGACGGATTGCAGGCTTTCTACTTAGTCTTTACGCGCCCAGTGCGGCGTGCAGCATGTTCAAACGGTCTTCCAGCATCTTTTTGGGCTTGGCAAACAACCCCAGCCCCGAAACCTCCATGGTGCATTCCAGACTGGTGGAATCCCCGCCCCCAAGAAGGATGGCCGTGAAAGTCCCGCTGATTTTACCTTTCTGGAAGGTGCAGCTCAGGCAGCGCGGTTTTTCCTTCCGGGTGAAATGCAGTTCCGTGGTGCTTCCGTCGGTATTGTGTTCCCTAACGTGAAGCCCGTCGTCGCTTTCCTCGTACTCGCGCACATCCTTTCGCCAGCCGTGCAGCGTGGGTTTGGTCAGATACAGCCATACCTTGGCAGGGTCGCAGGAATAGCTTGCTGTTACAACGCAGGTTTTCATCTTTGGAAGCTCCTTTTATTTTTTGCCGCGGCTGCCGCGTCCAAACAGATTCTGCCACAGACCGGAGCGAGACGGGCGCAGCGAAGTTGCCTTGCGTCCTGCCGGTTTGGCAACAGCCTTTTTTGCAACGACTTTGGTGGTCGGTTGAGGCTTGGCTTTCGGTGCCTCCATCTCGAACCCGTCCTTGAAATACCCGAACATAGCCATCTGGCTGTCCACCGGGAACTGGCCAGGGGCCGGTTTTACTTTGGCGTAGGTGCCGTCGGGCTGCATTTCCCGTGCGTTGACGGTATCCCGCAGCTGCAGATCGAGAATGCCGCGCAGCTTTTTGGCGATGGACGGATCATCCACCCGGACACCAACCTCCACACGACGCTCCGTGTTGCGGGTCAGGAAGTCGCCAGACGCAATATAGATCCGCATATCTTCACCGCTCCCGAAGCAGTAGATACGGGAGTGCTCCAGATACCGGCCCACGATGCTGCGGATATGCACATTTTCCGTGCGGCCCGGCACCCCGGCCTTCACACAACAGATACCGCGCACAATCATATCCACGCGCACACCCGCACAACTGGCTTCGCTGATCTTGGCGATGATCTGGGGATCGTTGATGGAGTTGTTCTTTAGAATGATGGAAGCCGGTTTGCCCTGCATGGCCAGTGCGATCTGGCGGTCCATCTCTTCCAGCAGGACCGACTTGAAATGAAGCGGTGCCACCAGCATGGTGCTCACTTCACTGGTCAGGCGCTGCAAAGCCATGTTGTTGAAGACGGCACTTGCCTCCTCGCCGATTTCCTGGCGGGTGGTGATGAAGGAAAGGTCGGTATACTGCTCGCTGGTCTTTTCGTTGTAGTTGCCGGTGCCGATCTGGGTAAGATACTGGTATTTGCCGTCTACACGGCTGGTGATCAGCGTCAGTTTGGAATGTACTTTGTAATCGTCAAATCCGTACAGGACCGTGCATCCCGCATCCTGCAGCTGCTTGGACCAGTCAATGTTGTTCTGTTCGTCAAAGCGGGCGCGCAGCTCCACCATGGCCACGACTTCCTTGCCGTTCTCGGCCGCGTTGATCAGGGCGCCCACAATCTGGGAGTCGCTGGCCATGCGGTAGAGCGTCATCTTGATGGACACAACGTTCGGGTCCGCGCCTGCCCGCAGAAGCATGCGGATAAACGGGCGGATGCTCTGGTACGGATAAGCCAGCAGTACATCGTGTTTGCGGACTTCTGTATACAGATCATATCCGGCCGGTGCCTGCATGGGTTTGGCCGCGGGGTAGAACATTTCGGAATGGTCTCCGTCGTTGGCGATGCGGCTGGCCAGCTTGAACAGGCAGCCGGTGTCCAGCGGAGAAGTCTGTACATAGCAGCGGGATGCGGGAACCACCAGTTTCTCCCGCAGGAATTTGCTGATCTCCTGGGGAGCTTCCGGCCAGAACTGCAGGCGGACCGCAGCCAGCTTGCGCCGCTTTTTCAGAAGTTCACTCATCACATCCCGGAAATCAATGTCATGGTCCATCATGCCCTCATCCACCGTGATGTCGGCGTTGCGGGTCACGCGGAACAGACACTGTTTCTGTACAGTGCTGGTGCTGAAAATGGTAGAAGCGTACCGGGCCACCAGTTCCTCTATGAACGCGAAGCAGGTCATCTCCCCGTCCTTGACAAAGAGAACACGTTCAAATCGGTTGCTGACCGGAACAATGCCGTAACTGACGCCGTCCCCCTTGTTGTAGAGCTGGGCAATGTAATAGATGTCTTTGTTGTTCAAAAACGGGAACGGATGCCGCGAATCCACAATCTGCGGGCTGAGCAGCGGCAGCAGTTCCCGCTGGAAATAGGTTTTCCAGAAATGATCCTGCTGCTTGCTCAGCTTGTTGAAGTCCACCTTTTTGTAGCCCGCGTCCGCCAGCAGTTCCACCAGGTGCTGAAAATATTTGTCACATTTGGCCTGCAGCTCGGCTACCCGCGGGGTGATGGCAGCGATCTGTTCGGCGGCCGTCATATGGGTGACGATATCCAGCTTGTTGTTTTTCAGAAGCGTCTGATCATACAGCGAACCAACACGCACCATGAAAAACTCATCCATGTTGCTTCCAAAAATGGCCGCAAACTTCAGCCGCTCCCCAAGGGGAACGTTTTTCTCCTTTGCAAGTGCAAGCACGCGGCTGTCAAAATCCAGCCAGCTCAGTTCGCGGTTGATAAAAATGCTTTCCGGCTTTTCCAAGTCTTATTCCTCCCGTCACAATGTTTCGGTATCAGAACTGTCCGCACGGGGGCGTGAATCCTTCCGTCTGCGGCGGCAACGTGTTTGAATTTTCCTTCCTGGTCGCCCAAAAAGAGCAAAAGATTCTTTACGCCGCATACCGGGTGCTATGGATTCGGTGCGCTCGCCTCCTGATTGGCCTCGAAGTCGGCCGGTTGATTCGAATTCGAAATCGCAGGAACACCCGTCTGCGAGGCGTAGAAGGGCATCGCACCAGAAAACTGCCATACCGGCGCAATCAAAAACAGAGCCCCCCACACAATGGCAACCAGTGCAGCGATGGTACACAACACAAGATATGCAATGGAGGTGCGTTCCGGCTTTTCTGGCACAACAAATCCCCCGTTCTGATCATTGCTTGTATTATACCATGACGCAGGAAAAAATGCACCCGAAATCCGCACCTTTTACAGAAAATATACCGCTTACTGACATCATTTTGTCCGATGCTGCACCGGCAATGGTTCTGCATCCACCATAATCACGTCGGCACCGATGTTTCGGATGGATTCCCAGGGGATCAACAGATCCTCCTCGTAGCCCAGCAGGCCAAATAAATGGCTGCGCCCCCGAAGAATCACCGACTGGAGTTTGGCGGTGTGTTCATCGAACAGAAGGTCATCGATACGTCCCAGATTTTCGCCGCTCTTCATCTGAATCACGTCTTTTTCGCTCAGATCGTGAAGTGTCAATTGAATCCCCTCCCCAACACAATGTTCCGGCTTATTCTATGCGCTGAAAAAGCAATTGTTTCTTGCGGCGTTTCCGTGTATAATAAAAAACAAATCATGCACGGTATCCGGGAGGGTTTTATGTATCAAAATATTATTTTTGATTTCGGCGGTGTGGTGGTGGACTACAATCCCCGAAACTTTTTGATGGACCGCTTCATGAACAAGCATGCGGAAGAGATCGTCTATGATCTGACCTTTGGCAGTCTGGAGTGGCAGGATCTGGACCGTGGCACCATTACCCGGGCGGTGGCCAACCGAACCATGATGGAAAACGCTGCCCATGTGAACCGGGAATTCGAGGTGCGGACAGTGATTGAAGAGTGGTCTTCCATGCTTCGAACCAAAAAGACTACCGTCAAGATCATGCGGGCGCTGAAGAAATCCGGGTACCGGCTGTATTATCTGACAAATATTCCGGTGGATATTATGGATGAGATGCGGCAGCGGGACTGGTTTTCTCTGTTTGACGGGGGGGTTGCCTCCTGCGATGTACATCTCTGTAAGCCGGAGCCCGAAATTTATACCACACTGATGCAGGAATGCAACCTTGCCTATGACGAGTCCATCTTCGTGGACGACAACAAGATCAATGCGCAGGCTGCCTATAACCTCGGTATCACCGGGATTCTGTACAAGAATCCGAAATCTTTTCTGCGAGCCCTGGGAGCCTGTGGTATCCAGCTGAAATAAACGCGAATGAAGCCCGACAGGATGATTCCCTGCCGGGCTTTTTTCAGCAGCTGGAAGAAATCTGCTCCTTGATCCGGTTCAGCGCCCCCTTCTCCAGGCGGCTGACCTGCGCCTGACTGATGCCGATTTCCCGGGCAACCTGCATCTGGGTCTTGCCGCCCAGATAGCGCATGGCTATGATCTTCCTTTCCCTGTCGGAAAGGGACTTCACGGTATCCCGGAACATGATGTCACTGATCCAGCTCTCCTCCCCGGTGGCATCGTGGAGCTGGTCCACAATGGCAAAACTGTCTTCGCCGTCGGAATAGACCGGCTCGTACAGACTGGCAGGTTCCACCACAGATTCCAGCGCCATGGCAACATTTTCCGGAGAGGATCCCACTCGGGCGGCTATTTCGGATATTTTGGGGTCCCGTCCGTTTTCCTTCTGCAGCGCCTCCCGGGCACGCATGGAGTGAAAGGCTAGGTCCCGGATGGAGCGGCTGACCCGGACGGCATTGTTATCACGCAGAAACCGGCGGATTTCCCCCACAATCATGGGCACGCCGTAGGTGGAAAATCGCACCTGCAGACTTGGATCAAAATGGTCGATGGCTTTGATAAGACCGATGCATCCTACCTGAAAAAGATCATCCAGGTTCTCTCCGCGGTTGGCAAATTTCTGTACAACGCTGAGTACCAGACGCAGGTTTCCCTGGATCATCTTTTTCCTTGCTTCCCCGTCACCGGAGCGGGCAGCCCGTATCAGGGCACTCTTTTCCGCCTCGCTCAGAACCGGCAGCTGTGAAGTGTCCACACCGCACAGTTCCACCTTGCCAGCATACATGGAACCATCCTCCTTCCCGTCGATGAGGAGTATGGTCCGATTCCCGAACCAGCAAACAGAAAAACACACTGGGAAATTCTGCCGCACGGCCTCTCCTGAAAACGCATACCATGAGGGCAAAGGAGGGACACTCTATGGTTGAATCCATCTGGTTTGTGATTGTGCTGATCCTGCTGGCGGCGGTATCGGTAGCGCTGGTACTGACCATCGTACTGCGCGCCGAGGTACACTCTTCGGGGCGTGAAACCCGAACCCAGTACCTGACCCCCAATTATTCGGACGTTGCGGGATTCCGGTTGACCGCATATCCGAACAATGAGCTGGTCATTCTGCAGCGGCTTTGGCTCATAGAAGAAAATATTGCCGCTTTGGATTACAGCATTGTACCCGGACGTTACATGACGCTTTTCATCTCCAAGCGCGGGAAAATGCGTTTCCCGGACAGTTTCTACGCCGACTCGTTCGAGAGTGTGGAACAGTACGACATTGCGGGTATCACCGTCACCCAAAGCCAGAAAGCCGGCCGTCGGGCCGGTGTGTACTGGACGCGCGGTGATTTTGAATATCTGATCTATTCCGAGGAGCCGGAGATGAATATGATGAACGGGCTGACCTATTATTTTGTGAACAACACCCGGGCGGAGGAATCCTAACCCACCGTTTCCAAGTCCCGGCGCAGCCGTTTGATGATCCTTTTTTCCAGTCGGGAAATATAGCTCTGGGAAATGCCCAGGGCATCCGCCACTTCCTTCTGGGTATGCTCCGATTCGTGGTTGAGGCCGAAGCGCAGTTCCATGATCCGGCGTTCCCGGGGGGCCAGGCGCCCCACCGCCAGACGAAGCGCAGCCCGTTCTGCGCTTCGTTCCAGCTCCTCCCCCACCTGGGGCTGATCGCTGGTCAGTACATCCATCAGCAGCAATTCGTTGCCGTCATTATCGGTGTTGAGCGGCTCATCGATACTGGCATCCTGACGGCGGTTGGAGCTTTTGCGCAGATACATCAGGATTTCATTTTCAATGCACCGGCTTGCATAGGTGGCCAGTTTGATGTTTTTGGAGGGCTCGAAGGTGTTGACTGCCTTGATCAGCCCGATGGTCCCGATGGAAATCATATCCTCGATGCCGGCGGAGGGCGTTTCAAACTTTTTGGCAATGTACACGACCAGCCGTAGGTTATGTGTGATCAGAAGATCCCGGGCAGCGCTTTTCCCGGCACAGAGCTCTGCCAGAGCCTGCTGCTCCTGCTGGGGCTCCAGAGGCGGCGGCAGTGTATCGGCGCCATTGATGTAGTGGAATTCCTGCGGTGAGGCCAGCCGTAGCCAGAGCGCCCGCAATGTACGGCTCACCAGTTCTCTTGTCTGCATAAATTTTCTCCCCTTCATGTCTATAAAAAGTCATTCCCGTACAGTGCTTCATACCGGTCGCTTCCGAAAGACTGGGGCGCAAACGCAACGGCGCTGCGGCCCAATCCCAGCACGCCATGTGGCGTGATCATGCCGATTCCGTTGACCACAAATCCTGGCAAAAGGCCGCGGGAAGATGCCGTGTTGCAGGGAATCAGGCGAAGCCGGGTGCCGGATGGCGGTTCGCCCGGAGACTTGCCGGAAAACCAGCCCTGAAGAAATTCCCGGACGGATGGAGGCAACCGGTTTTGGGCGTCGGGAAAGCTTACCACCAATACCGGCAGACAGGTAATGGGATCGGTCAAATGACACCCCGTATCCAGCGACGCCCGCAGATGAATCAGCAGTCCGCCCAATTCCAGTTCCAGGCCTACCGTCTCCACCGTCGCTTTACGCCTGGAAAAGCAGCGGGTGCCTACTTCCACCGCCGCACAGCATAGGCCCGACAGAACCACCAGGAGCAGCGGCGAAATACGGAGATAAATGGCAAGATTTCCTGTCTGCAGGATCTGCGTACCGGTTTGCAGAATCACAACCAGGACGAGACCTGCCAGTGCAATGTTCAGCGCAGCATACCAGCACATTCCCGTCACAAGTCTTCGCTTGTTTTTCCAACCGAAGGTGATGGCGGTAATCATCAGGGCCGTTGCGACTTTGTAGAGCAGCTGCACCGCATAGGCCTGTTCCGGTGCGAACAGAATGAGGGAGGACAGGGCTGCCGCACCGCTTCCCAGAAGCATTCGGGGAAAGCCGGCATGCTGGCCGCTGAGCAGTCCTGCCGCCAGCAGCAAAAAATAGGCTGCCAGGAAATTGACGAGCAGCAGCACGTCCAGATAGATTACCGTCTTCAAACCCGCGCCTCCCCTGCCTGGCTTTATTACCAGTCTATGAGGAACTGCGAAAGAAAATGCGCAAACGGTGAAAGGCGCAAAAAAGTGACCTGTACCGCCTGGTACAGGTCACTTTTTTGGCTTTTATTTCAATTCCACGACGGTGACGCCGCTTTCGCCTTCGCCATAGCGGCCGAGGCGGAAACTCTTGACGGCCTTGTGGGTCCGGAGATGCTTCTGGATGGCACTGCGCAATGCGCCGGTACCGTTGCCGTGGATGATATACAGCGTCTGCTGCCCCCGCAGCAAGCCGCTGTCCAGGAACTTGTCCACCTCTGCAAGCGCTTCCTCCACGGTATACCCCAGCAGATTCAGTTCCATGCTGGTTTTGCGGTCTTTGTCCAGCTGTACCCGCGTGCTGGAACGACGAGGCTCGCGCTGGGGACGTTTTTCCATCTTGTCAGGGGCACGCAGCCCGGTCAGAGGCACTTTGGTCTTCATGATGCCGGCGCGCACTTCCACCATGCCATTGCGGTCGGGGCGCGCCGTTACGGTGGCCAACTGATTGAGTTCTGCGATGACCACTTCCTGCCCGATCTGCACTTCCTTGAGCGGTGTGTACTTTTTCTGGACAGGTTTTGTGTCGGTGCGTTTGAGGAGCGTTTCGGTGTCTTTGCGTGCAATTTCGCGGGCACGGATCGCGCGCTGGGCCGCATTGGTCTTTTCATCTTTCTGGATACGGCGAAGCTCGTCAGTCAGGCTGTAGGCTTCATTCTGCACCTTCTGGATCAGTTCATGAGCCTGACGGCGGGCATCCTCTAGCTCCTGCTTTCCCTGCTCGATCAGCTGATCCCGCTTCTTCTCGGCGCTCTCCAAGGCGTGCTCCGCCTCATAGCGGGCCTTTTCCGCTTCGTCCTGGGCGCTCTTCAGCTGCAGTTTCAGATCATCCAGCTGCGCCAGCACGCTGTCCAGACGCTTGTCGTCGTTGGACATGTGGTTGCGGGCGGCATCGATGATTTCCTGGGGAATCCCCAGCTTGGCACTGATCAGGAACGCGTTGGACTTTCCGGGCACACCCACGCTCAGCTTGTAGGTAGGCATCAGCGTTTCCACATTGAACTCGCAGCTGGCGTTCACGACCCCCGGTGTCTCCAGAGCATAGACTTTCAGCTCGGCATAGTGGGTGGTTGCCATCAGCAGACTTCCCTGCCGGCGCAGCTGTTCCAGAATGCTGACAGCCAGGGCTGCGCCTTCCGCCGGATCGGTTCCGGCGCCGAGCTCATCGATGAGGGTCAGCGTGCCGTGTCCGGCGTGCTGAAGGATGGTGCTGATCCGTTTCATATGTCCCGAGAAAGTGGAAAGGCTTTGCTCAATGCTCTGCTCGTCGCCGATGTCCACGAGATATTCCCGGAAATTGCAGACAATGCTGCTTTCATGGGCCGGAATCAGAAAACCGTGCTGCGCCATGGCGTTGAGCAGGCCGGCTGTCTTGATGGATACCGTTTTGCCGCCGGTGTTCGGGCCGGTGATGACCAGGGTATCGTATTCCTCCCCCAGGGCAATATCCACCGGTACCACCTGCTTTTTGTCGATGAGCGGATGACGTGCCCGGTTCAGCCGGAAGCGCACGGTATCGCTGACCGTCGGCATGAAAGCATTTTGCTCAACGGCCAGACGGGCTTTGGCCAGCAACAGATCGATCTGCAGCATGGCCTCGTAGCTGTAGGAGAACTGTGGCTCCAGCGAGCCCACCTGCACCGAGAACGCAGAGAGAATTCGGGTGATTTCTTCCTGTTCCTGGGCGCGCAGCTGCATAATCCGCGCGTTGGCTTCCACCACAGCGGTGGGCTCCACGAAGATCGTGGCGCCGGTGGACGAAACATCGTGGATGACGCCGCCCACCTCACCGCGGTACTCGGCGCGAACCGGCACCACATAGCGTCCATTGCGCAGTGAAACGACGGCGTCCTGCAGGAATTTGTTGGTGGTGGAATTTTTGATGATGTTATCCAGTTTGGTGCGGATGGAATCTTCAGTTTGCCGGATCTTTCGGCGCAGGTCATGGAGGGTGACACTGGCGGTATCCGCCATTTCCTCCGGCGAAAGGATGCTCTCGCTGATCTGCTTTTCCAGGACCGGCTGCGGTGCCAGCGCGTAGAACAGATCATCCGTGGGCAGCATGTCGTGTTCACTCAGACCGTACCACTGGGAAAGTCCTGCAAAATTGCGCAGCGTGGCTGCGATTTCCAGCAGCTCCCCCATGGAGAGGATCCCGCCCTTCTGGGCATGGGCGGTAATGCGCCGCACATCGGAAACGCTGCCAAAGCGAGGACTTCCGTTCTTGATCAGAAGCGAGTTGATGGCGTTGGTCTGTGAAAGCGCAAAACGCTCATCTTCCGGTGTGGTACAGGGCTCCAGTGCCTGCATCATTTCCTTGGTTTCACGGCACGCACAAAGCTGTACCGCCCGTGCGATGATTTTATCCAGTTCCAGTGTGGTTTTATAAGCGGTATCCATACAGGGTATAGCTTCTCCTTATTCCAGTACAGTCTTCAGAAAATCCAAACTTTTCAGTCCATGCTCCAGGTGTGCCAGCACGTACTGCTCGCTGACCCGGGACAAATTCTTCAAGCTGGCCGGTGCCAGGGTGAAAGAAAACAATTTTCGGTCTTCGGCCAGACAGATATGACGCAGTGCATACAACGCGCCGGTATCCAGATTGGGAATATGCCGGGCCTTCTCGGCACAATCGGCGCACAAGAGATTTCCCTCCACGGGATCAAAATAGAACTCCCCGCCCTCATACCGGCCACAGCCCGAGCAGGCCAGAAGGTCGGGCTGGTAGCCGGCCATACTCATGGACCGAAGTTCATAAATAGTCTTGAGCTGCCGCAGCGGCAATTTCTTCTGTCCGATCATATACAAGCTGTTCAGCAGCAGCCGGAGCTGCGCATCAGCCTCGGGGGGCGCCGGAGAGAGGGAAAGCGCTATCTCTGCCATATAGGTAGCCAGACTCATGCCTTCCACGCTCTCGGATACGCCGTAGAATACTTTTTTGACCTGGGCCGAATCCACAAAATATTGGCTGCGACCGCTCGACAGGCTGAATTCCGAATAGCAGAACAAACCGCAAGCGCTGAACAGTTTATTTTTCAACCGCAGGCTTCCCTTGGCGGAGGCAGACACAACGCCCAGTTCAGGGGTCAGCAGCGTCAGGATCTGATCCGCCTCCCCCAGCTTGACCTGATGCAGCACCAGGCCCGTCGTTGCAATCTGCATCTTCATCCTCCCGCAGCGCACATTGCTGCGCCTTGAAACTCAAGTAATCATAAATACTTCCGGTTTGCAAGAAACGAGCCCAATCCCCCGCTGAACCAGTCATGCCTGCCGCCCCCTTCCGTTGGGGACATCATACCACAGCACACATGGAAAAGTTGTCCAACGAGGGCACCGGGGAAACGGTCAGGGCTTGGCGAACCCAAGGGTATTCAGGAGGTTTTCATTGTCACGCCAGTCTTCCCGCACCTTTACCCAGCACTGCAGATTGACCTTAACGCCCAGGAGTTCTTCAATATCCAGCCGGGCCGCCGATGCGATTTTTTTGAGCATCTGGCCTCCCTTGCCGATAATCATTCCTTTATGGCTCTTGCGCTCACAGTAAATATCCACATCGATATCAATCAGGTCCTTGTCGGGACGTTCTTTGAAGCGCTCCACCACCACAGCAATCCCGTGGGGAATTTCGTCCCGCATGAACAGAAGTGCCTTTTCACGCACCAGTTCCGCCACCAGTTCCTTCTCCGGCATATCGGTGAAAGCATCATCATCGAAATAATGCGGCCCCTCGTTGCCGTAGGGCTTGAGGAGGGCAAACAGATCCTCGCAGCCGGTTCCATCCTTGGCGGAGACCGTGACCACAGAATCAAAACAGTCGAAATCGGCAATCTGACGTTTGCGCTGTTCCAACGCCGCAAAACTGTCCAGCAAGTCCACTTTATTGATGACCGCAATGGCCGGACCGCCCTTTTGCAAGGCCTTGATCATCGTCAGTTCGGAGTCCGTAAAATCTCCCTGCGGCTCGAAGAGCATCAGGGTGACATCCACATCCTTCAGACTGGCCGCGGCCGTCTGGGTCATACGGGCGTCCAGCTTGTTGTGTGCTTTATGGATGCCGGGGGTGTCCATCAGTACATACTGTACAGGCCCTTTTGTGATGACGCCGGTAATCCGGCTGCGTGTCGTCTGCGGTTTCTGGGTTACGATAGCCACCTTTTCCCCCACCAGATAATTGGTCAGGCTGGATTTTCCCACATTGGGACGGCCCACCAGTGCCACAAAAACACTGCTGGGCATTTCAGGAATCGGTTTTGCCATTCGTTGATTCACCTTTCTGTGTTGCAGGATGATAACGGAAAATAAAGAAATACGCCGGGATCAAGGCCGCTGCACAAACCACGCCAATCCAGGGCGACTGGCGCAAAGCATTTCCAATCGCATTCAGCCGCGGCAGGAACAGGCATCCCCCTACCGCCAGTGCCCCCAGGGCTACGATCAGAACCGCACCGGCTGCCATGTCTTTGGCGGCACCGGCGCTCCACCAGTGGGTGGTGTCCGGCTTGTCCACGGCTCGCTCCACCGCGGAATTCATCAACTCCATTCCCAGCACCGCCGTGATGCAAAAAGCAAGCAAGGCCCATTCCATGCAGGATAAATCGGCAAGCATGCCAAGAATGACGGCATAGCAGGCGGCACAGAGATGAAAACGGAAATTCCGCTCTTCCTGTACGGCGGCCCGGATCCCGTTCCAGGCATAGACAAAGCCGCGGCCGAAGCGCTTGATCTCAGACCTCATCGCTTGTATAGGAAACCGTGCGCGGCAAGCCCAGCTTGATCAGCACCGCTTCCTCCTTTTCCCGCATGCGGACCGCTTCCAGACCGCTGGCCTCATGATCGTATCCCAGAAGATGGAGCATGGAATGTACGGTCAGGTAGGCAACCTCCCGCTGCAGACTGTGCCCATACAACTCGGCCTGTTCCATGGCGCGCTCCATTGAAATGACGATGTCGCCGAGAATCTTGCAGCCGTTGTCTTCGTCAATGTCATACTGGCCGTTTTCTCCCATGGGAAAGCTCAGAACATCAGTGGCCGAATCCTTGTCCCGGTACTGTTTGTTCAACTCATGGATCCGGTTGTTGTCGACAAAGGTGACGCTGATCTCAGCCGAACCGTCAAACTTCTCAAAATCCAGAACCGCATTACAGCTGCGGCGAATGAGAATTCTCAGCCCGGACGGAATCTTGACAATATTCTGGTCATTGGTAATCAGGACCTTATTGGACATAGGGTATCAACCTCCTGTTTCTGGCTTTTTATTGTCTGGCCGAACGCTCGGCCGCCTTTTCATACGCTTTGACGATCTGCTGCACCAGTCTGTGGCGGACTACATCCTTTTCCGTCAGACGTACCTGGGCAATGCCGTCCACATCCTGCAACACCTGCAGGGCATCCACCAGGCCGCTGCGAACCTTATCCGGAAGATCTACCTGGGTAATATCGCCGGTAACCACCACTTTGCTGCCCACGCCCATACGCGTCAGGAACATCTTCATCTGTTCAGGGGTGGTGTTTTGTGCTTCATCCAAAATGATAAAAGCATCATCCAGGGTACGGCCGCGCATATACGCCAGCGGCGCCACCTCGATGATCTGTTTTTCAAACAATTTCTGAAAAGTCTCTGCCCCCAGCAGGTCAAACAGTCCATCATACAAGGGACGCAGATACGGGTCCACTTTATTTTGCAGATCGCCGGGCAAGAAGCCCAGCTTTTCGCCCGCTTCCACTGCGGGGCGGGTCAGGATGATCCGGCTTACATCCTTGGATTTGAATGCTTTGACAGCCATGGCCACCGCCAGGTAGGTTTTTCCTGTTCCGGCGGGCCCCACACCGAAAGTGATGGCGTGATTGCGGATAGCGGCCAGATACTCCCGCTGTCCCAGCGTCTTGGGATGAATGGGGCGCCCTTTTGCGGTCACGGCCACAAAATCATCGGTCAGCTCGCGAAGACGTTTTTCCTCGCCGTCGCGGGCCAGGCTGATGCAATACCGGATGGTCTGCTCCTCCAGAGGGGTATGATTCTGCATCAGAGTGACCATGCCGTCTACCGCATGGGCCGCTGCCGTCACATCTTTTTCTGCACCGGTGAATCTCAGTTCCGAACCACGGCACACGGCGGTGACGCTGAACTCCTTCTCCAGAAGATGAATGTTCTGGTCGCAGTTGCCAAAAATAGCGGCTGCCAATTCAATGCTGTCCAATTCAATGGAACGCTCTGCCAAATTTCATGCCCTCCGTGTATCGAATATCATAGTAACCCATTCAGATTATATCACAATTTTTGCCAAAAGAAATTGGATATTACAAACAAAATTTATCCGTATCTTTTGGCATTTGCTGCCGTCTTGACCAAAAAGAGGCACCACTGACTAAGAGATTGCAATGTTCGCCACAAATTGGTAGGTCACCGATGTGACAACCGCGTCAGACAGCGTCTGCGTCTGGTAGTGTTCAGCCAGGATTTCGGCATCCGGGAAAGATTCCAGCAGCTGCTGGCGGCAGTTCCTTCGTGCCAGTGCCTCTGCCTGTTCCGGAGAATAATACAATGTCAGAACGTTGCAGCCCCACGCGGTCTCCCTTCGCAGGCAGCCCGGCAGGCTCAACCGTCCCAGACGCAGCGGTATCCATTCTATGCGGTCAGCTTCTGTGACCTCTTCTTGCTGAAGGGGCCACACACCGCCCAGAAAATACAATGTATCCCGGACGGTGGCGACATTTCCCGGAACCGTCGCAGTCCGGGAAAGAGGTTCGGAGGCCGTAAAGGTTTCTTCGCACCGGGCCAGAATTTTTCCTGACGCGCCCTGCAGAATCTCCCGTTCCTCCCGGTCCAGTCTCACGATATCCACCAGCAGTTGTCCGGCTTTCACCGTCTGCCCCGGGACAACGCAGGCGAAACCGCTTTCCGCTTCCACCGCTGTGATCACTCCGTCTGCTTTGGCATACAGCGGGCGCAGAGGCGGATCTTCCCGGATGGTCTGCGTATGTGCTACCGTATCCTCGATAAAAAGGCATCCGCCCGTAAAATTCAAGCTGACCCAGCCGAACAGGTCGCTTTGCGCCAAAGCGGCTGCTTGTGCATCTTCCAATGTGTCCTTTTGTAAAAATGTGCCTTCGCAGATCCCGCATTCTGCCAGGAGTGCACGCATGCGCTGGGAATCCGTTTGTTCCAGCGTCCCAAAATCGATGACCCAGACAAAATGCGGCAGCAGGTTCAGAAGCAGCACAAACAGAATAGCGCCCACAGGAAAGCCGGGCCGTGCCATGCAGCGTTCCAGAAAACGCCCCGGGCCGTGGCGACGAAGGATGGAAAATTCCCATCCGCCCTGTTCGGCCATTCGGCGCAGCGTGGAATAATCCCGTCCGAATCCCTGGGCGACGCAGCCGTTCTGTTTCCATCGTATATGGTCAAGCTGCAGCCCCCGGGCGGTGATGCGGTTCACGTAGCGCTGCGGGTCGGCACCACGGATCTGAAAACGGATGCGATCCGCAGCCCAGAATTTACGCTTCATTGCCAGGCTCCCCCCACTTGCTGCGGAATGAGATATCTTGTATCCTCCCCGCCAGAATCAGCCTTTTTCCGCTGAAGGATTCTATCCGAAGTTCTGCCCCATAAAATGTTACCAGAAAGTTTCCCATATCCAGACTGATCTTATCCGGCTGAAAATCCAATACCTTTCGGCACCCATCCGCGGTCAAATACCCACCCCGTAGAGAAAATTCCGGCAAACGATAGAACGCCGCGGAGGGCTGTGCCAGCAAATCATGCATTCTTGGTCTGCCTGCCTGTGTCTTGCGGAATCGCTTTCTGCGGATCTTCTGGCTCTTCATGCAGATGTTCTCCCCTTCCCGGACCGGATCATCCCAATATACGCCCCCGGAGGTGGTTTCTATGTGTAAGCGCAGGAAAAAGGTCTTTTTACCCGTGGTGCTCTGTTGCCTGTTGGGAATCCTCTTTCTGAAAGAACCCGTACTGGCCGCGGAGGGATTTGCAAATGGTCTTCGTCTGTGTACAAGTACGGTCTTGCCTGCGTTGTTTCCCTTTTTTGTACTGACCGATCTGTTGCTGACCTGCCCATTACGGAATCGTATTTTTCGGCCGGCAGCACGGCTCCTTGGCCTGGAAAATGAAATCGCCATCCCGGTCCTTGTGCTTTCCTGGGTGGGAGGGTACGCGGTTTGCGCCAAAATGGTGGGAAATCTGCAAAAGAATCGGCTGCTCAACGCCCGGGATGCCGCGCTGGTGATTCTGCTGGGCTGCTGCTCCAGTCCCGGCTTTGTGATCGGCTGCGTGGGTGGCTTGCTGATGGGAAATGTGCGGCTGGGCATCCTTTTCTATTGGCTGCAGCTTGCGGCAAACCTGGCTGCTGCCGCATTGTGTATTGGATTATTACCGCGGAAGACCGCTCAATCGGTATCTCCAAAAGCCACTGTCCCCGAATCGCTTTCTTTCTCCAACGCCATCGGCAATGCGGTCGGAAGCTGTTTGCAGGTATGCGGCTGCGTGCTGTTTTTCCGCATGACAGAAGCCGTACTGGTACCGTTTCTTCCTCAAACGGCACTTACCATACCCGTGATGAGTGCTTTTTTGGAGATCAGCGCAGGCTGTTCGGATTTTGCCGCGCTGGGCGGGCGGTATGCGCTGTATGGATGCTGCACTTGCCTGAGTGTGCTGGGGCTTTCGGTGTGGGCGCAGATTTCCTTGCTGCTCCAGGGAGCGGTGCCGCTGCGTTTGCTGCTTGTGCATCGGACGGTTCATCTGTTTGTATTTTTGGCGATGGTTGGACTTTTGGTGCGTTTTCTCCCCGGAACGGCGGTGGTATACCGCAGCATGGCGGCACGCGTTGTCACCACACAGCGGTTGCCATGGGACGCTGTAGTTCTCGTCTTTGCATTCCTGTGCGCTTCCCTTTACAAGGTCAGGCAAAACTTCTATAATAAATGAGTATATTTGACGGGGTTTGGGGTGAGGATATGTTTAAAAAGAGCTATTACGGAAGTAAAATTGCACCGGCCTGCTCCTACTGTTTGCACGGCACTCCGGCATCCGATCCCAAGATGATTCTATGCAGGCTGAAAGGCGTGGTATCTCCCTATTATTTTTGCCGGCGCTTCCAATATGATCCCCTCATGCGGGTGCCGCATCGCCAGGTGCTTCCTGAGCTGGATCCCAAAGATTTTACGCTGGAGTAAAGGAGTTTTGCATGGAACACCCCAAACAACCCAAGCGGGAAAGTCTGAAAACCTTGTGGCGGGAGAAAAGAGCCGTCACGCTGGTCTATATTTTCCTGCGCACCTCGGTCCTTCTTGTGTTGCTTGCGCAAATTTTCAATCGGAACTTTGAAAATGTTTTTCTCTGCGTCCTGACGCTGATTCTCTTCACCATGCCTTCCCTGTTGGAACGCAAACTGGATATCGATCTTCCCAATACGCTGGAGATCATCATTCTGCTGTTCATCTATGCGGCAGAAATTCTGGGAGAAATCGGTGCCTACTATGTGACTTTTCCCAACTGGGACACTGTGCTGCACACCATGAACGGCTTTCTTTGTGCAGCCATCGGCTTTTCCCTGTTGGATATCCTGAACCGCAACAGCCGCGTCAGGTTCCATCTTTCTCCCCTCTATCTGGCCATTGTAGCGTTCTGTTTTTCCATGACGGTGGGAGTTCTGTGGGAGTTCTTTGAATGCGCCATGGACCAGTTCTTTTTCTTTGATATGCAGAAGGACACTATCGTCCATGACATTGGAACGATTCTGCTGGATCCCACCGGCGGCAATCATCCAGTGGTCCTTCGCAATATCACCGATGTGATCGTTGTGCAAGCAGATGGCACCAAAACTGCGCTGGGTCTGGGCGGCTACCTGGATATTGGTCTGATGGATACCATGGAGGATCTCTTTGTCAACTTCATAGGAGCGTTGGTATTTTCCATCATCGGATATTTTTATGTGCTCAGCCGCGGAAAAGGGAAATTTGTAAAACGGTTTATTCCGGTGGCCAATGACACCGTTTCCCAGGAAAACACCACAAGCGGGGAGGAAACTTCTTTATGAATTTTATTCTTGTATCACCGAATTTTCCGGAAACGTTCCGATGGTTCGCCATCCGTCTGAAGGAAAATGGTGTCACAGTATTAGGTCTTGGTGATGCCTCCTATGAGGAACTCCATCCGGATCTGAAGAATGCCCTGACGGAATATTACAGGGTTGCGGATCTGGGCGACTATGATGACATGGTACGTGCGGTGGGGTATTTCACCTTCCGCTACGGAAAAATTGACTGGATTGAATCCAACAACGAATATTGGCTGGAGATGGACGCCGCACTGCGTACCGCCTTCAATATCACGACCGGTCCCAAATCCGATGCTATTGGGGGCTGGAAAAGCAAGCTGGCCATGAAGGAGACCTATCAGCAGGCAGGAATTCCCTGTGCCCGGTGTATTCCCGTCACCACACAAAAGGCCGCCCTTGATTTTATCAAGAAAGTCGGATATCCGGTGGTGGTTAAGCCGGATAACGGCGTGGGGGCCAACGACACCTATCGATTGGAAAACCCGGCCGATGTGGAGGACTTTTTTGCGACGCCCCCGCATGTGCCATATGTAATGGAAGAATATGTTCCGGGTGTGGTCACAACCTACGACGGAATCTGTGATTCCAAGGGTCAAGTGCTCTTTGCCGTCAGTCATATCACTCCCAACTCGATCATGGATATGGTCAACAAAGGGGTGCCCACATACTATTACATAAATGATCACGTTCCGGCAGATGTGGAGCGGATCGGACGCAAAACGTTGCAGGCCTTTAGCGTGACACGCCGATTTTTCCATCTGGAATTTTTCCGGCTGACGCAGGATAAGCCGGGACTCGGTCCCAAGGGAACGCTGCTTGGCCTGGAAGTGAATATGCGGCCGGCCGGCGGCTTTACCACCGAGATGATCGATTACAGCCAGAGCGTGGATGTCTACCAGATATACGCAGATATGGTGGCTTATGACGCATGCCGGCATACCTATATTGGCCCCAAGCGTTTTTGCGTTTATGTGGGACGCCGTGCGTATATACAGTATGCGTATTCGCTGGATCAACTGTGCCGTTCCTGCGGGTCCCACCTGTGCCGCGTAGGTGAGATGCCCCCTGCCCTGGCCGGCGCCATGGGGGATGAACTCATGATCTGCCGCTATGACAGCAAAGCGGAAATGGAACAATTCGTCCGCAAGGCGTTCACACTGCCCTCCTCCGACCATTAAGTGATTCGGTTCTGTAGAAAGCAAAAATCCCGCCCGGGATCTTTTCACAAGATCCCGGGCGGGATTTTTATGGTTTTATCGGCAAAGCGGTACAGGCGGATTAGTACATGCCGCCCATGTCACCGCCGGCGGGGGCTGCCGGAGCCGGCGGTTCCGGCAAATCGGCAACCAGGCTCTCGGTGGTCAGCACCATGGCTGCAACACTGGAAGCATTCTCCAGAGCAGAACGGGTGACCTTGGTCGGGTCGACGATGCCGGCCTCGATCATATCCTCGACGTACTCTTCCTTCTGGGCATCAAAGCCATAGTTGGCCTTGTTGGCCTTCAGGATGTTGTCGATGATCACGCTGCCTTCCAGGCCAGCGTTGGCAGCAATCTGACGCAGCGGAGCCTCCAGAGCCTTGCGGACGATCTTGGCACCCGTGCGCTCGTCGCCTTCCAGGGTATCGACGATCTTGTCGACAGCGGGAATCGCGTTGATGGTAGCGGTACCGCCGCCAGCCACAATGCCTTCTTCCACAGCGGCCTTGGTGGCGTTCAGGGCATCTTCGATGCGGAGCTTCTTATCCTTCATCTCCACTTCGGTAGCAGCACCGACTTTGATGACGGCAACGCCACCGGCCATCTTGGCCAGGCGCTCCTGCAGCTTCTCACGGTCGAAGTCGGAAGTGGCGGTAGAAATCTGGCTGCGGATCTGCGCAACGCGATCAGCAATCGCGTTCTTATCGCCGTTGCCGCCCACGATGGTGGTGTTCTCCTTGGTCACCTTGACCTGGCGGGCAGTGCCCAGCTGCTGCATGGTGGCATCCTTCAGCTCGTAGCCCAAGTCGCTGCTGATCACGGTACCACCGGTCAGGATAGCGATATCCTGGAGCATTTCCTTGCGGCGATCGCCGAAACCGGGCGCCTTGACGGCAACCACATTCAGGCCGCCGCGCAGACGGTTGATGATCAGGTTGGACAGAGCGTCGCCTTCCACATCCTCCGCGATGATCAGCAGCTTGCGGCCGGACTGGATCACCTGCTCCAGCAGAGGCACGATATCCTGGAAGACGCTGATCTTCTTGTCGGTGATCAGGACGGAGCAATCCTCGTAGACAGTCTCCATCTTCTCGGTATCCGTGACCATATAAGGAGTCACATAGCCACGGTCAAACTGCATGCCTTCCACGACCTCGGTATAGGTCTCGGCAGTGGTCTTGTTCTCTTCGATGGTGATGACGCCATCGGCAGTGACCTTCTCCATGGCGTCGGCGATCAGCTGACCAATCTCAGCGTCGCCGGCAGAAACGGTACCGACACGGGCGATATCCTTGCTGCCGTTCACCTTCTGGCTGTTGGTCTTCACAGCCTCCACAGCAGCGGCGACAGCCTTCTGCATGCCGCGCTTGATGTCCATGGGGTTGGCACCGGCGGTCACGTTCTTCATGCCCTCGTTGACCAGAGCCTGCGCCAGAACGGTCGCAGTGGTGGTGCCGTCACCGGCAGCATCGTTGGTCTTGGTCGCCACTTCGCGGACGAGCTGGGCACCCATGTTCTCAAACGGATCCTTCAGTTCGATCTCCTTGGCGATGGTCACACCGTCGTTGGTGATGAGCGGACTGCCGAATTTCTTGGCCAGCACCACGTTGCGGCCCTTGGGGCCCAGGGTAACCTTCACGGTATTTGCCAGCTGATCGATGCCTGCGCACAGCGCCTTGCGGGCTTCGGCGCCCTGTTTAATCTGTTTAGCCATAAAGCATTTCTCCTTTGTATATCAGAAAGCGTTCAGTTCAGAAAATCATTCCACCACGGCGAGAATATCGCTCTGACGGACGATGGTGCATTCCTCACCGTCAACCTTGACTTCGGTGCCGGAATACTTGCTGGTCAGCACTTTATCGCCAACCTTGACAATCATCTGAACTTCCTTGCCATCCACCATGCCACCGGGGCCGACAGCCAGAACTTCGGCAACCTGCGGCTTTTCCTTGGCGGAGCCGGACAGGATCAAACCACCCTTGGTGGTTTCTTCTTCCTCGACCAGCTTGATGACAACGCGGTCTGCAAGAGGTTTGATTTTCATAATGAAAGATCCTCCCTATTAAAAGATTTCTCTTTTTAGATTTAGTTTAGCACTCCGTTCTCTTGAGTGCTAAACATATAATAACCACTTTCGTATAAAAAATCAAGGGGTTTGGATATAAAATTTTTATGAACAATCAGATTTTTGGAGCGGAACACGCCTCCCTTGGATTCGCCGGGCAGGTTTTTCTCCCGGAGCCTGCACTGTTCACTTCCTCGGGGGCATCAGATCCCTATGACAGAAAAAGTGCCGCAGCGCTACGAAAACGCTGCGGCACTTTTATCTGGAGCTAGTAGTCGGACTTGAACCGACGACCTGCTGATTACGAATCAGCTGCTCTACCAACTGAGCCATACTAGCACGCAGAAGCAACACTACTATTATACCGATTTTTGCCGGCAAGTCAAGTCCCTGCCGCAAAAAAGTACAGTGTTGTCTGCATATTCTCAGCAGCTCACTTTGATCAGCTGTGCATAGCCATGCAGGCGTACAGGGACAGAGTCTGCCGGCAGGAACAGGCAGTCTCCGCGGAAAAACGGCAGCGCGTCGCCACCTTCAGGGAAGGCCACACCGCAGCCATCTACACACAGTAAAACCTGGAAGGAGTTGGTACCGGTGGAGACACATGCCATCCGGCGGATGCGTTTGGTGTTGATGAGCATCCGCTCCACCACGAAATACTTGCACCGGCACAAAAGCTCACTGGCACAGCCGGGTGTGTACCGTAAAACCCGCATCGGCTGCCGCGGGTTCTCGCCGCCATCCAGCCGGGCCACATCCAAAGCGCGATCAATATGAAGTGTACGGGGCTTTCCGTATTTATCTACCCTGCCGTAATCATACATGCGATAGGTTAAATTGGAACTTTCCTGGATTTCTGCAATCAACGCGCCTGCGCCGATGGCATGTACGGTTCCGGCCTGGATGTAAAACACATCGTCTTTGTGGATCTGTACGCGCCGGAGGTAGTGCTCCACCGTGCCGTCCGCAAGGCTTTTGCGCAGGGTTTCCCGGTCAATGGGCCGATTGAAGCCATAGATCAGTTCCGCGTTTTCCGACGCATCCAGCACATACCACATCTCATTTTTGCCGGACTGACCATCTTCGTTCTGCATGGCGTATTCATCGCTGGGATGTACCTGTACCGATAAATCTCTCTTGGCGTCAATGAACTTGATGAGAACCGGCAGTTCTCCGTCAGCCGACTGCGGATGCGTCCCCAGATACTCAGGATGGCTGCGCAGCACGTCCCGCAGCGTCTGCCCGGCAAAAGGACCGCTGGCCACGGTACTCAGGCCGTCCGGATGGGTGGAGCACTCCCAGGTCTCCGCCAGAGGCTGAAGATCTATACCCTTGGAGAAATCATCGTTCAGGCGATTGCCGCCCCACAGATAATCTTTGCCCACAGGGCGAAGCAGAAACGGATTATTTTTCGAGAGGGAATTTTTGTTTGTCATGCACACTGATCTCCTTGCCCAACTGCACCTCAATCAACTTGAGTTCGGTATCGGCAATGATGGTATGACGGCACCCGGCTTGCATGGTAACCACATCACCAGCCTGCACAGGCTGCTCCATACCGTCCACAATAGTCCGGCCCTTACCGGCAATCACCGTCCACACTTCGTCGCGGCGGCTGTGGCTGTGGTAATTCATCTGATGACCAGGATTGAGCGTCACTTTGATGGTCATGCTCTCGTCTTCCACATCCAGCACGCGGAAACTGCCCCAGGACTTCTCGGCAAACATGACCTGCTGATTGATGGCATCCACATAGGGCTTGATATAGCTGGACTGTTCCTTATCGGAAACCAGAATTCCTTCCGGGCTGGCCGAAACCACCACGTCTTTCAGGCCCATGCAGAGAACCGGCACATCCAACTCATTGAGCACATGCACATTCTGGCAGCTGTCATTCAGGATGGCCTTGCCAATGCTGGCGTCCTCCATCGCTTCGGTCAGGGTGTTCCAGGTGCCCATGTCTTTCCATTGCCCGGCAAAGCGCATCACCTGAATGTTGGGTTCCTTCTCCACCACTGCATAGTCAAAGCTGATCTTCTGCAGCGTTTCATACTTGGCAAAAAGATCCTGATAGTCCGTGAAGTCCAGCAGTTCGTGAGCACGGTCCCATACATACTGCAGCTTATAGGCAAAGACGCCTCCGTTCCAGAGGGCCCCTTGGGCAATATAGGCAGCAGCAGTCTGGGCGTCAGGTTTTTCCTTAAAAGTTTTTACCTTGCTGACGGAGTCGGCCGTTTCCGGGATGATATAGCCATACTTTTCGCTGGGATAGGTGGGCTCGATTCCCATAAGGGAAAGATTGGCGTTTCCCTGCGCAGCCAGATCCGAAAGCTTTTTCAGTGCCTCAAAGTAATCGTTGTTGACATAGGGATCCACCGGGCAAACCACGACGGGCTCCTCCAGCCCCACACCCTTTACATCATGCAGATACGCCGTGGCCAGGGCAATGGCCGGGAAGGTATCGCGGCGGCAGGGTTCCACACAGACGCCCACCGCATCCCCCAGTTGGTTATGGATGGAGCTGACCTGCGCCTTGCTGGTGGCGATGGTAACGGTTGCATCGCGGTCCACCTCGGTGATCTGGCGGTAGACACGCTGTACCATGGATTCATATCCGTCTGCCGTCTTGAAAATCTTGATGAACTGTTTTGAACGAATATCGTTGGACAGCGGCCACAGGCGCTTGCCGGAACCGCCGGAGAGCAAAATGATATGCATAGGTTTCTCCCTTTTCTGTGAATGAACCGATCAGCGTTCAGCCCGCATGGGATTGTGGAGGAAATCTTCGTATGCCAGGCGCAGGCCGTCTTCCAGCTCGGTCTTGTAGGTCCAGCCAAGCTTGGTCGCCTTGCTCACATCCAGCAGCTTCCGCGGGGTACCGTTGGGTTTGGTGGGATCCCACTCGATCTTTCCCGTATATCCAACCACTTTGGCCACCAGTTCCGTCAATTCCTTGATGGTCAGTTCCTTGCCGGTGCCGGCGTTGACGGTTTCATTGCCGGAATAGTTGTTCATCAGGAAGACGCAGAGATTGGCAAGGTCATCCACATACAGGAACTCACGCAGCGGACTGCCATCGCCCCAGCAGGTCACGCTGGGAAGATTCTGCTCCTTGGCCTCGTGGAACCGGCGAATCAGCGCCGGAACCACATGGCTGTGGGTGGGATGGTAGTTATCGTTGGGACCGTACAGGTTGGTGGGCATCACGCTGATATAGTCGGTACCGTACTGCCGGTTCAGGTATTCGCAATACTTCAGGCCGCTGATCTTCGCCAGGGCATACGCTTCGTTAGTCTTTTCCAGGGCGCTTGTCAGCAGGCAGTCTTCCTTCATGGGCTGCGGCGCCATACGCGGGTAAATGCAGCTGGAGCCGAGAAACTCCAGCTTCTTGCATCCATTCTTCCAGGCGGAATGGATGACGTTCATTTCCAGGGTCATGTTGTCGTACATGAAATCGGCCAGCGCTTCTTCATTTGCCACAATACCGCCTACCTTGGCCGCCGCAAGAAAAACATACTCCGGTTTTTCTTCGGCAAAGAACTTCTCCACGGCCTCCTGGCGGCAGAGGTCCAGTTCCTTGTGGGTGCGGGTGATGATATTGTTGTAGCCCTGCCGCTGAAGTTCCCGCACAATGGCACTGCCCACCATGCCGCGATGGCCGGCCACATAAATTTTCGCATTCTTTTCCATCATAATCGATTACTTCTTTCCGTTCTCTGTCTGTTTGCGCAAGAAATTATTTGACGACGCCCTTTTCCAGGTATTCCGCAAGATTGGTCTGGATATGCTCTTCGGCACGTTCCACCGCAACCTTCTTCATATCGTGGTCCACCATAATCCGAACCAGCTCCTCGAAGCTGGTTTTGGTGGGATTCCATCCCAGTTCCGTCTTGGCCTTGGTGGGGTCACCCCATAGGTTGACCACATCGGTAGGACGGTAGAAATCGGGACTGACCTCCACCAGCACCTTGCCGGTGGCGCGGTCAATGCCCTTTTCCTCCATGCCATCGCCCACAAAATCCAGTTCAATGCCGGCATCGTGGAAAGCAAGCTGGCAGAACTCCCGCACCGAGTGCTGAACGCCGGTGGCAATGACGTAATCCTCGGGTTTATCGTGCTGCAAAATCAGCCACATGCACTCCACATAGTCTTTGGCATATCCCCAGTCCCGCAAGCTGGACAGGTTGCCCAGATACAGCTTGTCCTGCTTGCCCTGGGCAATCCGCGCGGCAGCCAGGGTGATTTTCCGGGTGACAAACGTCTCGCCGCGGCGTTCGGATTCATGGTTGAAGAGGATTCCGGAGCAGCAGAACATGTTGTAGGCTTCCCGGTATTCCTTGACGATCCAGAAGCCGTACTGCTTGGCAACAGCATAAGGGCTGTAAGGGTGGAAAGGGGTTTTCTCGTTCTGGGGGACTTCCTCCACCTTGCCATACAGCTCACTGGTGGATGCCTGGTAGATGCGGCAGGTCTGGGTCAGACCGCAGAGGCGCACAGCCTCCAGCACGCGCAGCACACCGGTGGCCACCACGTCAGCCGTATATTCCGGCACATCAAAGCTGACCTGCACGTGGCTCTGTGCGGCCAGATTATAGATTTCGTCGGGACGCACGCTGCCAATCACGGCCATGAGGCTCATGGAATCTCCCAGATCGCCGTAATGCAGATGGAAATGGGGATGCCCTTCCAGATGGGCGATGCGCTCCCGGTAGTCCACCGAAGAACGGCGGATGATGCCGTGCACGTCGTACCCTTTTTCCAGCAAAAATTCGGCCAGATAGCTGCCGTCTTGCCCGGTCACGCCGGTGATCAATGCCTTTTTCATACGTTGCTTCACCTTTCTGCTTGATCGAATCGCACAGAACAAACCATGCGTTTTATCATTTCTGTTTGCTATTTTAACGTGATTTTCTTTGCCGATACAGAGAAAATCTTGCAAAAGACTAGCATTATATTGACTTTTTTCGTATACTGTAAACAGGAACTGCGAGGTGATTGGTTATGGATACCCCACTGTTTGACGGCAAGCTGGTGCATTCCAGCCGTATCATTTATACGCCCTCCCCCTTTGCCAGAGCAAGCCTTTTGCATCTGCAGGAAGTGGGCAGTCTGCAGGCCCGTCAGCCCCATGACAGCGCCCGCAAAGATCTGTCTTCGTATCTGTTTTTCCTGGTGGAGCATGGCTCCGGACTGCTGGAATACGAGGGTATATCCCATACGCTGAACGCCGGAGATTGCGTTTTTCTGGATTGTCGAAAGCCGTATCTCCACCGTACCGGCAAAGATCTCTGGACTTTGCGGTGGGCGCATTTTTTCGGCCCCAATATGGGGGCCATCTACAAAAAATACCAGGAACGGGGCGGCCAGCCAGTGTTTCGCCCCCGGAGCCCGGAACACTTTGCGCAATTGCTGCAGGAGTTGTATCGGCTGGCATCTTCTGATGATTATGTGCGGGATATGCAGATTTATGGCAAACTGGTGGAGCTGCTGACCCTGCTGATGGAAGAGAGCTGGCACCCCGGAACGGCCCGTGTCACCCATGGCAAGAAGCAGAATCTGCAGGAAATCAAAGAATATCTTGACACACATTTCACGGAAAAAATCACATTGGATCATCTTTCCGAAAAATTTTATATCAACAAATTCTATCTGACCCGCGTTTTCAAGGAGCAGTTCGGGCAGTCAGTCACAGCCTATCTGGTTCAGCTGCGCATCACCCAGGCAAAACGGATGCTGCGTTTCACGGATCATAATATGGAGGCCATCGCGCAGGACTGCGGGCTGAGCGATGCCAATTACTTTGCGCGCCTTTTCAAAAAAGTAGAAGGGATTTCGCCCGGCGAATACCGTCGCCAGTGGTAAGGATGACAGCATTTTCCATCGCATCAGGACCACCTTGTTCTTGACAGGTTCTGCAATCCATGGTATGGTAGTGCCAATAAAACACCGTGTGGATTTTTACAGTGTTATGCTACTTTTCGCCACACAATGGTTCCCTATGAGCCATTGTGTGGCTTTTTTGCGCTTTTAACGAAAGGATCGTACCAATGAATGCCACCTTCATGAAAGAAAAGCCTGTTTTTCCGCTGTTGACTTCCATGGCCCTGCCAATGGTATTTTCCATGCTGGTCAATGCCTTGTACAATATCGTGGACAGTCTTTTTGTGGCGCGTATCAGCGAAGACGCCATGACGGCTCTTTCGCTGGTATTCCCGATGCAGAATCTTATTAATGCCATTGCTATCGGTTTTGGGGTAGGTATCAGTGCTCAGATTGCCCTGCATCTCGGTGCCGGTTCCCAGCAACGCGCGGATACCGCCGCCACTCATGGCATGCTGTATTCCCTGCTTCATGGAATCCTCATCACTGTGATCAGCCTTGCCATCACCCGGGACTTTCTGGCGGCGTTCACCCAAAACGAGACCGTCATCCAGCTGGGCACCACCTACGCCAGCATTGCCTTTTCCTTCTCCACCATCGTCATGGGAGCCCTCTCGTTCGAAAAGATGTACCAGGCCGTCGGACGTATGAAGATCACCATGTGCGCTTTGGTAGTCGGGACCATCTGCAACATTCTGCTGGATCCCCTGTTGATTTTTGGAATCGGTCCCTTCCCTGCCATGGGGATTGCCGGCGCTGCACTGGCCACCGGCATCGGACAGACACTGACACTGTGCATCTATATTCTGTACTATCGCACGCAGGATCTGCCGGTGCATCTGCACCGCAGCTGTATGCATCCCAGCCGCAAGATGGACTTGCAGCTGTATGCCATCGGAATTCCCGCCATCCTGAACCTTGCGCTGCCCTCGGTTCTGATCTCCTTCCTGAATGCCGTTTTGTCCGTATTCTCCCAAAGTTATGTGGTGGTGCTGGGAATCTACTACAAACTCCAGACCTTTTTATATCTGCCCGGCAGCGGCATTGTCCAGGGGATGCGTCCCCTGATTGCCTATAATTATGGAGCCGGAGAATCCACTCGTGTGCGCAAGATCTACCGCCTTACGCTTGGGCTTTGTGCCGCCATTATGGCACTGGGAACGCTTCTGTGTCTGATCCTTTCCGAGCGGCTGATTTCCCTGTTCACCTCCAATCCGGAGACCATCCAGATCGGCCAGCAGGCGCTGCGCATTATCAGCTGTGGTTTTATCATTTCCGCCGTGTCCGTAGCCTCCTCCGGGGCACTGGAAGGCCTTGGCAGGGGCTTTGCATCTCTTATCATCTCTCTGTTCCGATACAGCATTGCCATCATGCCTTTGGCCTGGATACTCTGCCGCTGTTTGGGCCCCGCCGGTGTCTGGCACGCGTTCTGGATCACCGAGGTGATTTCCGCGGTCATTTCCGTAGTGGTATACCGCAGAAGTGTAAAACTTCCGTAAAATCGACTTTTTTGGCTTGTACCACGGTATCTGTTGCGGTATCATACAAATACATGCAGAAAAAGGAGACCGGAAGATGCCGCTGAATCTGGAGCAAATCAAAAAGAGTGAAGAAATCAACAGCTATATTCGCAAGGCGGACGAAAGCCTGTCGGCGCTGGGCTATACGGAACACAGTTACGCCCATGCAGGCAGGGTTTCCGCTCTGGCAAGCGAGATTCTGCGGAAACTGGGATACGAGGAACGTACGGCGGAACTGGCGGCCATCGCCGGCTGGATGCACGATATCGGAAACATTGTCAACCGGCACGACCATGCGCAAAGCGGTGCGATCATGGCCTTCCGGATTCTGGACAAAATGGGCGCTGCTCCCGACGAGGTGGCCACTGTCATCACGGCCATCGGCAACCACGACGAAGGTACCGCCTACCCCGTCAACGCTGTGGCTGCGGCGCTGATTCTGGCCGATAAAACCGATGTACGCACCAACCGTGTCCGCAACCAGGACCCCGCCACTTTTGACATTCACGATCGTGTCAACTATGCCGTAAAGGAAAGCCAGGTTCTCGTAGAAGGCGGCACGATTCTGCTGCGGCTGCGGATTGATACAACCTCCTGCGCATTGATGGACTACTTCGAAATTTTTCTGGATCGCATGCGATTGTGCCGTGAGGCTGCCAAGGTGTTGGGCCAGACCTTCGCGTTGGAAATCAACGGCCAAAAAATGATCTGATACAGGGCAAAGGACCGACTGTGAAAATGCACAGCCGGTCCTTTGTTGGTTCAGGCATCCACTACAAGTCTTGCAAAAAGCGTTTGCGTGTATGGGGCACGATTTGTATAAAGGTGGCCTCTTTTGAAAAATCACGGCTCCGATGCAGGCTGGAAGGTCACCGAAACCGTACCGTTCCCCAGCGACCGCGCCAGCCCGTCCGGAGCATCCACATGCCCGATTCTGGTATACTGGTAGTGCGTGGAAAAATCCTTGTAAAACAGCACTACGCAATCCGAACCGAAGAGCATCAGATCCCCCGTGTGAATCGAACCAACCGACTCCGGATCAGCAGGAAGGGTCTGGTCCAGGTAAACATATTTTTCGTTCCCGTTCAGTTCCTGCATATTGACTTGCAGGGGAAGAAGTTCCGAAAATGCCTGTGCGGTCTCGTTGTTGCACAGGGTAACGGTATGATCTGTCTTTCCTATCTGAATTTTCATGGATGGCATATCCGCATCTTCTCCTTCATCCGACCCGGCCTGCACCGGGGCAGCTGTTTCCTCCGTCTGCCGGAAAACCGATGACGTTTCCGACGCAACCGTAGGGACTTCATTCCGGGTCTGGCAGCCGGTCAGCAGAAACACTGCCAGCAGCAAGGCCAGGCCCTCAGCCAATCGCCTTGCCCGCTTCATAGGCTTGCTCCAGTGCCGGGTGCCGGGCGATTTCTCCCGACGCAGTCACGCCTCCGGCAAAAATAACTCCGGCCAGAGACGCCTTTTCAAAGCAATCGATCCAGCCCTTCAGCCCATGGACGCTCCCTTCCACGGTATTCGGTTCATTCTCCGCTGCACTTGCCAGAAGATAGACCGAGCAGAAGGTATAGTCCCGGGTATACAAAGGGTTGCAGCGATCCAACAGCGTTTTCAGCTGCCCGGAAAGCCCATAGTAATAGACGGGAGACGCAAAGGCAATCACATCCGCGTGGCCGATGGTTTCGGCAATGGCAACGGCATCATCCGATATCACACAGTGTCCGGTCCTCTGGCAGGCCAGACACCCCTGACAAAAGGATATGGATTTTCCCTTGAGGCTGATCATTTCCACAGTGTGCCCCGCCTCCCGGGCTCCGCGGGCAAAAGCCTGTGCCAGTGCGTCAGAATTGCTGTTTTTGCGCAGGCTGCTCGTTACGATAACCACGTTTTTAGGCATGTTTGGTATCCTCCTTTTCCTCAGCGCAGCAGAGATTTTTCTGCGTGCCGATCAGAATCTTGCCGAACGAGTGCGGATCATCCCGGATGATCTCCCCCACGACCGGCAGATAAATATGTCCGGCCAGCGGGTTCTTTACACTCAATACCGGCGTCGTGATTTCCGCTTCCACTTCGGACTTTTCAAAGCACAGATCCGTATCGATCATCTCACAGTCAATGAGCTTCAGATTCTTACAGTAACAGAAAGGCTGTGTCCCGATGATTTTGCAGTGTTCCAGCGTCAGGCCATCGGAATACCAGGCAAGATACTCCCCTTTGATTACGCTGTTGCGTACCGTCACATTTTTTCCGTGCCAGAAAGCATCCTTCGTATCAAAGCTGCAATCGGTAAAGGTAGCATTTTCGATATACTGGAAGGAGTATTTTCCCTGGAAATGCACGTGGTTCAGCTGAATATTGCGGGCGCGGAGCAAAAAGTATTCGCTCTTCGCGGTACAGTCCTCCATGCGGATGCCGTCGACGGACCATCCAAATTCCGGCGAATCGATGTCACAGCGCGCCAGGGAAACATCCCCACACTCCCGCACAGCCTTGATGCCATGCAGCTTGGTATCCGTGATTTCAACATGATGGGAATACCACAGAGCCGCCCGGCACAAGGGCGTCAGTTCACTGTCGCGGATGGTGAGACAATCGTCATGCCAGAACGGATACCGCAGGTTCATAAAGCAGTGTTCCACCCGCACATGCCGGCTTTCTTTCAAGGCGCTTTCGCCGTCTGCCGGGCCATCAAAACGGCAGTCCTGTACCACGATCCCGTCGCTTCCATACAGTGCGCGTTCTTCATCAAAGGATTGGTTTTCCAAAACGATCATGCAATCTTCTCCTTCCTGGAGCCTTTAGTCCAGTTCCCTGCGGAAAAATTCCGTGATGGCATCAAACGGGATCACATCCGTACGATCATAGAGATCTGTGTGAACCGCGCCGGGAATCAGCATCAGGTGTTTGTTATCGGTATAGGGGTTTCCCCGCATCATATCCGCGTAGGCGTCCCTGGTAAAATAGCAGGAGTGGGCTTTTTCGCCATGAATCATCAGTACAGCGCTGCGGATCTCGTTGGTGTAGCGCAGGATCGGCTGGTTCATAAAGGACATGCACCCAATCACATTCCATCCGCCGTTGGAATTCAGCGGACGGACATGATACCCGCGCGGGGTCTTGTAGTAATCATAATAGTCCTTCACAAAGAAGGGGGCATCTTCCGGCAGAGGATCCACCACACCGCCGCCCAGCGCATACGTGCCTGCGCGATAGTCTTCGGTTCGCTGTGCATTCAGTGCCTGCCGCTTGGCATAGCGGGCATCGGCAGAATCTTCGCCGTCAAAATACCCGTTGGCGTTGATGCGCGCCATATCATACATGGTGGACGTGACCGTTGCTTTGACGCGGGTATCGAGTGCAGCCGTGTTCAACGCCATGCCGCCCCAGCCGCAGATCCCGATGATGCCGATCTTGTCCGGGTCCACTTCCTCCAGCGCGGAGAGATAATCCACGGCAGCCTGAAAATCCTCTGTGTTGATATCAGGGGAAGCCATATACCGGATATCTCCGCCGCTTTCTCCTGTAAAGGACGGATCAAAGGCCAGTGTCAGAAACCCGCGTTCCGCCATGGTCTGGGCATACAGTCCGGATGCCTGCTCCTTTACCGCGCCAAAGGGGCCGCAGACAGCGATAGCCGCCAGCCGTTTTCCTTTAGCGTTTTTCGGGGTATACAAATCTCCCGCCAGTTCGATGCCGTATCGATTATGAAAAATTACTTTCTTATGATCCACTTGCTTGCTCTCAGGGAACGTTTTGTCCCATTCCTGCGTTACAATCTTTGCTTTTTGCATGATACTTGCCTCCGTTCCTGTTCGTCCTCCTGCCGCATGATGTAGACAAGATGGTCCAAACAATCGATCTTATACTGAATGCGGTGAAGCTTCTGCAGAAGCGCCGCCTTTTGACAGGAAAGCAGCCGATACTGCTCACACCTGCACTGCCTCGCCTCGAGATCCAAGTATTGCGCAACCACCGGCATCGTACAGCCTGCATCTTTCAGATTGCGCCGAATCCGAAAGGCTTGCTCCTCGCTGATCTCTTTCATGGGCGGCCTCCTTTCTGTCCCTATTCTAGTTTTCTTTTCCCAAAAGAGCAAATACTTATTTTTTCGTTTATGATATTCTTGAAAGGCATATCACAATTGCGTATACTGGAGGAAAAGGAGGCGAACATTTCGTATGGAGATTCGCGTTTTGCGCTACTTTCTGGCTGTGGCGCGGGAAGAAAGTATCACCGCCGCCGCAAATTTTTTGCACCTTACACAGCCGACCCTCTCAAGGCAAATCCACGACCTGGAAGAGGAGCTGGGGCAAAAGCTTCTGATCCGGAAAAGTCATCGTATCGCTTTGACGCCGGAGGGGATGCTTCTTCGCAAGCGTGCCGAAGAAATTCTTTCCATGGTGGACAAAACGGAGTCCGAGTTCCACTCCCTGGAAACCACCATCAGCGGAGATGTATATATCGGAAGCGGTGAGACGCAGGCAGTCCGCCAGATTGCAGGGATCATCCACCGCCTTCAGCGGGATTACCCGGCCATCCATTACCACATGCACAGTGGCAATGCACAGGATATCACAGATCGTCTAGACAATGGTCTGCTGGACTTCGGATTGCTCATCCAGCCTGCCGACATCACCAAATACGACTCCCTTGTGCTGCCTGCCAAGGACGTATGGGGCGTCATTATGCGCAAAGACAGTCCTCTGGCTGCAAAGCCTTTTGTGCAGAAGGAAGACCTGCGCACGGTACCATTGCTATGCTCCCGCCAGGCGATTCTTTCCCAACGGCACGGCAACGCCTTTGCCTCCTGGTTTGGCTCCGAGTTCGAAAAGTTGAACATCGTTTGTACCTACAATCTGATTTATAATGCCGCCATTATGGTGGAGGAAGGCATCGGATATGCGGTCACCCTGGACAATCTCGCCAACACTTCCGCCAACAGCGCCCTGTGCTTTCGCCCGCTCTCTCCGAAGCTGGAGTCGGGTCTGAATATGGTCTGGAAGAAATATCAGGTGTTTTCTCCCGCAGCGGAGATTTTTTTGCAGCGCCTTCAGGAGGCCTTTGCCACCTGAATGTTTTCGTGTACAATCTGTCGGACGGAATGCGGGATGTCAGCCCAATGCTCCAGCACGGGAACGCATAAAGTATAAAGTCTCTCGTGTAACCTGGGAGCGGTCGACAGTCCCTTCGAATGCACGGATATCTCCTTGACATACATAAGTGGTTTTACGTTTTCGCATCGAAAGTCGGTGGTCATGAAATCCATCTCCAATTGTATTGTCCCTCGCAAAATAAAAATGGGCGCTCACAAAAAGCGTGAGCGTCCATTTTTTCTTGTGAAAATATTTTGACTTACCGTATTGTTGGATCCTCCCTCACAAAGACATAGGTGGATTCGTCGGATCGTTCCGGTGAAAAAGCAAAGTGCATCCGATCAAAGCCTTGGAGTTCTTCCGGCCTTTTCACCTGATGTTCTGCCATATAGCGCACCATCTCCCCGCGGGCCATCTTGCACAGCGTGGCCTTCTCCACGATTTTGTCTGCCTTTTTCTCTCCGAAGATACAGCTTACAAAACGAACAGAATCGGGCAAATAGCGGGAAATACAGACGCTGTATTCCTTGGAAGCCAGATTCACAATGCAGTCTGTCTGTGCAAACAGGGATTTTGCCAGACAGTCTCCCCAAAATGCGTAGACATCTTTAGCTCCGGCCACCGGCAGTTTTGCCTGCATCTCCAGGCGATAGGGCGTAACTCCGTCAAAGGGGCGCAACAATCCATAAAAGCCGGAAAGAATACGCAGATGCTGCTGTACGTACGCCAGTTCGTTTTCGCTGAAAACGCCCGGAGCCATATAGCGATACTGGATTCCCTCGTAACTGAGGATGGCCGGGGTAAGATTCCTGCGCAGGTCCATCTTTTGCAAACGTTCCACATTGAGTTGCGCCAACTGATCATTGCACTTCCACACGCGCTTGATTTCAGCGTAGGACAGGGCGCGCAGCCCCCGGTACAGTTGCTCGGTTTTGTCCAGAAAATCCGGAAGATCCTGCCAGGGAAGACTGTCACAATCCACCTTCATCTTTTTTGCCGGTGAAATGATGATTTTCATACTGTTGCTCTCCGTCATGGCCCCGCGAAACTTGCAAGGGAACGAGGTCAAAACCGGTTATTGTACCGCGGCAAGATAATCCAGGATCTCGGCCGCGTTGGTGTCCGGCTTCACCTTGGGCATGGCTTTTTCGATGTTCCCCTGGGGATCGATGATATAGGTGGAACGAACCACGCCCATGCTCACTTTGCCGTACAGTTTTTTCTCCTGCCATACGCCATAGGATTCGATTGCCTGCCGTTCCGGATCCGAGAGCAGAATAAAGGGCAAATCATATTTTTGTGCAAACTTCAGGTGCGACGCCACGGAATCCTTGCTGATGCCAATCACAACCACATCCTGGCGGCGGAACCCGTCAAAATTCTGGGCGAAGGCGCACGCCTGCCGTGTACATCCCGGCGTATTGTCGCGGGGATAAAAATACAAGACCACGCGTTTTCCTCTGAAATCAGAAAGACTTACCTCTTTGCCATTCTGATCCGGCAAAGTGAAGTCCGGTGCTTTGGTGCCAACTTCCAGCATATCTATGCTCCTTTCCTGATAATGCATTCAGTATACGCATCGACCGGCATCCCCGTCAAGAGGCAATATCACAAAATTCAGACACGGTTCTGGCACCATATCATTTCATTGATCATGCCCAGTACAAACAGGTGCGCGGGATAATACCAGTAAAAAAGTTTTTTGGCTCGGATGCGTCCTTTGCCCTGTTGGTCATACAGCAAAATCGGAATACAGGCTGCTGCGCAAAACAGTGCATTCACGAAATTCCCGGCCAGAATGCCATAGAATACGACACTCCACAACGCGAGGAATAACGCCTGCTGTACTTTGTCAGAAAGAAACGCAAATCCGACAATCAGTACGACGCCCATCAGTCCCGTGCCGTAATCTGCGGGAAGCCCATAGCCCATCAGAAGAATCGGCGCAGCGCAAAACAAAAGAAGTCTATCCGCTCGCTTCCACCTTTCCCGGCAGGAAAGGACATAAAGGCAAAAGAATGCCACAAGAAACGTATAAAAAACGTTTGTATGTTCCCCCAGAATCCAGAAGCCCCGTACCTGCCACCGAACACCGGGAATCAGCGCTGTAACGGCTACCAGAAGGAGATCGCGCCGCAAATGCCTGTGTGTCACAAAACGCCAATAGATGCCCACTGCAACCATCGCGAAAAACAAACAGGGCAACTCGATCCAAAACACAGAGGCTTTTTCAGTTGCGGGAATAAAATTTGACGCACTGAATGCCATGGTAAACGGGATCTGTGCTGCTGCCGCCCCCGCAGCAAGATTACCAAAATAACGGGTCCGATCATGGGTTTTATGCCACCCCTGTGCCAGACAAAACGCAAAAAGAGGAAAGGATGCCCGGCCTAATGTGCGCAAACCAGCTGAATCCGCGGGCAACACGCCCCAGCCCTGCGGGCCAAAAACGAAGCCGATATGATCAGCCGTCATCAGCAGAAGCGCGAGGAGTTTAAGGAAAAATTGCGTCACTTGTAACTCTCCTTCGTAGTCCCGGGGGTAGTCGTATTGTTGGCGGACCAGTTTTTTGTGGCGCATTCTGTCAACGGCAGATGGCCTGAGCGTCCCACATCCAAAGGGACCGTAGACTTTTCCATGGCGCTTCCGGTTACAGGCAGAAGGAATATGCTCCGCAGGACACAGTTTTTCGTCAATTCCGTCGTGATATCAGGAGTTTGCTTGTCCGGGACTTGCTGGCGACAACGAGCGTTTTCTTTCCCCGGCCCTCTAGATTTCCAGGAATTCTTTCATTGTCTGCCTGGCGGCCGCAAAATCGCACTTTCCCAGGCGGTAGAGCTCCAATGCGGATTGCTCCTCCATGGAATAGGTACTCATTCGGACGGGCGCAGATGGTGCAAATACAAAAGCCCGTCCCTCCTGTTCCAGTGCTCTGACTTCCTGCAAATTTTGGTTATAGGATTCATGTCGATGATCGATGGCCTGCACGACCTTCGGATATTTGCGGCAGAACCGACTGTACAAAAAACGGAACTTTTGCGGTTTGCGCCGATAATCCCGGTTTTTGGACAGAATCACCACCAGCCGGTCACAGCCCTGAGACAATGCACGTTTTACCGGAATCGCGTCGGAAAGCCCGCCATCATAGTAGGGAATCCCTTGCAGAAGCACCGGGCGGCAAACCGCCGGAATCGCACTGGAAGCCATCAGAAGCCTGTAGTCATCCTGATGCAGCATTTCTTTTCCGAAATATTCCGCCTGCCCGGTGAGCGCATTGGTGACTACCGCCTCGTATCGGGTGGGATTCTTCATGATTGCGGCATAATCAAGAGGGTCCTCACCATCGGAGCGCGTTAAAGTGCCGTAAATATACTGCAGGCCAAAAAGATCCCCCGTTTTTAGAAAACTGCGCCAGCCAAAGTAGTGCGGCGAATGAATGTGCTTGGTAAAAAAGCGCAGATTGCGTCCCGATTGTCCCGCCAGATAAGACGCCAGATTTCCGGATCCTGCAGAAACACCAATGCAATAGTCAAACGAAATGCCATTTTCCAGGAAGGCGTCCAAAATCCCCGCGTTGTAGGCGCACTTCATCCCGCCGCCTTCCACCACCAGACCTGTGTAATGCTTCATACTTTTATCTTTCTCCCCACATCCCGGCAATTTTTTCTAACGGAAGATATGCTTGTTATCTCACCGCATCGTATATCCGATGCAATGTCGGGTTTACAGAATTTTCTTCCAATCACATAAGTAGTAGCATAGTAACACCCGATTTTCTTCTTGTCAACGTCCGGCTATACTCATTATTACAGCGACGGAGCGGTACCCTCTTTGCCCCACCTGTCAAGTATTAATACCAGACTGCCCTGTTCAAAAAGGGATACACGACCAGTGCCTGTGCCAATTGCCGACCAACGTAGTAATGGGTTCCCCATGATGGTTGCCCGCGATTCCAGGGGTGTCTTATGGTGGAGCATAATATGGTTCCAGAATGTATTTGCCAGATTCCATAATTCAATTCAAGGAGATTGACTCTTGCTCATCGGAACGTCCAGGCCATATGTGCGCAATTGCAAACTTTTTCCCTGGCAAATACACAAAAAGCCGCGGGAACGAATCCCACGGCTTTCCAGCTGACCTTGACAGCCCTTGTTTGGTCCGAGTGGCGAGTTATGGAGATCAGTCCGCCCAATGGGGGTTCCGATAGATAGCCCGGCCTACACCGATCAGATCGGCACAGCCCTCCTCCAGGAGCTCTTCCGCCTGGGCCGGGGTGGTGCCCCCGCCAGTCAGAAGAACCGGGATCTCCACCGCCTGCTTTGCGGCCCGGGACATATCCTGGAAATACCCCGGCTCCTGATGGCCCGGACGGACAAATCCATTCATGCCGCCGGTGAGGTGGAGCAGGTCTGCCCCGCTTTCCGCCAGAATCCGGCAGGCCGCAGTGGAATCTTCCAGGGTGCTGCCCCCCTCCTGGTAATCGCAGCCCCCCCAGCCGGACCGCCACAGGGAAATCCTCCCCTGCCGCCTGGCGCACCGCCTGCAGTACCTCCCGATGGAACCGGGTCCGGTTTTCCACCGACTGGGAGCCATAGGCGTCGGTCCGGTGATTTGCCAGGGGCGAATAGAACTGATTCAGCAGATAGCCGTGGGCCGCGTGGATTTCTACCCCATCGAAGCCCGCCTCTCTGGCCCACCGGGCGGCCTCGCCAAATGCCTGAGCCGTCTCCTGGATCTGCCGGACCGTCATTTCTGCAGGCAGTTCTTTCTGCTGCTTGGGGTGACAGAGGGCACTGGGGCCAACCGGCGTCTGCCCCGTTACCTGGGAAGAGGCAGCGGTGCCGGCATGGCTCAGCTGGGCAAAGATTTTCACCCCTTCCTGGTGCACGCAGTCGGTCAAACGCCGCCAACCGGGGATGGCTGCATCCTCTGCCATGGAGGTCTGGCCGGGATGGGCTTTGCCCTGCTGGTTGACATAGCTGTGTTCAGTGATGATGAGGCCGATCTTGCTGTACCGGGCACGCTCCTGGTAATAGGCGCAGACCGCGTCGGTGATGCCGCCGGCTTCATCGGCTTTGGCGGTGGCCATGGGCGGCATCACCAGGCGTTTTTTCAAGGTCAGCCCATGGATGGTAATAGGTTCAAACAAACGCGACATAGATAAATCCTCTCTTTCGCAAATGATGGTGTTACGAACGGGCCGACTGGGAATTTGTTTTCCGCAGTTCCAGGAAATCGAGGGTCAAAGCCAGCACAAAAGCACAGGCATCCCCCACTGGGCCGGCCCACAGGGCGCCCTCCACTCCCAGAAACTGGGGCAGGATCACCAGAGCCGGCAGCAAAAACAAGGCCTGACGGGACAAAGATACCAGGGTGGCCTGCACCGGCTTGCCGATGGCCTGGAAAAGGACGCCGGTGCACAGTTGGAAGCCGTTCAGGGCGATGAGGAGCAGGAAGATTTTCAGGCTCTTCACCGCAAACTCCTGGTACAGTGCAGACTCGGAGCCGAAGATGCTGATGATGGCCTCCGGGAACAGCTGGAACACCGCCGTGCCCAGGGCCATCACCACGGTGGCACAGCCCACCGCCAGGAAATAGGTTTTTCTGGCCCGGTCCATCTTCCCTGCGCCGTAGTTGTAGCCGATGATGGGCTGGGAGCCCACGGCGATGCCGATCACAATGCCGGTGATGATCTGGTTGATCTTCATGGTAATGCCCAGGGTGGTCATGGGGATCTCTGCGCCATATTTGGAGGCGGCGCCGTACTTCACCAGCACATTGTTCATCACAGCAATGACGATGGTGGCTGCCAGCTGCAGAAAGAAACTGGACACCCCCAGGCTGTACAGTTTCAGGCAGAGCTTGAAACGAGGAATCAGGCATTCCCGGGTGAGGTGGATGGACTTGAAGCGCCGCAGATAGACCACCGTCAGAATGGTGGATATAATCTGGCCCAGCACCGTTGCGATGGCCGCACCGGTCACCCCCATCCCAAACACAAAGATAAAGAGGGGGTCCAGAATGGTGTTCAAAATGGCGCCGCTGAGGGTTGCCATCATGGCATAGACCGGACTGCCATCCGCCCGCACCACCGAGTTGAACCCCATGCTGAACATATAAAAGGGGAAGCCCAGCACAATGATGGAGCCATATTCTAGCGCATGGGGCATGATGGTTTCGGTGGCGCCGAAGAGGATGCATAGGGGCCGCAGCCACACAAAAGAGACTACGGTAAGCACCACGCTCACGATGACAGTCAGTGTGAGGGCATTGCCCACCCCCTGGGCCGCGTTTTTCAGCTCCTTCTGCCCCAGGCAGAGACTGAAAAAGGCGGTGGCGCCGTCACCAATCATCAGCCCCAGCGCTAGTGCAATGACGGTGATGGGCAAAATGACATTGGTGGCACGTTGCCCAGATAACCCACCCCGCGGCCGATAAAAACTTGATCTACGATATTGTACAGGGTACTGACCACCATGGAAATGATACTGGGAATCGCAAAGGTCCGCAGCAACTTCCCGATGGGAGCAGAGCCTAGCGATTGACGCTCTGTCTGTTCCCTCTCGTTCTCCTTTTCTCTTGATTGTCATGGCAGGCAATTTTGCCACACCAAACTATAAACTTTCCCATTATGGGAAAGTCAAGAGGAAATTTGCAAACGGACACAAAAAAGCACCGCGGGCGCCATGAACCGCCCCAGTATTTTGCGCTATTCAATACGTATTCAATACGAGAGCCGAAAAAGCGTTCCATGCCGAAAATATAGAAGTCCGTTTTATGATACAAACAAAGAAAAAGGACCGTGAAACTTACGTTTCACGGTCCTTTTTCAGCTGACCTTGACGGCCCTTGTTTGGTCCGAGTGGCGAGAGTCGAACTCACGGCCTCTTGAACCCCATTCAAGCGCGCTACCAAACTGCGCTACACCCGGTCGGAACTGAGCTGTCTCGAATCAGCTTGTTTATTATATTCCCATTTGCAAAAAATGTCAACACATTTTTTGATTTTTTTCAAAACTTTTTTCGAAACCTTTATTACCGCTCAACGCCCGGCCACACTGCCACGAACAAGAGCCCGTTTCATACGCGCTTCTGCAAGTTCAATCTCATGCTTATCGATCCCCTTCTGTGCCAGAATTGCTTCTGCACGGGCCTTGCTGCGCTCCACGCGTTCCAGATCGATGGCATCAGACCATTCAAAGGTCGTTGCAAGCAAACGGCATTCTCCGCCGATCATACTGAGCATACCACCCATGCAGGCGGCGCGGCGCACGGATCCGTCCTCTGCGATAATACGGGATTCCCCCATGCCGACCGCCGTACAGTAATCGATGTGACGGGCAAGCAGTTCAATCTGCCCGCAAATGGTCCGGCAGGACAAGGATTTCACCTGGCCATCAAAAGCAATTCCGTCCGGCGTAATAATTTTCAGCGGGAAAGTTGCCATGGACTCGCCCCCTTACTGCTTACCGGCTTTTGCAAACACGTCGTCGATCGTACCCGCAAAAAGGAAGGCACTCTCGGGGATGTCATCACATTCACCGTTCAGGATCATGTTGAATCCCCGCAGGGTTTCTTTCAGCGGCACATACTGACCGGGCATACCGGTAAACTGCTCTGCCACATGGAAGGACTGAGACAAAAAGCGCTGTACCTTTCGGGCACGGTTCACGGTGATCTTGTCCTCTTCGGACAGCTCATCCATACCCATAATGGCGATGATATCCTGCAAATCCTTGTACCGCTGCAGCACCTGCTGTACTGCACGGGCCGTTTGATAGTGCTCCTGTCCGACCACTTCCGGTGCAAGAATACGGGATGTGGAATCCAACGGATCCACAGCAGGATAAATGCCCTGAGAAGCGATATCGCGGCTCAGAACCGTGGTGGCATCCAGGTGTGTGAAGGTGGTGGCAGGTGCCGGGTCAGTCAGGTCGTCCGCCGGTACGTATACCGCCTGCACGGATGTGATGGACCCCTTCCTGGTAGAAGTAATACGCTCCTGCAATGCGCCCATTTCGGTGGCCAGCGTGGGCTGATAGCCGACAGCAGAAGGCATACGGCCCAGCAGGGCAGAGACTTCCGAACCAGCCTGGGTAAAACGGAAAATGTTATCAATGAAAAGCAGCACATCCTGATGCTTGACATCGCGGAAATACTCCGCCATCGTCAGACCGGACAGGGCCACACGCATGCGGGCTCCCGGCGGTTCGTTCATCTGACCATAGACCAATGCAGTCTTGTTCAAGACACCGCTCTCCTGCATTTCGCCATACAGGTCATTTCCCTCGCGGGTGCGTTCCCCTACGCCGGTGAAAACCGAGTAGCCGTTGTGCGCTGTGGCAATGTTATAGATGAGTTCCTGGATCAAGACGGTCTTTCCCACGCCTGCGCCGCCGAAAAGACCGATCTTTCCGCCTTTGGCATAGGGGCAGATCAAATCAACAACTTTGATCCCCGTCTCAAGAATTTCGGTGGAGGATTCCTGTTCATCAAAAGCAGGGGCAGGGCGATGAATCGGCCAGCGCTCCATATTTTCGGGAGCCGGGCGCTCGTCCACAGGTTCTCCCAACAGGTTAAAGACGCGCCCCAGGCACCCGTCGCCGACGGGTACCGTAATCGGCCCACCGGTATCTACAGCCTCTGTGCCGCGCACAAGACCGTCTGTTGCAGCCATGGCAATGCAGCGTGCCACATTGTCGCCAATGTGTTGCGCCACTTCCACCACCAGCGTTTTGCCGTGGTTCTGCAATTCCACAGCATTCAGCAAGGCAGGCAGTTCTCCGTCGGCAAAGCGAATATCCAGAACGGGGCCGGTCACTTGCACGACCTTCCCGATGTGTTTGTCTGGCATACCACACACTCCTTTGTGGGCTCTTAAGATTCCGCATCGGCGCCGGCCACGATCTCCGTGATTTCCTGGGTGATCGCAGCCTGGCGGGCGCGGTTATAATACAAATTCAGATGCTCAATCATTTCGCCGGCATTTTTGGTTGCGGCATCCATCGCCGTACGGCGTGCTCCCTGCTCACTGGCTACGCTCTCGCATAGTGCACCATACACAACACCCGCCAGATATTCCGGAATGATGTCATCAAACACCGTCGCGATGTCAGGCTCATAGAGCATCAGACTCTGCCGCTTTTTCATGTTCTTCGGCTTTTCGAACGGCAGCACCGGCAAAATCGTTGCGGTCTGCGTCAGCATGGATACGAACTGGGTAAAGCAAAGCCTGATCTCATCGAAGGCTCCGTCCAGGAACTGGCGGCAGACGATTCGGGAGATTTCAAAGCTGTCACTCACCGACAGGTCCCCTGCCTCGGCAAAAGCCTGCGTAACGATGGGTACCTGATGCCTTGTGAAGAACTCGACCGCTTTTTTGCCGATGGGCAAAACCGTATAGTCTTGCCCTTCCGCGTCGGCCTGTACGGCCTTCAAAATATTGGCGTTATAGCCTCCGGCCAACCCCCGGTCGCCGGCAATCACGATATACAGCCGCCGATGGGTATCCCGTTTGGCAAAATAAGGGCTGTCAAAATGGGTATCGGTCGCGGCAATATCGAACAGCGTCGCATAGAGAGTTTCAAAATACGGGCGGCTCCGCTCCACGCGTTCCTTGGCGCGGCGCAGTTTGCTGGAAGCTACCAGTTCCATGGCCTTGGTGATCTGCATCGTGCTTTCTACGCTTTTGATGCGCAATTTGATCTCTTTCATGGATCCTGCCACCAACGTCACCTCCCTTTATGACTCAGTTTTCTTTCTGAAACTTTTCCGTGAATGCAGACAAAACCGTCTTCATCTTTGCTTCCGTTTCCGCTTTCAGGTCACCCGTAGTGCGAATTGCTTCCATCACGTCCGCAGCCTCAGCATTTTCCTCCAGATACTGGTACAGTTCCCTCTCATAGGAGGCAATCTTCGGCACTTCGATTTCCTTCAGGTAGCCGTGCACCGTTGCATACAGGATGGCCACCTGTTTTTCTACAGGCACCGGACTGTTCCGATCCTGTTTGAGGACCTCCACAATGCGTTCGCCCTGGGCGAGACGTGCTTTGGTATCCGCATCCAGGTCAGAACCGAATTGTGCAAATCCCTGCAGTTCGCGGTACTGCGAATAAATCAGTTTCAAGGTGCCGGCCACCTTTTTCATCGCCTTGATCTGTGCGTTGCCGCCAACGCGGGAAACCGAGATGCCCGGGTTGACCGCGGGGCGGATGCCTGCATGGAACAATTCCGTTTCCAGGAAAATCTGGCCGTCAGTGATGGAAATCACGTTCGTCGGGATATACGCCGCCACATCGCCGGCCTGCGTTTCGATGATGGGCAATGCCGTCAAAGAGCCGCCGCCCTTTTCATCGCTGAGCTTGGCAGCGCGCTCCAGCAGACGGCTGTGCAGATAGAATACGTCACCGGGATAGGCTTCCCGTCCGGGCGGACGCCGAATCAGAAGAGACAGCGCACGATAGGCCACGGCATGCTTGGAAAGATCGTCATAAATAATGAGAACATGGCGGCCTTTTTGCATGAAGTACTCGCCCATGGCACAGCCTGCATAGGGCGCAATATACTGAAGCGGAGACAGTTCCGATGCAGTGGCGCAAACCACCGTCGTGTATGCCATCGCGCCGTTCTTTTCCAGGTTCTCTACCAGAGAGGCTACCGTGGATCGTTTTTGTCCGATGGCCACGTAAATGCAGAGCACGTCCTTGCCCTTCTGGTTGATGATCGTATCGGTGGCAATGACCGTTTTGCCGGTCTGGCGGTCGCCGATAATCAGTTCACGCTGACCGCGGCCGATGGGGATCATGGAGTCGATGGCCTTGATGCCGGTCTGCAGCGGCTGTTTGACCGGCTGACGGTCGATGATGCCCGGTGCCGGTGATTCAATGGCACGATAATCGGATGCTTCGATGGGACCTTTCCCGTCGATGGGCTGCCCCAGCGCATTGACGACACGGCCGATCATCCCTTCACCTACCGGGACCGAGACTACTTTTCCGGTACGGCGGATGCCGCTGCCTTCCTTGATACCGCTGTCATCGCCCAACAGAACAATGGACACACTGTTTTCTTCCAGATTCTGTGCCATACCATAGGTGCCGCTGTCAAACTGCACCAACTCACCTGCCATACAGTTGTCCAGGCCGGAAGCGCGGGCAATACCGTCGCCCACCATCGTGACAGTGCCCGTCTCGGACTGCTCGATAGCGTTCTGGTAATATTTGATCTGGGAACGAATGATGCGGGAAATTTGTTCGGGTTTCAGTTGCACGGTTTGTTTCACCACTCAATCTATAAAATGAGGCGCTATGTTTTTACAGGACCACATCGGCAATGTCATCGCGCAGCAACTCCAGACGGCGCCGTACAGTGCCATCCAGACGTTCCCCCGCAAGATCCAGGCGCAGCCCGGCCAAGACCTCAGGATCGATCTTTTCCGTCAGTTCTATGGTCTTTCCAGTTTTTGCCTGCAGGGCAACAAGCAGTTTCTCCCGCTCCGGTTCGGACAACGGGATCGCCGATGTCACAGTGGCTTCCAGGATACCATGCGCTTCATTGTATTGTTGCCGATAGGCGTCCAGGCAGCCGGAAAGTTCCCCGATCAGATCAGCCTCGCATAACACCTTTAAGAAGTTGATTGTATACGGGTGCATTCCTTCAAACGCCTTGTCCAGCAAGGCGCAGCGCTCCCGTTTGGGGATGCTGGGCGTTTGCAGCAGACGCAGATAGGAAGGCTCCTGCCGGCAGCAGGAAGCAGCAACAGTCAGCTCCTGCAGGATAACGTCCGTCAGAGATTCTTCTGCCGCCAGTTCATACAGGCTGCTGCCATAACGCTTTGCCTGTTCGGTCACGAGGCATCCCCCACATTCCGGATGAATTCATCAATCAACGCCTGATGGTCCGCCGCATGGATTTCGCGCTCAACCGCCTTGCTGGCGATTTCCACCGCCATGCCGCCGATCTCATTTTTCAGTTCATTGACTGCCTTCTTGCGTTCCTGCGCCATTTCTGTTTCAGCAGCGTTACGCAGCGCCTGCGCTTCCGTCCGGGCTGCATCTACGATTTCCTCCTCACGCTTATGCGCGCGGGCGGCGGCCTCCCGAAGCATGGCTTCCTGCTCAGCCTTGATGCTCATCAGATGGGCCTGGTACTCTTTTTCCAGCTCCGCAGCCTTTTGCTTGGCCTGTGCTGCTTCGGCATACATGGTATCGATTTCCTGCTGCCGGTCATCGATCATTTGTTTGACCGGCTTGAACAGAAAATGGCGCAGAACCGCAAAGGTGATGAGCATATTGCAGAACGTAAAAAGCGCAGTCCATGGATTCACGCCGACGAAGCTCTCAAACCCCGTCACAGGTCATCCCTCCTTTCGCTGTCTCCACATGATTTCAGAACACGAAGAGGAGCAAAAGAGAGATAACCAGCGAATAGATACCGGTAGACTCGGTAATGGCGCAGCCCAGGATCATGTTGGTACGCAGTACGTTGGTCATTTCCGGTTGACGGGACATGCCCTCCAGCGCCTTGCCAACGGCGTTGCCTTCACCGATTGCCGGGCCGATGGCTCCGAATCCGATGGCGATACCCGCTCCGATCGCGCAGGCGGCTTTTACAATTGCAGCTTCCATAAAGGTTTCCTCCTGTAATAAAGTACAAATCAGGCTTCTTCCGGCGGCGGGCATGCATTACCCACATACACCATCGTCAGCAAACTGAAGACAAGGGCCTGAACCCCGCCGGAAAAGACATCAAAATAAAGGCTCAGAATACCGGGAATGCCGACTTCCAGATACGGCACGCCACCCAGGCCCAATAACGCCAGGACCCCTGTGACGATAAAGACAATTCCGAAGATTTTTCGCGCCATCTTTTTTCCGCGAAGGCCGCTTGCCAGCAGCCACGCACCGATCACCAGCACAAGAGCGGAAACAAAGATATTCTTTCCCACCAGCCCCAGCAACGCAGCCGAAGCGGTGGCCAGCGCCGAGTACACCAGGCTGGTCAGGACACTGCCGCCGGCAATGTTACCGAAATGACGGAACGCCATGGAAATGGGCTGGGCAATCTCCGATACCAGATTCATGGGCGTCATGACCACAATCGGCTCGGTAAATCCTTTCAGCCATCCCAGCACGCCGTTGGCTTTGATGGAGCATCCCCAACAGAGGAAGCTGGTCATCAGTGCCCAGGTAACGGTGGTGGACAGATCCGCCGTGGCGGAACGGAAAATTCCCGTCATGCCGATATACGAACCGAAGATGGAAGAGAGGAACAAAGCGCCGATATAAGGCGTCCAATAGGAGTTGTGTTTGCCCATGGTATCTTCCACCATGCCGTAGAGCATGGATACGCCCTTCTCCACCAGCACCTGACGGCGGGAAGGCCGCTTCTGCAGATTTCTTCCCAGCAAGATGCCCACGATACACAGGCACACCATCACAAGAAAAGAAGAAACTACCGTCTGCGTAATCGGTATGCCGCCGAACAATGGGATGGTAAAATAAATTTTCGGGCCAGTCATAGGGCCGCTCCACCGCCTTCCTTGTCATTGCGGAAGAACTCCACCAGTTTGAGTACGCCCTGCGCCAACAGCAAAGGCAGCAACGCCGCAATGGGGTCGCACAGTTTCACACGGAACAGCAAAATATAAATGGCAGCAAGAACCATCAGCCGAATCACACTGGATGTCTGAATGGAGAGCTGGGCTCTCTGCGGGTCATTGTCGCGTGCCGCGCGGTCCAGCGCATTGGAGACCGTGATGCTCAACGACACAAAATTGCCGATGGACAAAAGCAGTCCCACGACAGCGCCCACCAGGACCGACCTTGTGAAGATTCCCAGCAGCGCATAGATTCCCAGCATGATTCCCACACAGATGATCATGGCAATCGTCAGCCGCGTCACCTGATGCAGGATGTCCCTGTGCTTTTGCATGCGAGGATATCTCCTTTCCATTAACCGTGGTGATTGAACGATACCGGTGGCGGATTCTTTTTTTCAGGGGTACGCCCCTGCCGTTCGATGGCCTTCAGGGAATAGCGCAAGCTGCTCACCGCGCCCAGTATCCCCAGAATCACGCCAACCGCTACGATCCATCCCCCGAGCGCAAAAGCCTTTTGCAGCCAAACAGAAACGGCTACCAATAGTACCGGCGGTACGCAGACAGAAAGACCGAACTGTGTAAGCCATACCAGATGCCTGGTTATATCGTACAGATCTTTCATGTCCCCTCCTGCCCCGTAAGATCGCTCAACGGCTATAGTATACACCAGCGGTGTTTATTTTTTAACAGTTTCTTTCGTCTGTGTTTTATAATTTTTGTTCACTATGAATAGATTGAATCATCCAATCCGCCATTTCATCGACCAAAGTATGACCTTTTTTCACATGCTGCGCATAACGGGAACTTCTCATTGCAATGTATAGTGTGGAATCAAGGGCCCGGAATCATTCAAAATATCTGCAGCATCTTTTCAAGGATGGCAGAGTTATGGCCGCCTTGCCCAAAAGAAAAAAGTGATATGGGTTGAAACCCATACCACTACATTGCCATAATCACTTTTATTTTTTGGAGCCGAAACGGTATTCGGTGCCGTTTTTCAGCCGTTCAATGTTGGACCGGTGCAGCCAGATCACCATGGTCGCCATGATCACACAGCATAGAGTATTGAAGATCACGGTAGGTACATTGGCGCCGCATACCAACCAATAAATCAGTGTCACGACCGGAAACAGGGCCGCCACCATGATGCTCCCCAAAGAAACAATGTGGGAAAAAGCAAACTGGACAAGGAACACCAGCAACAGAATGCCACAGACAACAGGACTGATGGACAGTGCCGCTCCGGCGCCGACCAGCACGCATTTTCCGCCCTTGAAGCCGAAATACAGCGGCCGGCTGTGGCCAATCATGCAGAAAATCGCCGCCAGATACGCGCCACACACCGGCGCAAGAAGTGCGTCGTTTCCGATCAGGGAAGCAAACAACAGACGTCCCAGGCTGGCCGCCGCCACGCTCTTGCCCACGTCTCCGATAATGGTAAACACCGCCGGCAATTTGCCGTAGGTGCGCAGAACGTTGGTCATACCCGCATTACCGCTTCCGTGGGTACGGACATCCTCATTGAACATTGCTTTGGAGACCAGCACCCCAAACAGGATGCTGCCCAGCAGATATCCTGCCAGAGCCGCCAGTACACAAGCCGCAATCACATGAAGTACCATGAAACCCTCACACCTTTCCTGCTTTCACCGCACCGTCGCCGTGCTCCCGCGAAATCATGCGGATGGGCGTGCCGGTAAGGCCAAATGTTTCCCGAATCTGGTTTTCCAGATAGCGCTGATACGAAAAATGAAACAGTGCCTTCTGGTTGACAAAGCAGACAAACGTCGGCGGGCGGGTGGAGGTCTGGGTAATATAGAAGACCTTCAGGCGCTTGCCTTTGTCCGAGGGCGGCTGCACCTTGGCGGTGGCACGTGCCAGCATTTCGTTGAGGGCGCCGGTGGGGATGCGGGTGCCGTTCTGGATGTCCACGAAGTGAATCGTCTCAAACAGCTTGTCCACACGCTGGCCGGTCTTGGCACTGATAAACACAATGGGGGCGTAGGACATAAAGCTGAAATCTTCCTCCAGCTGCTTGCGCATGGTATCCATGGTGTAGCTGTCCTTCTCCACCGCATCCCACTTATTGACCGCAATGATGCATGCCTTTCCCTGCTCATGGGCGTATCCGGCCACCTTGGAATCCTGTTCGGTAAAGCCCACCGTGGCATCGATCATGATCACACATACGCGGCTGCGTTCCACCGCCGCCAGGCTGCGCAGAACGCTGTAGCGCTCTACCCCGCTCTCCACCTTGCCCTTCTTGCGAAGACCGGCGGTATCCGTGAACACAAACTTGCCGTATTTGTTCTCCACCAGGGTATCGATGGCATCCCGCGTCGTACCGGCCTCGTTGGCCACGATCAAGCGGTTCTCGCCCAGAATATGGTTGATCAGGCTGGACTTGCCCACATTGGGACGACCGATGACCGCCACGGTAATACGGTCATCATCCTCTTCGTCTTCCTGGCCGAAGTCCAGATGGGCACAGACGGCATCCAGCAAATCGCCGGTGCCGTGGCCGTGTACGCCGGAAACCGGAATGATTTCTCCCAGGCCCAGCGAATAAAAGTCATAGAGTTCCATCGGCGGTTCGCCGATCTTGTCGCACTTGTTGACGGCAAGCACCACCGGTTTTCCGCTGCGCATCAGCATGCCGGCAATATCCTGATCCTGCGGGGTCACACCATTGGTCAGTTCGGTGACCATGATGATGCAATCCGCCGAATCAATGGCGATCTGCGCCTGCTCCCGCATGTGCGCCAGCAAACCGTCATCAATGCGCGGTTCGATACCGCCGGTGTCCACCAGCAAAAACTTGTTACCGCACCACTCACAATCACAGAAAATGCGGTCCCGGGTCACACCCGGCGTGTCCTCCACGATGGCCAGGCGCTGGCCGGTCAGCTTATTGAAAATCGTGGATTTGCCCACATTGGGACGTCCCACGATGGCAACGATCGGTTTTGCCATGTCCACCCCTCCTTAGTTGGGTCCTCGTTTGAATCTTCGGATACGTTTATGGGCGCTCAGGCAGGCCTTGCAGCAGCCTGCGCCGTCGGTCGGAATCGAAATCGTACGGCAGCCCAGCGCCTCGGAGAGCTGCGGCAGCGTGATATCATCCAGGAAGCGGTCCTTCTCATCCCGGAGCATCACTTCCGGAACAGCCAGCAGATCACTCTGCAAGTTGCCCTTGCACTGCCGGATGATATCCGTGCCCGTGACAAGCCCGGCCACACTCACATTGCCGCCAAAATAGTCATTGCGGATCTGATGCACCTTGATCTTCACCTGGGGGTATTTTTGCATCAGCGCCCGGACCGACTGTTCAATCAGCGGTCCGGCCAGGGTGCCGGTCACCACATCCATGCTGTGGGGCAGTACCAGGCCGGGGTAGTTTTCCAGTTCTTCCAGGAAGGTATCGTGATAGAGCCGCCACATGCCCACGCCATCTTCCAGCTGCGCAAAGTCATCATAGAATTCTGCCGCGGGCAGTTCCCGTCCGGCCGTCAGATACCATTCGTCGCTGGGGTATACAATGCTGCGGCCGTACTCCTCGCGGCAGCGGTAACTGTATTCCTCCAGAATCGCCAGCGTTTCCGCAGCAGAGGCCTGGTCGTAGGCCTGCAGCTTGAACAGGCCTTTGCGATAGGCCGTCACACCGGCCGGCACCACCGCAATGCTTCCCACCTGAGGCCGCAGGGCGAGCAGATCATCCAGCGTCCGGCGCAGCTCGTCGCCGTCATTGATACCGCGGCACAATACCAGCTGACAGTTCAGGTCAATGCCTCCGGCTGCCAGTTTGGGAAGATATTTCAGCACCTCTCCGCCGCGCTTGTTGGCGAGCATCCGAATGCGCAGCTGCGGATTGGTGGTGTGCACCGAAACAAAGATGGGGCTGATGTGCATCTCGATAATGCGATCAATCTCCCGGTCGCTCAGGTTGGTCAAGGTAATATAGTTGCCAAACAGGAAAGAAAGTCGCTCGTCATCATCTTTAAAATACAGCGGTTCCCGCATACCGGGCGGCAGCTGGTCGATAAAGCAGAACATGCAATGGTTGGCGCAGCTGTGCTTTTCGTCTCCCAGATAGGTTTTGAAATTGCAGCCGAACGGTTCGTACTCCCCTTTTCTGACCTGCAATATCTTATGCTGTTCCTGCTCACAGACTTCCAGAGAAAACTGTGCCGGCGTGGTATAGAACTGATAATCCAGTGCGTCGCCAAGGGGATGCCCGTCAATGGCAAGCAAAGCACAGCCCTCCCCGATGCCCAGTTTCCGGGCCGGCGAATTTTCATCCACTGAAGTCACATACAATGCCATGGTTCCGGCCTCCTCTCCTGCAGTCTGCTGTAATAAAAATGGGGAAGGCATCGCCCTCCCCTAGCAAGAAGCTTACGCTTCCTTCTTGATGACTTCCTGGCCTTTGTAGTAGCCACACTTGCCGCAAACCTTATGGGGAACCTTCAGTTCGCCACACTGCGGGCACTTCACCAGCGTCGGCGCCTCCAGTTTCCAGACATTAGAGCGACGTTTGTCGCGGCGGGCTTGAGAATGCTTTCTCTTGGGTACGATAGCCATAATCGGACACCTCCTTGGTGAAATTCAACTGAGCAGTTGTTTTAATATGCTAAGCCGTGCATCTGCAGGGGCAGCATTGTCTGCCGGTTGGCAGGTACATCCTGCCGCCTTCTTCTTGCCGCAGATGGGGCATAGGCCTTGACAATCGGGACTGCAAAGCAGCACCGTGGGGACCTCAAAAATCAGTTCCTGAAAGACCAGTTCTTCGAGGTCGAGACAGCCTTTTTCCTGGCAGGGCAATTCAAAATCAGGATCTTCCACATCCCGCATCCGAACGTTGTATTCCCGCTCAAATGCATACTCTCTTTGAATCGGCTCCAGACAACGTGCACACTCGGCGTGGATTTGCGCCTTTACACACAACAGCAACGCCGCGCCATCAGCGGTGGGCGTTGCCGAAAAATCGCACTCTGCCGGAGCGGCCAGCGTGTAGCCGCCAAAGTCTGCCTGTGAAAGATCCGCCAGGAAATGCACTTTATAAGGCACTCTGGCGTTTTCCAGAAAGGATCGCAGATCAAATTGCATAGTACACCTCAAAAGGTTGCTTAAATAGTATACACAAGTGGCAGGGGCTTGTCAACAAGAAAACCGCAAAAAGTTGCGATTTTTTTCGCTTTTTTCGCAAAAAACAGGGCGGGAAAGCCACTTCCCCGCCCTGTCCTCTTCCACGATGGGTCGTTTATGCTCAGATCACGTACTTTTTCAGATCCTGAGGCAGCTCGTCCGCATTGGCAGAAACCGTAACCACGACCTCGATGTTCTCGGTAATCTTGTCAATGGCCTTCAGAACCTTGTCCGCAGCTTCCAGATCGTGATCGATGATCCGAAGGATGCCGTCGATGAACAGTTCGGTGATATCATAGTTGCCAGCCAGCACACCGGCCACAAAGCCGTACAGCATATCGGCACCGACGACGCCATACTCGTCCACATCCACCAGGCGGGCGGCGTGATTGATTTCGGTGGTGAGCTTCATGCACTTTTCGATCACCACGATGTTGCCGGAAGTGGTCTTGGTCGCCTTGTCGATCATGTCAATCATGGTCTTGGTCTTCCCAGAGCCTTTGGTTCCAACAATCAGTTTCAGCATAAGGGGGTACCTCCTTTATCCGTAGGCGCCTCACGGCGCGAGTTTCCATCAGTCCTGCAATTTGGCTTCCAGTTCCGCCTTGCGGTCCTCATAACCGGGCTTGCCCAGCAGCGCGAACATATTCTTCTTGTAGCTTTCCACGCCGGGCTGGTCGAAGGGATTCACGGACAACAGATAGCCGGACACTGCGCAGGCTTTCCAGAAGAAGTAGATCAACTCGCCCACATCGTGAGCATTCAGCGCATCCACTTCAATGATGCCCAGGGGCACACCGCCATCGGTATGGGCCAGGATCGTGCCTTCCATCGCCTTGCGGTTGACCACACTCATATTCTGCTCAGCCAGGAAGTTCAGACCATCGAAATTGCCTTCCAGCGGCTCGATGTAGAAATCCTCCCGGGTGTTCTTCACGTCCACGTAGGTCTCGAACATCACGCGGCTGCCGTCCTGCAGGAACTGGCCCATGGAATGCAGATCCGTGGAGAAGATGCAGGAAGTGGGCATCAGGCCCTTCTGGTCCTTGCCCTCGCTCTCGCCGAACAGCTGTTTATACCATTCATTCATCATCGTGAAGTCCGGCTCAAAGCAAGCCAGCGTCTCCACACTCTTACCCTTGCGGTACAGGATATTGCGGGTCATGGCATAGCGATACGCGTCGTTATCCATGCTGCACTTGCCGAACTTTTCACGGCCGTCAGCGGCGCCCTGCATCAGTTCGTCGATATCAATGCCGGCACAGGCAATGGGCAAAAGGCCCACGGCGGTCAAAACGGAATACCGTCCGCCCACATCGTCCGGCACCACAAAGGTCGGCCAGCCCTGTTCATTGGCCAGCTGCTTCAGGGTACCCCTGGCACGGTCGGTGGTGGCGTAAATGCGCTTGTTGGCCTCTTCGGGACCAACAGAATCTTCCAGCAGCTTACGCAGCACGCGGAACGCCAGCGCCGTCTCGGTGGTCGTGCCGGACTTGGAGATGACGTTGATGGAGAACCGTTTGCCCTTGGTCAGCTTGATGATATCATTCAGCGCCGTGGGCGAGATGGTATTGCCGCAGAAGTAAATCTTCAGCCCGTCATCCAGTTCATTGTGGTACAGGCCACGGACGGCCTCCACCACGGCACGGGCGCCCAGATAGGACCCGCCGATGCCCGCCACCAGCAGCACGTCGGAATCCGAACGGATCTTTTCCGCCGCTGCCTTGATACGGGCAAACTCTTCCTTGTCATAAGTAACAGGCAGGTCAAGCCAGCCCAGGAAATCATTACCGAATCCGGTTTTGGTTTCCAGTTGCTTATGGGCCAGCTCGACCTGCGGATAAATTGCCTCATATTCCTCGGGACGAATGAACTTTGCCAGATGTTTGCCATTGAATTTAACAGCCATCTTTATGCCCCTCCTTTATGTTTTGATTGTCTTCATGATACCGTTTTGCGTCGGTATTGTCAAGCAAATGTCCAGTATTTTTTTCGACTTTTTCATGAAGATTGCACAAATTAGACAGCAGATAAGGCAAGACTCTGCGCCAAAAGCCCGAAACAATACCCAAAACTCAACGCCTCTACGTCCTGCGCCGCTGTAATGGAAAATGTTTGCAAATCGGTTTCGCCGCTTTTCCAGTGTACCGTTCCCACCGGCGTGCCTGCAGCGACAGGGGCCTGCAGTGTCTGGGGCAATTCCACTTCCACATGCAGTTGTTCGCCCTGTCCTTTGGGCACAAGGCATTTCTGCGGAGCTTCGTATTGCAGCGTGACGGCTTCAGATGTTCCGCGGGTTACCGGCAGCGCCTGCGGTGCGTCGGCGGGCAGTTCGGCCGTCACATTTTCGTAGTTGGCAAAACCGTAATCCAGCAAGGTCGTTGCGGCCTCAAAACGTTCCTTTCCGGATGCAGACCCAAGAACCACAGCAATCAGCCGCAAGCCGTTGCGCTCGGCGCTGGCCGAAATACATACCCCCGCCTTGCTGGTCGTCCCGGTCTTGAGCCCTGTAATTCCCGAGTAACTCTTCAGCAGTTTGTTCGTATTGACAAGCTGTGTGGCACCGTCCCGCAGCGTATCGGTCCAGATAGAGCAATAATCCCTCACCTCTGTGTGGTGGAGCAGCATTTCGCGGCTCATGATTGCCACATCCCGCGCGCTGGAAAGATGCCCCTCCTGGTCCAGTCCGCAGGCATTTTCAAAATGGGTGGAGGTCATGCCCAGTTCTGCTGCCCCCTCATTCATCATCTGCACGAAGGCAGGCTCGCTGCCCCCTACAAATTCCGCCACCGCCACAGCGGCATCGTTGGCGCTGGACACACAGATGGCCTTGAGCATATCGTTGAGCGTCATCTGTTCGCCCGGTTCCAGCCAGATCTGACTGCCGCCCATGCTGTAGGCATGTTCGCTGACAGGTACCACATCATCCAGATGGATTTTCCCCTCTTCCAGTGCCTGGAATGTCAGAAGCAGGGTCATCACCTTGGTGATGGAGGCAATGGGCCGCTGTTCATCCGCATTTTTTTCGTACAGCACCGTACCGGAATCCTCATCCACCAGGATCGCCGCCTGACACGGCAGATCAAAATCACGGGTTCCTGCCGGTGTGATCGCCTGCACAGCCGGCTGATTTTCTGCCGGAACCGTCTCGGCCGACTCCGTTTCGGCGTATGCCCGCAGCACCGAGAACAGCACCAGTGCCAGGCACAAAAGTATGGTCACGGTCCGCTTTTTCATCGCAACAACACCCCCGCTGCCAATTGACTTTGTTTAAGGCTATGCGAGGCGTTTCGGTTTTAGTATTGCGCTTTTATGCCGTTTCCATTATAATAGTGGCGCTATTGAACACTTTTGATTGTAAAGGAACCATCACCATGCGGGCAACATTTTACACCTTGGGCTGCAAGGTAAATCAGAACGAAACCGGTGCACTGGCACAACTGTTTGAAGAAAGCGGCTATACCGTTGTTCCCAATGAGGAGCCGGCGGATGTCTATGTGGTCAACAGCTGTACCGTAACTAACTTCGGCGACCAGAAAAGCCGGAAATGGCTGCGGCGTGCCAAGCGGGAGAATCCCGGTGCCGTCACGGTGTTGACCGGCTGCTATCCGCAGGCCTTTCCCAAGGAAGCCGCCGCCATCGCGGAAGCTGACGTAGTCACGGGATCCGGCAACCGCCGTTCGATCCTGCAGGACGTGCAAGCCGTACTCAGCGGCGAGCAGGAGCGTGTGGTGGATATTCGCCCGCACGTAAAAGGCGAACGTTTTGAAGAGCTTCCCATGGACAAATTTGCCGAGCATACCCGTGCGTTTGTCAAGGTGGAAGACGGCTGTAACCGGCGCTGCGCCTATTGTGTCATTCCCCGCGCCCGCGGCCCGGTGCGCAGCCGTGCGGAAGCCAGCATTCTGGAAGAACTGCATCGCCTGACCGACGCCGGTTACAAGGAGATCGTCCTGACTGCCATCAGCCTGCCCAGTTACGGTACAGACAACGGCACCAGCCTTGTGGAGCTTGTGGAGAAAGCCGCAGCGGTCCCGGGCGTGGAACGGTTGCGCCTGGGCAGCCTGGACCCCGATATGCTGCATGACGAGGATATACTGCGTCTTTCCCGGGTGAAAAAGCTCTGCCCCCAGTTCCATCTGAGCCTGCAAAGCGGTTGTGACAAAACGTTGCGGGCCATGCGGCGCCCCTATACCACAGCCCAGTTTGCCGAGATTGCCGATAAGCTCCGCCGCGCCTTCGGCCCGGAAAATGTCAGCTTCACCACCGACGTGATTGTAGGTTTCCCGGGAGAGACCGAGGAGGATTTTGAGGCAAGCATGGCCTTTGTCACTGGGCAGCGCTTTCTGAAAGTCCACGTATTCCCCTATTCCCGCCGCGAGGGCACTCCCGCCTTTGATTTTCCCGACCAGATTCCGGAGCACGAAAAAGAAGACCGCAGCCATCGTATGACCGCCGCTGTGGAAGCAGTCCGCGCCGAGGAGGCCACCCGGATGCAGGGCCGTATTGCCGAGGTGCTGCTGGAGACGCCGCTGTCCGCCACCCTGTTCACTGGCTACACCAAGCAGTACCTGCCGGTACTGGTCACAGCGCCCGGATACCATACCGGGGATATTGTCAAAGTGACACTGGGCTCCTGGGATGGCAAGCGCAGCCGTGCGGAACTCACTCGATAACAGTCCGCCATTACCATATCAAATAAAGATTCATCCGTATGCAGGGAAAATAATTTATATTTTCCCTGTTTTTTGTTGTCCGGGCCCTTGCCAAACGACCGCCTTTTTGGTAAAATTTTAACAGGAGCGGTTGTCCCCGCCCCGCCACCATGATTGGGAGAAATCGGAGCAAACAAAAAGGAGCAATCACAATGAGAGGTATTTACACCCCCGTCACGGATATCCGTCGCAAGGTGTTCACCGAAGTCGCACGCATGGCGTACGAAGTCAATGAAATGTCCGACTACGCACATCTGCTGCGTGAACTGCCCTACAAGATCATTCCCGGCGAGGAAGGCTCTCTGCGCAGCAGCATCTTCCTGGAGAGAGCGATCATCTCGGAGCGTATTCGTCTGGCCATGGGCCTTTCGCTGCGTCCCCTGGACGAAAGTGTTCCGGCCACGGAAGGTCTGGAGCACAGTGTCATCGCGGACAAGTACTATGAACCGCCGCTGATCAACGTCATCAAGTTCGCCTGCAACCGCTGCCCTGAAAAGATCATCAAGGTTACAGGCATGTGCCAGGGCTGTCTGGCTCATCCCTGCCAGGAGGTTTGCCCCAAGCACGCCATCAGCTTCCGCAATGGCAAGAGCCATATTGACCAGAGCCTCTGTGTGAAGTGTGGCCGCTGTGTCAACAGCTGCCCGTACAGCGCGATCGTCAAAACCGAACGGCCCTGCGCCGCTGCCTGCGGCATGGGCGCCATCCATTCCGACCAGTACGGACGCGCGGACATCGACTACGACAAGTGTGTCTCCTGCGGCATGTGCCTGGTCAACTGCCCGTTCGGCGCCATTGTGGACAAGGGCCAGATCTTCCAGCTGGTTCAGTCCATCAAGCGCGGCGACAAGGTAGTCGCCATCGTGGCTCCCGCTTTTATCAATCAGTTCCCCGGCATGACTCCCTCCAAACTGAAGGAAGGCATGCGGATGCTGGGCTTCTGTGACGTGGAAGAAGTTGCTATCGGCGCCGACCTGTGCACCATCGATGAGGCCAACGACTTCATGGAAGAAGTCCCCTCCAAGCACCCCTTCATGGGCACTTCCTGCTGCCCGGCCTGGAGTGTTATGGCCAAGAAGCTCTTCCCTGAGTATGCCGATTGCATCAGCATGACGATGACCCCCATGGTGCTGACCGCCCGTCTGATCAAGAAAGAACACCCGGATGTGCGCATCTGCTTCGTCGGTCCCTGCTCCGCCAAAAAGCTGGAAGCCAGCCGCCGGTCGGTGCGCAGTGAGGTGGACTTTGTCCTGACCTTCGAAGAGTTGATGGGTCTGTTTGAGGCCAAGGAGGTCAACTTCGATTTCCTGCCCGATAACCCGGAGGATTCTTTCCAGAGCGCCAGTGCCGACGGTCGTGGCTTCGCTGCATCGGGTGGCGTTGCCCAGGCCGTGGTCAACGCCATCAAGAAGATGGATCCTGACCGCGAGGTAAAGGTAGTCAGTGCACAGGGTCTGGCAGACTGCCGCAAGATGATGATGATGGCGAAAGCCGGCAAGTACAACGGCTATCTGCTGGAAGGCATGGCCTGCCCGGGCGGCTGCATTGCCGGTGCCGGTACGTTGGCCGATCCTGCCAAGAGTGCGGCGATGCTGAACAAGTACAAGAACGAAGCAAAGATGAAGAACTCCACGGAGACTCCGTACAAGGACTCCATCAGCCTGCTCAAGTATTGATTGCGTAACAAAAGAAGTCCTGCGCGTAAAGCGCAGGACTTCTTTTTTATTTATGATATTTCATACCCGCGTTGATGGTGCAGGCACGATACAGCTGCTCAGTCATCACAAGGCGCGCCAGCTGATGCGGCAGCGTGATGCGTCCCAAGCTGATTCTTGCCTGTGCAGCCCGCTTAACGCGCTCATCCAAGCCGTGTGAGGAGCCTATCACAAAGGCCACATCGCCTGCACCGCTGCCCGCACGCTGCGCCAAAAGTTCCGCCAGTTCCTCACTGGAGATCTGTTTGCCTTCCACGCAAAGCGCTACCAGGTAGGCGCCTTTGCGGACCGCATGCAAAATGGCCTCGCCCTCTTTCTCCAAGGCCTTGGCAATCTGCTTTTCGCTCGCATTTTTGTCCGCGATGGTTACTTCCGGGAGTTCTACAATGCGGAAATTGCAAAAGCCTCCCAGCCGTTTCTGATAGTCTGCCACCCCGGCCGCGAAATAGCTGGCATTGAGTTTTCCGATGCAAATCAAATCTATATTCTGCATACTCTGCCCCCTGCCTTAGAACTCCAGGAAAGGACTGATGTCATTGCGCGTCTGTGCCTGCACAACCACGTCACGTCCAGGCTGAATACCGGCTGCAAGCAGCACGTTATACACGGTGGTCAGCGCCAGTTCCGGAGAGTTGTTGGTCTGGCTCAGATGGCAAAGGGCAAATTTCTTGCAGCCTTCCTGGATCAGGTCCAGAATCGCCGCCGCGCACGCTTTGTTATCCAGATGCCCGCGGTCGCTGGCAATACGTTTTTTCAGATAGTAGGGATAGGGCCCGCCATGAAGGCTGAAGGCGTCATAATTGGCTTCCAGCGCCACAAGGTCACACCCCATAAGGTTATCCTCCACCACCGGTGTAAGAACGCCCAGGTCTGTGGCGATAGCCATACGATGCTGGTCAGGTGTCACAATCCTATACCCGCAGCAGGGCACGTCATGACTGGTGGGAAAAGCTGTCACACGGAACGGTCCCACATCCATGGTCTGACCGCCGTCCACAGTATTGCACTCCACCGCCGGCGGCAAAGTGCCCCGTGATTCCAGGACATCCAATGTGTCTGCGCGCGCGTACACGGGCACAGGATATTTTTTGAGAAAGGTGTCCAGCCCGGCAACATGATCGGAGTGTTCATGCGTAATCAGAATACCGGCGCAGTCTCCGATGGTCAGGTCCAGTTTGCGCAAGGCAGACAGAGTGGTCCGGCAGCTCTTGCCCATATCCACCAGAAGATACGTACGGTCCTGCAGGATTAGGCCACAATTGCCGGAAGATCCTGAATACAGAGTGGTAAATAAAGCCATAGAAGTATTTTCCTTTTTACTATACGGCCATAAAAAGTGGGCCGCCGTCGGGCGGCCCACTGGCCTTGATCAGATAGCGCGGGTAATGGCATTCGCCGGAATCTCCACACGGCGGATATCCGCTCCCAGGAGTTGCAGCTTCTCCACGATGTTTTCATAACCGCGTTCAATATGGATTGTCTCGTCGATCTCGCTCACGCCTTTGGCAGCCAAAGCAGCCACCACCATCGCGGCACCGGCACGGAGGTCGGTTGCCCGCAGCGGTGCAGGACGCAGTTCTTTCACACCTTCAATGACGGCGACCTGTCCATCCACCTGAATGTTGGCCCCCATGTGAATCAGTTCATCCACATAGCGGAACCGATTTTCCCAGATCCCTTCTGTAACAATGGAAGTACCTTCCGCCAACGTAAGCAGCGCTGTCATCAGCGGCTGCATATCGGTGGGAAAACCGGGATGCGGCATCGTCTTGACCTTCAGCGGTTTCAGCGTACCGGTGCGGGTGATCCGCAGAGCGTCATCATACTCCTGGATGGAACAACCCGCCGCCCGCAATTTGGCGGTGATGGGTTCCAGATGCTTGGGGATAATATTGTGCAGCATCACATCACCTTTGGTGATTGCTGCGGCGACCATGTAACTGCCAGCCTCAATCTGGTCGGGAATGATGGCATAATTGCAGCCATGCAAACTTTTGACACCATGGATTTTGATCACATCGGTGCCGGCGCCATGCACATCAGCCCCCATCATATTAAGGAAATTGGCTAGGTCCACAATATGCGGCTCGCGCGCCACATTTTCGAGGATGGTCGTGCCTTCTGCCAGCACAGCGGCCAGCATGGCATTCATCGTGGCGCCCACCGAAACCGTATCAAAGAAAACATGGGCGCCCACCAGTTTGTCAGCCTTGACGTGAATCTGACCGTATTCCACCGAATCATCCGCACCGAAAGCGGTGAACGCTTTCAGATGCTGATCGATGGGGCGCGGCCCCAGATTACAGCCGCCCGGCATGGCGACCTGACCGGTCCCGAAACGGCCCAGCAAAGCCCCAAGGAAATAATAGCTGGCACGCATCTGTCGGGACAGTTCGTTGGACACTTCAGTGCAGTCGATATGGGTGGTATCGATTTCATAGGTACTGCGACTGACCATACGGATGCTGGCTCCCAACTCACTGAGAATCTGGAGCGAAGCCATCACATCGCTGATACAGGGCAAATTTTCAATCAAGCATTTATCTGCAGCCAAAATCGTGGCAGGCAAAATGGCCACCGCAGCGTTTTTGGCACCGCCGATGTTCACATCACCATGCAGCGGGTTTCCCCCGCGGATCACAAATTTTTCCAAATGTAGCTCTCCTTTGTGCGATACACCGACAGGACAATATATCCGTCAGCATACCTTTGCACACTTTGCTTTATTATACACCATCGCACGCTATTTGAAAAGCGTTCCTCATTATGAATGCAAAAACTTTGTGAAAAATAGCCAGCATTCTACGGTGTACAGCCACTTTTTTAAGCGGGCTTACATATTGGGGAACAGGGTCTGGGCACTGAACAGGCTGCCGTTATAAAACATTTCAAAGTGGCAATGGTTACCGGTCGAGTTGCCGGTGGAACCCACTTCGCCGATCTTATCGCCCTGTGCGACTGCCTGGCCCTGGGTAACCGAAATGGCAGACATGTGTCCGTACAGTGTCTTATAGCCGTTGCCATGGTCAATTTCCACGTAGTTGCCGTAGGAATAATGCCAGCCTGCCGCCACGACCGTGCCGGAATCCGACGCAATAATTGTGGTTCCGTAGGCGGCACAGATATCCGCGCCACGGTGTCCGCTGCTCATCCAGCGGCTCACGTAGGTGTAATTGGGCACCGGCCAGATAAAGCTGCCCGAGCCGATCTGGGCGACCATACCGCTCTTCAGCCGTGTGCCGGTCACGGTGATTTCCGGGACCGCCGCCTTGGTTACCGTATAGGAAATTGCCTGCCGATCCGTGACAACGCCATCAATCATGGTGACTTCGTAGGTGACATCCTCCGAACCGTCCTCGCCATCCTGAAGCGTTACAACCTTGCCGAAATCATACTCCGAAGAATCCGAATTCTGCGTCTCAAAGGGAATGGCCACCGTTTCCGTTTCCCGGCGTACCACTTTGACTTTGAGCAATTCCGCCGAAGCCGCGCCGGTAATAAGTTCGGTACCGGCATCCACTTCCTGATCCAGCGACAGCAGCTGGGGGTTCATCTGCGCCAGAGAATCAAAAGAAACACCGGTGGCATCCACAATGCTCTGCACCGTATCGCCGTCCACCGCCGTATAGGTCTTGATTCCGGACCCGGCGTTCAGTTCGTTGATGATATCCGAATAAGAACTGATGGACTCATTCAGATACACGCCATCCATCAAGCGGATCTCATGGGCAAAGGCCGTATACACAGAGGAATCGGTGGGATCCTCATACGGCTCCTTGATGCTTTCCAGGTAAGCCCGAAGATGATCGCCCTCGGTGGTAACAAACCGCAGTTCGCCATCAATGTACACAGCGGTGGCATCGATAATCTCATCGCTGGCTGTGCGCAGAATGGCGTTGGCGATTTCGCTCTCGGTCATCGTCTGGCCGGAAATAGCCAGTGTATAGGTCGGTGACACATCCCACTGGGTATCCGGCACATTTGCGCCACTCTCCACAAGCATACTCTTGGCGGTGTTGATACGGGACTGAACATCGTCGCGGGCATTTTCAAAGACCTGTTCGTTTGCCACATAGCCTACGCTCTCACCGTTCACCTGAACGTTCAGTACAAACCGCAGGTTGAGCCCGTTGCGGACAACCACAACCAGTGCGGCAGCTGCCAGCGCCGGCAGGAAGTAAGTGATCGCGTTCCAGACGATGGGGTAGTATTTCTTCACACCACGCCGGAAATACTGCATCTTGGCCGCGCGGATCTGCCCGGCATCCTCTTCCTCCAGCTGATTCGGAAGTTCACGGATGTGGCGAAGGCCGGAAGCCATCCTTGTGAAGGGGCTGGTCAGGTCCTCCACAAAGGTGAGGATTCCCAGCACAAACGGTCGCACGATCAGCAGCAACAGGTTCCCGATGGTTGCCGCGATAGCCCCCACAATACCGCGCAGCTTCCGCCAGGCACAGACGCCTGCATACTCGGCCCAAAAACCGACCATGTACAAGAAATCGCCGACGATATACGCATAAGGAATTTTTTCAAATATGCCCGACATATGGCGGCGACGCTTGTCCCTCTTTTTTTTGCGGTGCATGGAACGCACCGTCCGCTTGCAGCGCCAGTCGTCCAGACGCTGCGACAGACCGCTTTTCTTTTTCTGATTGGGTTGTTTATCAGTCTGGGTGGAATTCAATGTACGGGGTCTCCTTTCCGCGTCAGAACGTGGTCAAGACTAGGCGATTGCGTCCGGATCGATAAGTTCAGAACTGCTCCAGCGACCATCCGTCAAGCAGATGTTCAGCCTGCGCCAACGCTTCCATATCCGATGGCATCGGGCAGGATACCCGAATCGTCTCCCGGGTGACCGGATGAACGAAATGCATCACACCGCAGTGCAGGGCATGCCGCCCGATCCGCTGCGCAGTCCCGCCGTAGAGGGTATCCCCCGCCAGCGGATGACCAATGTACGCCATGTGCACGCGGATCTGATGCGTCCTTCCTGTGCAGGGCCTGCACGCCACCAGGCTATAATCGGAACTTGCGGCCAGTACCGTGTACTCTGTCAGGCTGTACTTGCCGTCGGACGTTACACAGCGGCCGATAATGGAATCGCCTCGTCTGCCTATAGGTGCCTCCACCCGCCCCGGTCCCAGCGGCAGGGACCCTTGCACGATTGCCAGATAACATTTGGACACCTGCCCTGCCAGAAGCGGAGCAGCAAAAGCATTCTGTGCGCACAGCACAAGGCCGCTGGTATTTTTATCGATCCGGTTGACGGGACGGAACACACCACTTTTTCCCTGGCTCTTCAGATAATATATCCAGCCATTGGCCAGAGTATGGTCCGGATAATTCAAGGTGGGATGGACTGCCAGACCGGCAGGCTTGTTCAGCACCGCGGCAAATTCATCCTCAAATACAATGGATAAAGGAATCGGCTGTGGCGTCACGCTGGTAGCAGGTTCCGGCGGCAAAGCAAAGGTGATCCATTGACCGGCATGAACGATCTGATCGGTATGTATCGACCGTCCATCGGCAAAAAAGCCCTGCCCCACGTGCTTGACTGACTTGATCAGCCCGGCGGTCACGCCGCAGGTACGCAAGAAAATTCCCAGGCGCATGCCTTCGGACTCAGGTGGCACGACATAACGCAGTTCCATTATCCCGTGCGTCCTCCTTTTGTACCCATATAGGGTCATTATAGCACAAAGGCTTCGGTGATGCAAACCCAATGTTTGGGCATCCAGAAACAACAAAAAGCGGCACACCCGCGCCGTAACGCTGCGGGTATGCCGGAACGTTCAATAAAAACGACTGGACCGTAAGCCGGGTTCTGTATCAAACGACGATCTATCTTGGCCTTGCGTCGCCGCAAGGCTCACGCCATCACCGGGACGCGCGAGGCTCCGCATAATGTCCCATACGGATGTTGCTTCAAGCAGGGTTTACATAGCCGCAAAGTCGCCAGTGCGCTGGTGAGCTCTTACCTCGCCTTTCCATCCTTACCGCGTAAAAACGCGGCGGTTTCTTTCTGTTGCACTATCCCTGGGGTCACCCCCGGCTGCCGTTAGCAGTTGCCATGCCTCTGTGAAGCCCGGACTTTCCTCAGGCAGTTCTTGCGAACTGTCCCGCCGCCGTATGTTCCACTCGTTTTCGGCTTAGTATAGCATAAAATTCCATCCTTGGCAAGTGTCATAAGAGCAGTTGCAAGAGCAGCAGCACAATGACGCCAGGCACTCCCAACACCACACAGACAAAACCTGTAAAGCGGTTCAGCGGAAGCACAACCCCTGTGACCGGCTCCAGCAGAGCCAGCACCGCCAGAGCCCCCAGACCGCAGAGTGCACCACTCAACAGGGCCCTGACAGGGTGGCGCTGGCGGGCAGCGCAGCGGCCAATCACCACCAGAGCAGCCCCGGCACCTGCCAGCCACCAATTGGTCATGGATCTTCACCTCCCGCACGCAGCAGACGCAGCAGGGCACGGCACCGGCACATCAGGGCTGCATGCTGATAGGTCAGCTGTTCAATGTAAAACGGGTCCTGCGCCTCTCCAAAAGCTGCCTCGTTGGCGCGCAGTGCCTGCATTGTTTCCTTGAGTTCCTCCTGTGCCGCGCGTCGCTCCTTTTCCTGTCGGGTCATTCGTTTCAACACAGGCCTCTCCCCCATCTCACAGCAAAATACAGATCAGTCCGTCACAACCTTCATTGATGATCCGCTCCAGTGTCACCTGCAGACGGTTTCTCGCCTCCTGCGGCATGTGCAGCAGTTTGGCCTGCACGCCCTCGCTGACCAGTTCATTGAGACTTTTTCCAAAGATATTGGTACTCCACAGTTTGCCGGGGTCTGTTTCAAAATCCGCCAGCAGGCTTTTGATCAGTTCCTCCCCCTGCTGTTCACTGCCCACTGTGGGCGAAAGTTCCGTATGGATGTTGGCACGCATGATATGCAAACTGGGGGCGCTGGCCGACAACCGTACACCATATTGTCCCCCTTGCCGCACAATCTCCGGCTCTTCCAGGGTCAGTTCATCGATTCCCGGCATGACAATGCCGTAGCCTGTCGCCTCTACCTGATCCAGCGCCGATTTGATTTTGTCATAGGCTCTTTTGGCTCGTGCCAGACTCACAACACAGGGCAACAGGCTGGCCTCATCCACAATCTCCAGGCCGGTCTGCTCGCCCAGGATACGGTAGAAGATATCCGGCGCGATACCCGCGTTGATACGCACACTGCCGGTGGCCAGGTCCATTCCCGTGAGTGCAGTACTCACAATATATTCGCAATCCAGCTGCGGCCGCTGTCCTGCCACATCCCCCATCTTATGGACGGTTTCTGCGTAGTTCAGCATCGCCGTATACACGGCACTTTGCAGCCAGTGTCCCGGCTCCAGCATCGTCACCCAGCTCGGCATCTGCACGGCAATTTCCCGCACCGGGAATTCATACAGCAGTTTTTGCAGCAGCCGGTCCACTGTCTCCGCCGTCATTGTCAGACAGTTGATGGGAAATACCGTGTGGTGATACCAGTCTGTCATGCGGGCGGCCAGCTGCTGTGCATCGTCAGACTCCGGCTCGGCGCAGTTCAGCAAAATGATGTAGGGCTTGCCGATGGTATCCAGCTCCGCCACAATCCGCTGTTCCGCCTCCTGATAGGCTTCCCTCGGCAGGTCCGCCACCGAACCGTCAGTGGTAACCACCACGCCCACCGTGGCATGCTCCCGGATCACCCGGCGGGTTCCCGTCTCGGCCGCCAGGTCGAAGGGCACCTCATGGTCATACCAGGGGCTTTTAACCAGGCGCGGTGCATCGTTTTCTTCATGCCCCAACGCTCCCTCGACCATGTAACCCACACAGTCAATCAGGCGGGCACGGAAACTGCCGCCGCCGGACAACTCAATATTCACGGCTTTTTCCGGGATGAACTTGGGCTCGGTGGTCATGATGGTGCGCCCGGCCGCAGATTGAGGCAATTCATCGTTGGCTCGGGCCCGCAGCGCCTCGTTCTGAATATGCGGCAGCAGCATCAGTTCGGAGAACCGCTTGATGAACGTGCTCTTGCCGCTGCGCACCGGTCCCACCACGCCAAGGTAGATATCCCCGCCGGTACGCTGTGCAATGTTCTGGTAGATTTGTTCCTGGGTCACAGTCGTTCCTCCTTTACAGCGCCGCCGGAATCAGCAGACACGCTGTTCCCGTGGCCAGATCCTGAGGGGCCTGGCCATCCGTATCCAACCGATTTGCCTCCACAAGTTCCTTTGCCCGCGCATGGTAGCGTTTAGCAATGTCAAAGATCCGTTCCCCTGCCTGGGCATAGTAAATATACAGGGCCGGGCCATCCTTGCCCTCCGCGTACTCTTCACCCAGCTCCACTTCGCACAGTGCTTCACAGTTCACCGCCTGCAGTAGCATACCCTGGGTGGAAATTTCCAATTCCACACGGAGCCGCCCTCCGATTTTGGAACTGGATACTTTGGACACACAAGCCCCCATACAGGCCACCGCATCTGCGGTCTCTCCGGGCCAGCTTTGCTGGGTCTGCCAGGTAAACGGTTTATCATAGCAGGTCAGTTCCCCGCGCACATCCGCGCAAAAGACATGGGCCGTTCCCTTTCCCTGCAGAGAGATAGCTGAACCGCCTTCTTTTTGTTCCTGCACCGGAACAGCCGCCCCCAGGCTGACAAAACATCCTTTGACGGTGACCTGCGGATCCGGCAGGTCATCCTCCAGGACGACATCAATTTTCCCCTGCAGATCCGTTGCCGTATCCAGCAGCTTGCAGACCGTCTGCACCGTCTGCGTCTGGCAGACCGTCGAGTAGGCATCCGCCACCACCGTACAAACCGCCCTGTGCCACGCCTCCAGGTGCAGCTTCCAGGAAACGTTCAGGGCCGATTCGCCGCTTGCATCCGCCGCCGTGAGCGTGCAGGCCTGAACCCGTCCCCAGGCAATACAGGTATCTTCTTCTGAGGCTCCCGCCAGCTCAACGGTCTGCTGTACGGGAATTTCCTTTTGCCGCACTTCCAGTTCTTCAGAATCTGCCGCCTGGTAACATACCTGCATCTGCAAAGTGCCCTGTACACTGGCCTGGCCCGTTTGCATTGTGATGCCGGTCAAGGAGAAACAGCCTGTGATATCCAATACGGCTTCACCTGCATCAGGAATCTGCAGGGTAGTTTCGGCGGTAAGCGTTTTTTCTTCGGCGCAAACCCGCTGCAGTCCATCCAGCTCTCTTGTGCGCTGCTCAATGCCGCAGTCTGCCAGCGAGGTCAGCAGTTCACATTCCTTACGAAGTACCGCCGCTCCGCACAGAATGTAGGCACCTCTCAGATCAATGCGGTGCTCACTGACGGCCCTGCAATTGCAGTATTCTGTTTCTCCCCAGATCTGGGCGGGGCCTTCTGCGCTGGAGCCCTCCGGGAGCTCGGCCGACTTTTCAAATGCAAATTTCTGTTCCGTACGGTACAATCGGCAGCCGGGTTCTTCGCTCTGATAATAGACGGTACAGCGAAGATACCCTTCCACATGCCAGCGGCCCGATGTCACCTGGTTTTGCAGAACCACCGGTTCGATCAGGCATTTTACGATCTTGAACACGGCCGGCAGATAATCCGGGATCAGGATCTCTGTTTCCACCGGCAGTTCCAGCCGTGTTTCCCAACGGCCTCCATAGGCAGCTATGGTGTCTTTAAACACCTTGAGTTCCATGTGTATTGCCCCTTTCCATTCATCGCTTGGTTGCTGTCTGGTGCATGTATATGCGGCAGGGCAAAAAAATAACCCCTGCCATAGGGCAGGGGTATTGCAAAAAAGGTTTCAGACTTTGAACGCTGCACGAAGCAACCAGCGCAGCGCGCGCGGGCAGCGCACCACAACCACATGCATGGCATACACCTTCCTTTCGCTCGGGATGTATGCCATACTATGAAGCAATGCCGGCGGGTGTTACCAGTCCGCCCGCGTCAGGACAACTAAGCCATGCCCTGTAGCGCAATCCAGGTGCGCCACAGGTTCCGTAAATTCATTGCTTGTGCCCAGCGGGTAATCCAGTTCCGTCAGCGTTGTATCCTGCAAAGGATAGTAAACACCCCGCAGGTTCACCCCGGTCATCGGAGCGCCCAGGGCATACACCGACAAGTACATCCAGTCCTTCCGCTCCAGGGCAAGAGGGCACCCTGGCAATAGATAGTGCATCTCGCTTCTGGCATCCGCCAGGATGGCTTTTGCACCATGCAGCGCCAGATACAGGCCGGTAGAAATGTTGGCAAACATGTGTTCGATTCTGGCACCGCCCAACGCGCCCAGCAGAACCACCTCGTCATACCCATGCTCCACCAGCCAACGGGCCGCGTACTGGGTATCGGTATCGTCCTTCACGTGGGGCAACACAATGGTTTGCCGGTCGGTTTCCGGCTGCGGCGCCGAATCGAAGTCACCGACGATCAGATCCGGGCGAACTCCCAGTCTGGCGGCATTCCGATACCCGGCATCACAGGCCACGATAAAGTCCTGCGGCTGCAAATAGCTGGCCATCTCCCTTCCGATGGGGACCGCTGAAAACACAACGGCACGTTTGCTCATTTTTCCCACTCTTTCCGGGCATTGGCCTCTTCATACATGGCCAGGTAACTGGCATACCGGGACTTGCTGATGGCTCCCTGTTCCACTGCATCACGCACGGCACAGCCCACTTCGCTGCGATGGGAGCATCCCGTAAACCGGCACTGTCCGAAATGGGGTTCAAACTCCGGGAATGTATGCTGCAGTTCTTCTTTGGGGATGCGGCACAGTTTCTGCGCTTCCAGGCTGGCAAACCCCGGGGTATCAGCCAGTCTTCCGCCGCAGATTTCAAACACTTCCACCTCCCGGGTGGTATGCCTGCCGCGGCCCAGTTTCTGGCTGATCTGTCCTGTCTCCCGTTTGAGTTCCGGAGCCAGGGCATTCAGCAAGGTGGACTTGCCCACGCCGGAGTTTCCGCAAAAGGCACAGAGATGGCCCCTGATATACTGGCGTATCTCATCCAGGCCCTCTCCCGATTCGTAGTGAAGAGGAATCAAAGGGATCCCGCTGGTGGCATAGTCCTGGGCAAGCTGATCTGCTGCCGCAAGGTCCGCTTTGGTCACAACCAGCACCGGCTGAACGCCTTTGTAGATGGCTGCTGCGGCCAACTGATCCAGAACCAGTGTGCTGGGGACCGGCTGCGTAGTGCTGGCCACAATGAACAGCACATCCAGATTGGCTACCGGCGGCCGGACAAAAACATTCTTGCGCGGCAGGATCTCTTCGATCATTGCCCCGTCCGCCGACAGCTCCACGTTGTCTCCTGCAACCGGCGTGATGCCACGCTTGCGGAAAATACCGCGCGCTTTGCATTCCACCACGCCGTCCGGCGTGCGAACATAATAAAAGCCGCCAATGCCTTTGGTAATATAATTCATTGTATTCGTCACTCGTCAGATGGGGTTACCCTGCGCATCGCAGGCAACGCCATTTTCGTTCACCATGGACCCATCGGGGAACTGGTGGATCTGATGGCTGCCGTCACTGCTCCACCACCAGCTTTCCTGAACGGTACCGTCGGAAGTTGTAGGTGCGGGTGTCTCTGCCGGAGTTTCCGGCACGCCGGTGGATACCACCAGCGTAATGATGGAACTCACCCGGGCTTCCGTGCCAGCTTCCGGATACTGGTTCAGAACGGTTCCGGCAGGCTGATCGCTGGCCTGTTCAATTGTACGCACCGAGAAGTTCAGTACCTTCAGATCATTTTTGGCATCATCCAGGGTCTTGCCGGTGACGCTGGGCACGTAGTTGGTGTTGCTGATCACCGCACGGCTGACGTACAGAATCACCGTGGAGTCGCCTTCCACCGTTTCACCGGCAGCCGGGCTGGTGTAAATTACGGCACCGTTGGCAACGGTATTGTCCTGCATGGGTTTTTGCAGCACATTCAGCCCCATATCCTTCAGGGTCTTCTCGGCATCCTCCGCCACCATGTTCTTGGTCTCGGGGATCGTCACATACTGGGTACCAAGGCTGACCGTCAGGGTGATTTTCTGACCTTCCTTGACCGTACGGCCCGCTTTTGGGTTTTGCCGGATGATCGTACCGGCCGGGTAGGTGGAGTTGTATTCCTCCGCTTCCTGAAGCTTCAGCAGCGTGTTATAATCTGACGCCCGGTATTCGTCCAGTGTCATCCCCACAAAATTGATGATCGTCACATCCGCGCGGTTGGAGAACAGGAGGTTGCTGGAATTGGTGAAAATAAGGTACACAAGGATCGCGGCGCCGATGACAAAAGCCACGGCCATACCGAAGAAAATCGGCAGCACGGAGAACGGCTTTTTCTCCTTGCGCACTTTTCTGGAAGACTTGCTGCGTCCCGGGTTGGACGTTCCCGCACGACGGGCTTCCCCTGTGCGGATATTGCCGGCTTTGTTATGAGATTTCACGTTATTTACCACTCGGTTGATATTTTTTTCCGGGTTGTCCTGGGTGTTGCGGTACTCGTACGCAAAGCGGGCGGAGGGATTGCGCTTGAAAGCTTCGATGGCCTCCAGCATTTCCTGCGCGCTCTGATACCGCTTGGCAGGATCTTTTTCCATGGCCTTCTCGGTGATCTGACGCAGACCTTCCGGCACATTGGGTGCCACCTGGGCCAGCGGCTTCGCCTTGTCAGAAATCTGCATGATGGCAATGGACACCGCGCCATCTCCATCGAACGGCAGGCGTCCCGAAAGCATCTCGTACAGCATAACGCCCACCGAGTAGATGTCCGTGCGCGCATCCGTCCTGTCGCCTTTGGCCTGTTCCGGGCTGATATAGTGCACCGAACCGATGGCCTTATCGCTGACCGTCTGGCTCTGGGCGCGGGAGAAACGGGCGATGCCGAAATCCATCATCTTGATGGAGCCGTCGGCCAGCAGCATGATATTCTGCGGCTTTACATCCCGATGGATGATGCCTTTGGAATGGGCATGCTGCAGCGCCCCCAGAATCTGTGTGGCGAAATGCACCGTTTCCTTCCAGGTCAGTGCACCGCCGCGCTGCTTGAGGTATTCCTTCAGCGTGATACCGTCGACATATTCCATCACGATATACTGGAGTTTATCGGTAACGGAAACATCGTACACCTTCACGATATTCGGATGATCCAGAATCGAAATGGCCTTGGACTCATTCTTGAAGCGGCGTACCAGTTCCTCGTTGTCCAGGAACTCTTCTTTCAGTACCTTCACCGCGATGGCGTTTCCCGTACGCTCGTCCACGCCACGGTAGACGTTGGCCATGCCGCCGACGCCGACCAGACTTTGTATCAGATACCGGCCATCCAGTCGTTTCCCAATCAGATTATCCATTGTTGACCTCCGTCGTTTCCACGCCCATAAGCAAAACCGTAATGTTGTCCTGACCGCCCGCCTGTAAAGCGCGGTCCACCAGAATGCTGGTTGCATCAAAGAAAGGAACCTCTTTCAGCACCCGTGCAATCTCGCTGTCCGGAATCATATTCGTCAGGCCGTCCGTACACAGCAGCAAAATATCGCCTGCCTCGATCTCACAGCGGTTGTATTCCGGTACGATATTGGCCGCCACACCGAGCGCCCGGGTGATCAGGTTCTTTTGCGGATGCAGGGAAGCCTGTTCCCGGGTGATCTGGCCGCTGTCGACCAGTTGCTGAACCATTGAGTGATCCCGTGTGATCTGCCGGAGCTCACCTTCATGGTACAGATACGCACGGGAATCCCCCGCGTGCACGATATGCGCATATCCGTTTCCGGCATATGCACACACACCGGTGGTTCCCATGCCCAGCATCTCGGGATCCGAGGTAGCCTTATCATACACCGCGCGGTTCGTCACATCGAACCCTCGCATAATAAAGCTCTTCTCTCCGCCCGGCTGTAAAGCACGCATCTGCCGGGCAAAGTACTGTTGCATGGTATCGGTGGCAATGCGCGCCGCAATACGTCCGCCATTGACTCCTCCCATGCCGTCACATACAATGCCCCAGGCCGTACCGCCCGCCAGCTGCTGCGCACAGTAATTATCCTGATTTTCCTGGCGACAACTGCCGATATCGGTGATCGCGGCGATCTTCATGCAGGATGTTCCTTTCCTTGGTAGATTCAGTAAAAATTCAGGGATAGTCCGGATACCCGTCGATTCATTGGGCAGCCAGGGCATCTTCACGCCGCAGTTGTCCGCAGGCGGCACTGATATCCGTTCCCAGACGCCGCCGTACCGTCGCATTCACACCCAAATGTTCCAGTTCCTGCTGGAAGCGACGGACGTTGGCCTCATCGGTGGCCGAGTAGGGGCTGCCATCCACCGGATTGATGGGAATCAGGTTCACGTGTGCCCCCATCCCGTGAATCAGGTCTGCCAGCTTCTGCGCCATTTCCGAACTGTCGTTGACGCCCCGCACCATGGAATACTCAAAGCTGATTCGCCGGCCCGTCTCCTTCTGGTAGCGGCGGCAGGCCGGAATCAGTTCTTCCAGCGGATAGGCATCGTTGACCGGCATCATGCTGGAACGGGTCACGTTGTCCGGCGCATGCAGCGAAACCGAAAGAGTGAGCTGCAGATGCCGTTTGGCCAGTTCATCAATTTTCGGGACCAGGCCACAGGTGGAAAGGCTGATGTTGCGCATACCGATGTTGACGCCTTCCGGGCAGGAAATGATCTCGAGAAAATCCATCACATTGTCGAAATTGTGAAGCGGTTCCCCGATGCCCATCAGCACGATATGGGAGACCCGTTCGCCGGAATCCTTCTGCGCTGTATAGATTTCCGATGCGATTTCTCCGGCGGTCAGGTCCCGCACCCGTCCTGCCTGGGTGGACGCACAGAAGCGGCATCCCATCGCACAGCCGACCTGGGTGGAAACACAAACTGTATTGCCGTATTTATACCGCATCAGAACAGTTTCGATACAGTTGCCATCCGCCAGCTGCAACAGATACTTCACCGTCCCGTCCCTGGACTGCTGTTTGCGGCGAATGGCGGGTGCTGCAATGGTGCATTGTTCCTCCAACACAGCCAGCAGCGTTTTCGGCTGATCCGTCATCTGGGCGAACTCCGTCACCAGTTTCTGGTGCAGCCATTTAAAAATTTGCTTGGCACGGAATTTCGGCTGTCCCAGCCCTACGATATATCCTGTGAGCTGCGACAGCGTGTAATCGGACAGACAAATTTTCTGGCTTTTCTCCATAGGAGTCCCCCCTTCCCATCTGTATAGTATAAACCAAAATTATGTAGAATTTCTTTCCAAAATGGCTACAAAAAAGCCATCGGTTCCGGTTTTATGCGGCAAAAACAGCGTGCCGAATTCTCCTTGCTCCATACCCGGCAAAGTCAGTTCAGGTTTTACAAGGCGGAACCGGGGATTGTTTTTGAGGAAAATTTCAATCTGGTTTTGATTCTCCTGCACATTGATTGTACAGGTAGAATACACCAAACGGCCGTTTTCGGCAAGAGCATCCGCACCATTTTGCAAGATTTTTTGCTGAATGGCGCACAAATTTTCCATGCCTTCCAGATCTTTATACCGGATATCCGGCTTTTTGGCAATGACCCCCAGACCGGAACAGGGCACATCGCACAAGATCCGATCGAAGGTGCCCAACTCTTTTTGCGGAACAGTAGCATCGTTATGAACAGCACGCGCGCAGCGGATGCCGCAGCGCTCAAACGCTTTTTCGATCAGACGAACTCTTCCGGGGACCACTTCTCCACTGATGAGAGTGCCTTTGTTTTGCATTTGCTCCGCGAGTGTCAGGCTTTTGCCTCCCGGAGCTGCACAGAGGTCCATGACTTTCTGCCCCGGCCGTACTGCCAAGGCAAGAGCTGCGAACTGACTGGCCAGTCCCTGCACATGGTACTTGCCCTGTGCAAAGGCCTGTCCCGATGCCGGCGAGCCCTGAAAATCCACCATCAATGCATGGGGCCACGGTCCGGGATGCACGGTGTGCCCTTCCGCCCGAAGTTCTTGTGTCAAGGCCTGATCATCAGTGCACAGCGTATTGACGCGTACCGCAGAGACAGGACGGTTACGAAAAGCCTCTGCTATGGCGAAAGCCTCTTCGCCATACTCCCGATACAGGAGCGCTGCCACGGAACGGGACAGGCAATCATAAATTTGCAGCCGTTCCAATGGATCCCGGAAGTCTTCCTGCCGGACCGGCAAAACCGCCGCACGGCGCAGCACAGCATTTACCATGCCGGACGCGCTTGTCTTGCCCATCGCTTTCGTGAGTTTCACAGATTCATTCACCGCCGCAGGCAACGGCACATCCATATACCGCGCCTGGGCCAGTCCGGCGCGCAAGATGGCCCGCACCGGGGCATCCAGTTTTGCCACCGGCTTTTTGCTGAACCGATCCAGCAAAAAATCCAGCAGCGGCTGATATTCCAGCACAGTGTAAAAGATGCGTGCCGCGAAAGCCGCGTCCCGTCCGTCCAAAGCCGGCGTACATTTTTTCAGTTCTGCATCCAGTACCAGATTGGCGTATCCGGCCTGCTCCTGATGCATCAGCGCCTTTACGGCCAGGCGCCGCGGCGTCACAGGCAATCCCCCGCTTTCAGGCGGCGTCCCGCCGCCCAGGCTGTGCCGGTCATCGGCTTGCCGCCCTCCGGCGTCACGGTAAGCAGTTCCACAGCACCGTCTGCGGCAGCGACGGTCAGCGGTTTCAGTGAGATCACCGTTCCCGGCGATGCGGACTTCTGCTGTTGCGCCAAGCGGCATTCAAGCACCTTGATACGTTTGCCGTCATGCATAAACCACGCCACCGGCCACGGATTCATACCGCGCACCCAGTTGTGAATGTGGGATGCCTGCTGCGTGAAATCAAACTGTGCCATTTCCTTGTTCAGGGGCGGCGCCATCGTAGCCAGTTCATGCTGCTGCGGCGTCGGCTTGAGGGCACCGGCTGCCAATGCCTCCAGCGCCTTTACCAGCGTTTTCGCCCCCACGGTGCTGACACGGTCGAACAACTCGCCGCTTGTTTCTTCCGGCCCGATGTCCACCGGTTCCACCAGCAGCACATCCCCGGTATCCAGTCCCTCATCCAGCTGCATGATGGAAACACCCGTCCGGGGATCTCCATTCAGTACAGCCCATTGAATGGGAGCGGAACCGCGATATTTGGGCAAGAGCGAAACGTGCAGATTGATGCAGCCATACCGTGCCACATGCAGAAGCTGCGGCGGAATGATGCATCCATAGGCCACCACCACCACAATGTCGGGGGCAAGGCTGCGGATCAGGTCGTCGGAGCTTCCGTCCCGCAACGTACGCGGCTGGTATACCGGGATGCCGTGTTTTTCCGCCATCTGCTTGACGGGCGGCGCGGTCAGGATCTGCTTGCGCCCCACAGGTTTGTCGCGCCGGGTAAACACCGCACAGATCTCGTGTCCCGCGCTGATGAGCGCTTCCAGACTTTCCGCTGCGATGTCAGGCGTTCCCATGAACAGGATTTTCATGTATCAGTCCTCGTTTTCTTCGGGATAATCATCCTCATAGAAATGGGTGGCCAAATCCATGATGGTAATGCCATCCAGATGATTGTTCTCATGCTGGATGCAGCGGGCCAGCATATCGTCCGCTTCCATCTCAAACCATTCGCCGTGGCGGTCCTGGGCCTTCACCTTCACGTGCTTGGAGCGGGCGATGGCACCATTGTGCCCCGGGAACGACAGGCAGCCCTCGTAGAGTTCCACCTTTTCGTCGCTCAGTTCCAGAATCTCGGGGTTGATAAATTCAATCACCTTGTATTCGTAATTGTCCGGAACCTCCTCGGGCATGTCCCGCTCGTCCAGACAAATGAACAACCGGCGCATCATGCCGACCTGCGGACCTGCAAGGCCCAGACCATTGGCAGCCAGCAGCGTTTCCTTCATATCGTCCAGCAGAACGCCCAGACGTTCGTCAAATTTTGTGACAGGGCGGCAGACCTTTTTCAGAATGGGGTCTCCGTCCTGAACAATGGTACGAAGTGCCATAAGAATAACCTCCAGTTATCTTTACATATCTCCATCGGAGTTGAAATCCAGAATGACCGATGCCTTCTGCGGCAATTTTTCCTGCGCATAAGCATCCAGTGTCTCTTGCAAAAGCGCCCGGAACGCCGCATCATTGCGGCATTTCAGCGTAAGCTTGTAACGATATTTCCCGTTGAGCATCGTGATGGCCATCGGCGCCGGGCCCAAAAGGCGGAGCGGAATCTTGGGATGCGCTGCCGCCCGCTCTGCCAGCAACGCGCCGAACCGGTGGGCTGCCATGGCAACGGTTCCCTCCATTGCTCCCACAAAACCGACCACACAGAAAGCGCAGAACGGCGGATACAGTCCGAACTTGCGGAAGGCGATCTCTTCACGGTAAAACGCTTCATAATCCTGCGCGGCCGCCAGCTGCAGCACGGGGTGATTGGGCACCGTCGTCTGAATCAGCGCGCGGCCCGGCAGAGCCGCCCGGCCGCCCCGGCCGATCACCTGGGTGACCAGGCTGAAGACACTTTCGTACGCCCGGAATCCCTGGCCGAAAAGCAGCGAATCAATACCCAGAACCCCTACCAGCGTGACTTTTTCAAAATCCAAGCCCTTGGCCACCATCTGGGTGCCCAGCAGGATGTCATATTCCTGCCGCCCAAACTGTGCCAGCATCGTTTCGTGGGCGTTTTTCTGGCTGGTGGAATCCTGGTCCATCCGCAGGATCCGTGCTCCCGGCAGCAATTCCGCCAGTTCCTCTTCCACGCGCTGCGTGCCGAAACCACTGTAGTTGAGTTTTCCGCCGCATTCCGGGCAAGTCTGTGGCAGCGGCCGCACGGTATGCCCGCAATGATGGCACATCAGAGCCTGCTGCGGTTTGTGATAGACCATCGGCACACTGCAATTGGGGCATTTCAGCACATGGCCGCAGGTAGCACACATTGCCACCGTATTGTACCCGCGCCGGTTCAGAAGCAGAATGCTCTGTTCCCCGTTGTCCAGGTTCTCCTGCAGTTCCCGGATCATCCGGGTGCTTACTTCCCGGGGATTGCCGGCCGCGAGTTCCGCACGCATATCGATGAAATCCACCTGAGGAAGCGGACGGCCTCCGTAACGCTGGGTAAGCGTCACCAGCTTATATTTACCGCTTTCGGCGGCGTGGTATGTCTCGGTCAGGGGGGTGGCCGACGCAAATACCAGCAAGGCGTTTTCCATTGCTGCGCGCTTCTTGGCCACGTCGTGCGCATCATAGCGCGGTGCCGATTCGCTCTGGTAGGTGTGCTCCTGTTCCTCATCCATAATGATGAGGCCGATATTTTGCAGCGGCGCAAAAATCGCACTGCGCGTGCCCACCACAATGTCTGCCTGCCCCTGCTGGATCAGCCGCCATTGCAGCAGCCGTTCGGTATTGTTGAGCGCCGAATGCTGCACCGCCAGACGGCTGCCGAATGTGGATTTCAGCCGGCGGATCATCTGCGGCGTCAGGCTGATTTCCGGCACCAGAATCAGCGCTTTCCGCCCCAGTTCCAGTGCACGTTGGATCAGCTTCAAAAACACAATGGTTTTGCCGCTGCCCGTCACTCCATGCAGCAGCGCCGCATGGGGCTTTCCGTCTTCCAGATCCGGCGCAAGGGAATCAAAGGCTTGCTGCTGTTCCGGTGCCAGGTCAATGGGCTGCGGTGCAAAGGGAATGTCTGCAAAAAGATCCAGTGCCTTATCCTGCTCGGATACGGTTAGAACCCCTTTGGCACACAGGGTATCCAGTGTGGTCTTGGAGATGCCCACCTCGTCCAGCTGGTGGGCAGTGAGCGGTCCGGCGCGTAGTGCCTCCACCGCTGCTTTTTGCCGCGGCCCCGGTTTCGGCTTGGAAGGAAGCTCCCCCACCAGGGTGTACAGCCGTTCGGTGGAACGGCTGAGCCGGTTTTGCATGACCGGCTTGCCGTCAACCACCGCCGCCCGGTACTGCGCTCCGTAAGGGATCACCGCTTTCACGGCCTCAAACCAGGTACAGAAGGTCCTGTCTTTCAGGAAGTAAACCAGTTCCAGCAGATCCGGTGTCAGCCTCGCCTGTTCCGGCGCAGCGTCGAAAATTTCTTTCAACCGCTTGGGTGTTTCCTCGGTCTGCTGCTCCTCCACCCGGAGTACCACCGCCATACGGGGCTTGTTGCCTTTTCCGAACGGAACCAGTACCATACTTCCGGGCCAGACGCCCCCTTGTAATCTTTCCGGTATCCGATAGGAATACAGCTTGTCAAAGTGGATCGTCGCGTTATCTACCGCGGCCTGCGCCGTTGTCAGGATCATTCGTCCTTCCCGTTCTGAAGTTTGGCCTCGATGATGGAATACAGATCGTCCGCGCAGGTTTCCACCTGGCCATTGACCACATGCTCATCATATTCCGCCGAGTGGGCAATCTCCGTTTTGGCACGTTCCAGACGGCGTTGGATGGTTTCCTCATTCTCGGTACCGCGGTTGCGCAGGCGGCGCTCCAGTTCCTGCATGTCCGGCGGCAAGACGAAGATCGTCGTGGCTCCCGGATACATCTTCTTGATGTTGCCGGCGCCTTCCACTTCGATAACGAGAATCACCGGAATTCCGCGCTCCATGCGGGTTTCAATTTCGCTGCGCAGCGTACCGTAGTAGTTGCCGCAGTACTGGGTGTGTTCCACAATCTGATCGTGGGCCAGGTGATCCTCGAAATCAGCCACCGACATAAAGTGGTAATTGATGCCGTCCTTTTCCCCCTCACGAGGAGTTCGGGTTGTGGCTGAAACGGTGTGCTGAATCTCCGGATGCTTCTTCAAAAGATTGGCAACAACCGTGTCCTTGCCTGTTCCCGACGGTCCCGAAACCACAAACAGATATTTTTCACCTTTCATATTGCCTGTCCCTTTCCTCTTCCTCTTGCGCAAAACGTCCTGTAATGCTGTCCAGCGAAATGCCTGACAGAATCACATGATCAGAATCCATAATCAACACAGCCTGGGTCTTTCTCCCGTAGGAGGCGTCGATCAGTGCGCCCTTCTCCCGTGCATCCTGAATCAGACGCTTGATGGGCGCTGAATCCGGACTGACAATGGTAATCACACGGTCCGCATTGACCATATTACCGAATCCGATATTGATCAGTTTCATGGTGACCCCTTATTCGATGTTCTGGATCTGCTCGCGGATTTTCTCGATTTCGGATTTCAGTTCCACCACCAGACGTGTGATGGCCACATCCTGGCATTTGGAACCGATTGTGTTGGATTCCCGGTTCAGTTCCTGTGTCAGGAAGTCCAGCTTGCGGCCAATGGGCTCGTTCAGTTCCAGAATTTCCCGGTACTGGGCCACATGGCTGTGCAGACGAACCGTTTCCTCGTCAATCGCCGTTTTGTCCGCAAAGATGGCCGCTTCGGTCACGATCCGTGCGTCATCAATATTCCGGTCTTCCAGCAATTCCCGCAGGCGGGCATACAGTTTGTCACTGTACACCTGCACCCGCCCTGCGCTGTCCTTTTCGATCTGCGCAACCAGCTTTTCAATGCTTGTCAGGCGCCCTTCCACATCTTCCTTGAGCTTTTCACCTTCCGTGGCACGCATGCTCACAAAAGATGTCAACGCCTGCTCGGCCACCGACTGCACATCTTGCCAGAGTTCTTCCTCATCCGTCGGCGCCGCTGTCTGGGCAAGCACATCCGGAAAACGGGCCAGCATGCCAACCGTCACATCATTTTTCAGATCCATGCGCTCCGACATGGCGTTGAGAGCCTCCCGGTATCCCCGCGCGAGCTGCCAGTTCACCGAAATGACGGTATCGGCCGCCGTGACTGTCTGAATGGAAAGATTCAACTCTACCTTTCCACGGCTGACCTTGGATGCTACCAGCTTTTTGAGTTTATCCTCCAAAAATGCACAGGACCGCGGCAGTCGGGAGGAATATTCAAAGAACCGGGCATTGACGCTTCTCAATTCCACCTTGATATCACGGCCATGCAGCAGCGCACCCGCGCGGCCATAACCTGTCATGCTTAAAACCATATCCTACACCTCGTGGCTGTATACCTTTGTTCCGGTCGCACAAAAACATATATTGTATATTGTACTATTTTTACAGCCAAGATGCAAGGTGGCACTGCCGGTTTCCCCTGCCTTTACCTTGATTTTTTACATGGATAACACAAAACCGCCCTCGCAAAAGCGAGGGCGGCAAAATTTCAATCAGACAGGATGAGACTTGTTCTCGTAATCCGCATGCAGTGCATCCACACCCTGCAGACGGGCATTGCGCTTCTCAAAGAACTTGGGGGCAACCTGCGGGAACATGGCGTAGGTCAGCACATCCTCTTCCTGGATGGCGTACTTGGCGGCCTCAGCCTTCAGCTTGTCCATCTCAGGCTCCAGCGTATCGGCAAAGCGACAGGTGATGGGCTTTTCACCCTTCAGGATAAAGTCGCTGAACTCCTTCTTGATAGGAGCCGGCGTCTTGCCGTAATCACCATGAACCAGACCCTTGAACTCCTTGGTGACCATCTTGTAGCGCTCACCGAGGATCACATTGAAGACAGCCTGAGTACCGACGATCTGGCTGGTCGGAGTGACCAGCGGCGGATAACCGGCATCCTCACGTACACGAGGAATCTCCAGCAGCACTTCATCCAGCTTGTCTTCCTTGCCGGCATCCTTCAGCTGCTTGAGCATGTTGGAGAACATGCCACCCGGCACCTGATACAGCAGCGTATTGGCATCGACGCCCAGGGACTTCGGGCTGATCTGGCCGTTGGCAATGTACTTTTCGCGCAGCTTGGCGAAGTAGGCACGCACCACATTCAGCTGGTTGAGGTCCAGACCGGTGTCGTAATCGGTGCCCTGCAGGGCAGCCACCAGGCTCTCGGTGGGCATATGAGAAGTGCCCAGCGCCAGCGGGCTCATGGCGGTATCCACGATATCGGCACCCGCTTCAATGCCCTTGAGAATGGACATGGAAGCCAGACCGGCCGTATAGTGGCTGTGAATATCCACCGGGATCTTGACCGTGGACTTCAGTTCCTTGACCAGGTCGTAGCAGGTGTAAGGCTTGAGCAGGCCTGCCATATCCTTGATGCAGATGGAGTTGGCGCCCATCTCTTCCAGCGTCTTGGCATACTTGGCAAAATACTCATTGTTATGTACGGGGCTCAGCGTATAGCTGATGCAGGCCTGCACATGAGCGCCTTCCTTGTTGGCAGCCTTGATGGCCGTCTCAAGGTTGCGCGGATCGTTCAGCGCATCAAAGATACGAATCACGTCGATGCCGTTGGCCACGGACTTCTGCACGAAGTACTCCACCGCGTCATCGGCGTAGGGACGATAGCCCAGCATATTCTGGCCGCGGAACAGCATCTGCAGCTTCTGATGCGGCAGTTCTTTGCGCAGGATGCGCAGGCGTTCCCACGGATCTTCATCGAGGAAGCGGATGCAGGAGTCAAAGGTGGCGCCGCCCCAGCATTCAACGGAGAAATACGGGATCTTGTCCATCTCGGGCAGGATCGGGCGCATCTCATCCATCGTCATACGGGTTGCGAGCAAAGACTGGTGTGCATCGCGCAGAACGACCTCGGTAATTTTAATCGGTTTCTTAGCCAATGTCATTCACCTAGCCTTTCGATCAGTTCATGGTGCAGAGCAGAGCGCCGGAATCCACCACATCGCCCTTACGCACATCGATGGTGGCAATGGTGCCGTCCTGCGGAGCGCTGATCTCGTTTTCCATCTTCATGGCTTCGAGGATGAGCAGCGTGTCGCCGGCCTTGACGGAATCACCGGGCTTCACCTTCACGTCCAGAATATTACCGGGCATGGGCGCGTTGACGGCGACAGCACCGGCGGCACCTGCGGGAGCAGCCGGGGCGGCAGGAGCGGCAGCTGGAGCCGGAGCAGGTGCAGCGGCAGGCGCCGGAGCAGCAGCGGCAACGGGAGCACCGGTGCCCTCTTCGACCGTGACATTGTAAGCAACACCGTTGACGGTAACAATCAGGTTTTTCATAGGGAGTTCCTCCTTAAAAATCAAGGTTGATGATTTTATTCTGTGAGCGGTTGCTTACAGCGTAATGTTGCCATGCTTCTTGGCCAGACGAACCGCGCGCTTGCTGGCAAGCATATCCAGAGCCTGTGCAACGGCACCGCGCACATCCGCCGCAGCGCAAACTGCATCGGCAGCGCCGTTCTGCACCGCCGCAGCAGCACCGCAGACATCCTTGGCATACGCAGCAGCCTTTGCCTTGGTAGCCTCGGCAATATTATCGGAAGCATAGATTTCATCCTTGTACAGGACACTGACGGCAGTCTCCGGGGCCAGCGGCGCGATCGTCGCGCCCTGCACAGCCACACGCCAGTCGGCACAAGCGGCGAAGACCGTGTACACAGGGCCAACCGCCTCACCGGCCAGGACTGCCACCTTCGCGGTGGTCGCTTCGGCGTAGACACCGGCCATACGGGCAGCCTGGCGGATGCCGCCTGCCTCGTCGTCGCCCTCGCTCTTGACGAAACCGTCACTGTTGACAACGGTCACGACTGGGATGCTGTAAGCATCGCACAGGCGGACGAAACGGGCCGCTTTGGCGGTGCACTTGTGGCAGATAGCTTCCTTCTCGGTTGCAACAATGCCCACCGCGCTGCCGTTGATGGTGGCCAGCGCCGTGACGATATGCTTGCCGTAACCGCTGTACAGCTCCACAGCGCTGTCCGCGTCGGCCAGCGCCGCCACAGCCTCGGCCGCCGTGTATTTGCCCAGATTGAGGCTCTTGCTCGGTGCCGCGAAATCAAAGAGCGCAGGACCAGCCAGGTTGTTTGCGGGCAGCAGAGCAACAATGCTGGCCGCCTGCTTGGCAGCCGCCACAGCATCCGCCGCCGTCACAGCCGCAACGCCCGCCTTGGCGGCGAACTCAGCCGAACCGGCTCCGCTGACGCTGTCCTGTGCGGTAAACGGCGCATTCAGGAAAAGCTCTGCATCTTCAGCCATAACACAGACATCCGCGGCGGCTGCATTGATGGCATTGGTGCCGGCGCAGGTACCGGTGATCACCGCGATCTGCGGCACAACGCCGGAAACCCGTGCGATCTCTGCAGTCAGAGCGGCCGTCGCATTCAGAAGCTCCAGACCGCCGTCCAGCTTGGCGCCGGTGGAATTATAGAAAGTAACAACGGGTGCGCCGGTTTCGGCGGCCATTTCGAGAACGCGGATATTGTTCTTGATATCCTGCACTCCCACAGCCTCGCCGTTTTCGTACACAACGTACACGCTCTGCCCGTTGGCACAGCCATACGCCGCACTGACGGCGCCCTCCGTATACAGCGGCGAATACGCGCCGTCGTCAAAAAATGCTGCAAGGATTTCTGCCTTGCCGGGTTTGTTTGCTGCCATACAGTGACCTCCCATGATAAGACTGACTGTTTTTTGTGAAAATGTTCATAAAAAATATGCCATTTGGCACAATTATACTACTTTGTGTAAAATTCCACAAGTGGAAACGCTTCAGCTTTTCTGGATTTTTTCTACTTTTTTCATGTTTCCTGCGCCGTTTTGCCTGCTTTACACCTTCTTGTGTGTCAGCGGGCCGGAACGGTGAGAGGCGTTTTCCTTTTGCCCCGGAGTGGAACGGGTGTTCTTCTGTGCCGCATTGCGCAAAGCCGTGACTTCCGATTTCTTCAGTTCACGGTATTCTCCCGGCTGCAGCATGCCCAGCTTCACGGGACCCTCGGCGCTGCGCTTAAGGCGTACCACCTGCAGTCCAACCGCAGAGCACATCCGGCGGATCTGACGATTTCGCCCTTCGTGGAGCGTAATCTCCAGGACGGTGCGTCCCGGTTCATCCGTCACCACATGAATCACGCAGGGCTGGGTGCGCACACCGTCGTCCAGCACCACGCCGGAGGCCATCTGCACCACCTGTTCTTCGGTAGCCCGGGGATTGACCGTCACGCGGTACAGCTTGCCCACGCCGCCGGACGGATGGGTCAGCAGATTGATGAATGCGCCGTCATCGGTCAGCAGCAGAAGGCCTTCACTGTCCTTGTCCAGCCGCCCCACGGGACGAAGCATGGCAGGAACATCCGCCACCAGGTCCATCACGGTCTTGCGTCCCCTGTCATCGGAGCGCGTCGTCAGATATCCACGCGGCTTGTGCAGCATGATATAGGTATACTGCCGCTTGCGCACGATGCGCACGTTCTTACCGTCTATGGACACCTTGTCATAATCGGGGTCCATCTTATCCCCCAGACCCACAGGGTGTCCATTGACCTTGACCTTTCCTGCAGCGATCAGCCGCTCCGCTTCGCGGCGCGAACAGATTCCCTGGTCCGCCAGCACTTTCTGAATTCGTTGTTCTGCCATGCTTACTCCTTATGCCTCGGACGAAGACTCGTCCGGCTTATCTTTCTTGATCATGGTAGTGATCTTCTCCACCAGATCCGGCAACGCCGCAATGGCGTTGTCCACCGCCGTCACCTTTTCAATCAATTGTACCGTACGAACGTTTCCGCCCGAAATAACCAGGAATGCCACAGGCGTTACCGATACCCCTGCACCGGTTCCGCCGCCAAACATCTGCTTGTCGGATTTGGGCGCCACATCGGAGCCACCCGACGCAAACCCAAACGTTACGCGGGACACAGGAATAATCGTGGTAGCGGCATCCACACGGATGGGATCACCAATGATGGTGCTGGTATCCACCATTTCGCGGATTTTGTCGATGGTAACGCCCATAAGACCTTGAATCGGATGTTCTGCCATAGTAAACTCCTCCCAAAAACGTATTGTAAATTCATCAGATCTTCTGTGGTTCCGGTTGTTCCTGCGGCTGAAGCAGCGGATCTTTCCAGATGCGATACAAAAGATGCAGCATCAAAACAGCGCTGGCCGACACCGTGCAGGCAATCCGACGTTCGTCATGCTTTGCCCCCGTAAAGTCAGGTTCCAGCCACAGCCGGTCACTTTGCAGCCGCACCGTCTGCTGTATCAAAGCCAGTGCCGTATTCAGTGCCGCCATTTCTGCGCCGTAGGCGATGGCTGTTGCAGCGGCATCCTCACAGGTCACGGTCCAGTACACATCCGCATGACGGATGCCCATTTTGAAAACAGAATGGCGATGGAGCCAGCGCACATGACCAAAGACACAATGTGCCAGAGCCTTCGGGTCTTCCTCCAGCAAGGACAGCATCCGCTCCAGGCGCCCCATGACACCGGAGGGAAGTTCCTCTTCCTCCTCTTCCGGCGCAGCTGCCTCCGGCAATTTTTCGTCCGCCTTCTTGCCGGCCGGCACATCCATGCTGCGGGAGGCCTCCTCTTTCTTTGGAATGTCCGCCGCTGGCGGCGGATTCCATGCCTCCACATGGTCAGCCGTTACGGTTTTCGCTTTCTCTGCAGGAGGCTTTCGGGAAATTCCCTGCCGCCGAATCCGATGGGACCAGATGGTTCTCCGAAGCGGTCCATAGATGGCTGTCATCCGGAAGCGGCTGGGTCGATATTCAATGGAAAATCCCAGCGGCAAGAGAAGCGCCGTGATCAGCAGAGCCAAAAGTATCGCCAGGAGAACCGCCAGAATTTTCAGTACCGCAAGCAGTACAGGCATTGGCACTCACTTCCATTCCAACTGTTCGGGGCCGTCGTTTTCCGCTTCTTCCGCCTGCTGCGGTGCCGCATCGCCCACTTCATCGTGGAGCGGCGGCAAGTCATTCAGGCTTCCCAGACCAAATACGCGCAGAAACGTATCGGTCACCTGAAACGCCACTGGTTTGCCGGGCAGATCCAGACGTCCCGCTTCTTCAATCAGGCCCTTTTCCAAAAGCTTCGTGACGGTGGACGAAGAGTCCACACCGCGGACCTGCTCAATAAAGCTGCGGGATACCGGCTGGTTGTAGGCGATCACAGACAGCACTTCCAGCGCGGCCGGGGAAAGAGGTGCGTTGCGCCGGGTATCCAGGATCCGCTTGACCACCTCCCCGTAATAGGGCCGTGTTGTCATTTGCCATCGGTCCGGCTCAAATCGCAGCAAGGCCAGGCCGCTCTCCTGTTCGTCATATCGGCGTTGCAGCTTTTCCAGCAAGGCCTGCGTGTCCGCTACGGGAAGACGCAGCGCATCGGCCAGTCTTTCCGTTTCCACCGGTTCCGCATGGGCAAACAGCATGGCCTCCAGAGCGCCGAAATGCTGTGCTTCATTCATGGGCTGTGTCCTCCTTCTGTCTGTGATGGCCCCGGTCCAGGTCCATGGTACCGCTGGCGTCCACGCGGATGCGTCCGGCGCGAATCAGCTCAAGCAGCGCCAGAAATGTAGCCACATTGGTACTGCGGCTTTCCTCCGGGCTGAACAACTGACTGATCTTATGCAGACTGCCGCGCAGCAGTCCCCGCAGCATATGGGACACCCGGCTGGCCACCGAAACAAACGGCGCAGCAACCAGCGGTTCAAAACGCTCCTGCGTCGGCTTACGCTTGCGCAGGCTGCGTCCCATCAAATTAAACCATGCCTGTACCAGAAGGTTGGGATCGTGGCGCCGGGTATATTCAGCCGCTCCCACCAGCGGCATCGGCTGCCGAACTGCAGTATACAGATCCCGTGCTCGGCTTCCCAGCTGGGCTGCCACTTCCTTGCAGGCGCTGTATTCAATCAGCCGCCCGGTCAGTTCTGCCTTCATGCGTTCCGCCTCGGGGCTGCGCGGCAGCAGCAAAGCGCTTTTCATCTGCACCAGATGGGCCGCCATGTCAATAAACTCGCTGGACACATCCATCCGATTCTCCTGCAGCGTGCGGATGGCTGTGGTATATTGATCGATCAACTCCATGATGTTTACATCATAGAGGTTCATCTTATTTTTCCCCACCAGATACAGGAGCAGATCCAGCGGTCCCTCAAAGTCTTCCAGTTTAAATGTCAGTATTTCCTGCAAAGCTACCTCCACAGCCCATCCACAAACCACGTTCCTTCTGCCAGGCGGTCCCAAAGGAAATTCACCGCCACGGAAAGCGGGATATCCAGAAGCCCCAAAAACACCAGCAGCAGAACCGCCAGCATGATTTGCCTTTCATACCGCATGGCCTTGAAATACAGGTTTCGCGGCAGGAACAGAAGTGCAATACGGCTTCCGTCAAACGGCGGAATCGGAATCAGATTAAATACGGCCAGGCTCAAATTCATGGCCACCATATAGTAAAAGAAAAGCATCAGGGCCTGAATTCTGTTTCCCAGTCCACTGTAGATCACACACTTATATACAATCATGGAGACCCAGGCCAGCAAGAAATTGCTGACCGGCCCGGCAGCTGCCGAAATAGCCATGCCGACTTTGGGATTCTTATAGTTCCGAACGTCGATGCCCACCGGTTTTGCCCAGCCCACACCGCCAATCAGCATGCAGAGTGCACCGAGCAGATCGAAATGGCGCACAGGATTGAGGGAAAGCCGCCCTGCGCGCACCGCCGTGTCATCTCCCAGCCAGTGACTGACAAGGGCATGCGCCGCCTCATGGAACGGGATGGCAACCAGTACGACCAGAGCCCGCAGCAGATAGAGTACAATCTCATAGGGCGAAAGCAAGCCCTGCACAGGAAACACCACCCCATTGAAAGAATCACCTTATTATATCGTAGATAATGGCGCAAAACAAGCCCTGAAGGCCTTATGCCGGTCCGGTTTTGTGCCCCACACGCGCAAAAGGACGTTTTTACAAAAAAAGTCCAACTTTTTTGTGCAAAGGGCTTGCATTTTAAGGAAATATTCGCTATAATTGTAAAGCTATTGAAAAGGAGGTGCAAGCAATTATGGCCAAATGTTCTTGCTGTGGCAAGGGTGTCACGTTCGGTATCAAGGTTTCTCACTCTCATCGTCGGAGCAACCGTACCTGGAACCCCAATGTCAAGCGCGTGAAGGCGATCGTGGACGGTTCCCCGAAGTATATCTACGCCTGCACCCGCTGCCTGCGCTCTGGTAAAGTTACCCGCGCGGTCTGATTGGAAAGAAAAATTGCCGGTCACTTCGCGTGACCGGCTTTTTCTCTTTTTCGAGATCATAAAGGAGTTTTCCTATGCTGCCCCGTGACCCGATTATTTTGCTTAGCTACGTGAATACCAAACTGCGTGATCGTGACGCCAGCCTGGCCATCTTCTGCGAGGAGGAGGAAGCGGATGAAGCCTCCCTGCGTGCGGCACTTGCAGAAGTGGGATATGAATACGATCCCAAACGAAACCAGTTTGTATAATCACCTTTTGTGAGAGAGGAAGTCCAACAATTCATGAATTTTATTTTTGTCAGCCCCCATTTTCCCAAAACATACTGGAATTTCTGTGATCGCCTGCGCCGCAACGGTGTCAATGTGCTGGGCATCGGTGACGCACCGTTCGATGAGATTCCCAACGAGCTGAAAGATTGCCTGACCGAGTATTACCGGGTTGATAACCTGGGCAATTACGACGAGATGGTTCGTGCCGTTGGTTATTTCACCTTCCACTATGGCAAAATCGACTGGCTGGAATCCAACAACGAGTACTGGCTGGAAATGGATGCCCAGCTGCGCACGGATTTCAATATTACCACCGGTGCGCAGAACGATTTTATCCAGCGCATCAAGTTCAAGAGCAAAATGAAGGAAAGCTACCGCGCAGCCGGTGTCCCGGTGGCGCGGCATCATATGGTCTGCACCATAGACGCCGCCCGCGATTTCATTCGCACCGTCGGCTATCCTGTGATTGTGAAGCCCGATAACGGCTGTGGTGCAGAGGCCACCTACAAGCTGAAGAACGAGGAAGATCTGCAGGCTTTCTTTGCCAAGAAGCCCAGTGTCCCCTATATCATGGAGGAATACATTGACGGCACCATTGTCAGCTTCGATGGTGTAGCCGATTCCCACTGTGTACCGCTGTTTTACACTTCCAACGTCTTCCCCACGCCTTTGCTGGAGATCGTCAGCAAGAAGGGCGATCTTGCCTACTGGACCCAGAAATCGGTGCCTGCCGCGCTGAAGGACGTGGGTTTCCGCACCATCAAAGCATTCGGCGCCAAGAGCCGTTTCTTCCATTGTGAATTTTTCCAGCTGAAGGCAGACAAGCCCGGGCTCGGCCGCAAGGGTGATTATGTGGCGCTGGAAGTCAATATGCGCCCCGCCGGCGGCTACACCCCGGACATGATCAACTACGCGAATTCTGTGGATTGCTACCAGATCTGGGCTGATATGGTTTGCTATGATGAAGTCCGCAATCTCGATCTCAACGGGCCGAAGTACTATTGTGTGTACGCTTCCCGCCGTGACTGCCATACCTACAAGCATTCCCATGAGGAGATCATGGCGCGCTACGGCAGCCGCATGAAGATGTGCGACGAACTCCCTCCCGCCCTCCGTCTGGACATGGGAGACCGGATGTATACTGTCAACCTTCGGACCAGTTCCGAACGGGATGCTTTCATTCATTACGTGCAGGAACGTGCTTGATTGCTGTTTTCTGTCTATCAAAAACTCCGCGGAGAAATTAATTCTCCGCGGAGTTTTTTATTCGTCAGTTTTGGGTACGACCTCTACAGATTCCTTTCCATAGTAGGGTGTCAGCCCCCACAAGTCGGGTCCCACCGACACATCCGTGTAAAACAGCAGCCAGGGCCGCTCCTCCTCCCCCAGCGGTGTGATTTCCACATCCGGCCGGTCCGGATCACTCAGGGAAGCCTCTCTCGCATCCAACGCCTTCGCAAAGGCGGACGCTTCTCCGCTGGCCAGTTCATACGCCGCTTCCAGGCTGGTGGCAAAATAATTGTCCTGTCCTTCTTTGACGGTATGGCTTCCAACACAGGCCATACAGACAAGCAGCATCACCGCGATCCGCGGCAGATACCTGCTATGCCGTTGTACAAACTGTTCGGCCCTGTGCAACGGAATCATCCGGATACGCGCAAACCAACCGAAGAAGAGAAATTCCGAAACCGTGAGCCCCAAAATAAAGGTCATCCAGACCACATTCAGAAGACGGCCGGCGCCAATGCCTCCCATGGTATAGGAAGGCAGGAAAATCATAGCCCACATCAACACAAACGTGCCGGCAAGTCCCAGCCAGGGATGGCGGAACAGCCGGTCTGGCACTTGCGTACTGGCGGCCAAATGATACAGCGGCAGTGCCAGCAGAACCAGCAGGCACAGCAGCGGCACATCCAGCCATCGGATCCACTGCATGGCTGCCAGAACAAAACTCTTAACGATTGCCTCCGCCATTCCAGCCTGGGCAAAGCCATCGGCACGCACCCGCGTTCCCGGGGCGGTCACATTGACAATCAGTCCGCCAATGGATGCCACCAGCGCCGGGACAAGCCAGAAATTTTTGCACCGCAGGCACACCGCCGCCAGGAAGATCAGGATCAGAGCATTCAGTTCCCCGACCACCTGGTGTCCTCCACCGATGATCCAGCCAATCAGAAAACCCGACACCGCAAACAGCACCCGGCGCCCGGCCGAAACACGTTTCGGTTCACACAGCGCTACAGCGAGCCCTGCATTGAGCACCGCGAGGGAGAAATACGGCAGATAATTCATAGCCCCATTGAACCAGTAAAGGCCTTCCACAGGAGAAGGCATGCCTTCCACAAACGCAAACACCAGCAAAACCGTCAGCGCCAGCGGAAGCCGCTTCTGGGCAGGTTCCAGCCGGCGCACAAGAAGCCAGGTGCAGCCGTACAGGCAGAGAAACAACGGTACCAGAACGCACAGGAAGGTCAGTCCATACCATTGGTTTCCAAAAATCGCCGGCTGCAGGGCCAGCACAAAACCGGAAACGTACAACCCCTGCCAGTTCTGGAAGAAATAGACCGTTGTGTCCCACGCTGCCGCCAGCAGGCGAAGCCAGTCTGCGCCGTACTGCTGAACCACCGCATGGGTACGCGCCGCATAGACATAATCGTCTGCGGACGGACGCGCGTAAAAGGCCAGTATAATCGCCGGCAGCAGCAGAACCACAATAAACAGGATCAGCCGCCGCAGCCAGCGCTTCTGTGACACGGCATCATGCCAAAAATCCATACGATATTCCTTGCTCGCTTTGAACGGTTACGGATTGCCCAGTGTCATCTGCAGAAAGTATGTCCACTGCTTTTCCCACCAGGGCCAGTCATGGGAGACATCGGTTCCCCAGATATCCACAATGGGATGGATGTCCTTGCTCTCCAAAATGGACTGCAATTCTTTGGTGGAAGCCAGCAGATCGTCTTCCCAGGCTCCCTGTCCGCAGCACATGATGAATTTATCGGCCTGTGCGTAGAGCTTTTTGTAAGGGTGATCTTCCGGGAAGTTGCGCATGTAATCGCAGGGAGAATTGCGATATACCAGGTCATCCATATAATTGCCGAAGAACATCCGGGAAGAATACAGACCGCTGAGCGCAATGGTACCATTGTAAAGGTCGGGACGGCGCAGGTAGAAATTCACTGCATGGCCGGCCCCCATGCTGGCGCCGCCCACCAGGACACGACCAGTGTGGTCTTCGCCCTGTTCGCGATTGATCTGCAGAATGCGCGGGGTCAGTTCCTCGCACACGTAGTTATACCACCGCTCCTGCATCTCGATGCGGGGACGCTCCGGCCCGTGATTATCCCAGCTTTCCGGGTCGATGCTGTCTGCGGTAAAGATCTGCAACTTGCCGCTGTCGATCCAGGGCGACGCCAGGTCACACATATGCCGGTCTTCCCAGTCATAAAACCGGCCGCTCTGGCACGGGAAAATGATGATGGGCCGTCCGGCATGCCCGTAGGCCTTGAATTCCATATCCCGGTCCAGATATCGGCTGTATTCCTTATAATAGCGGATCTGCATGGCAGTTCCCTCCTATTGATAAAAAAATCGTTTGTTCAAATCCAAGAATCCTACCAGCGCGTGCATCGGCCCGCTGGCAGATGTTTTAAAAACCCAATAATAGGCAAGCGCCAGCGCCTCCCGCAGATAGCACGGGATCACACTGCGCCAGGGTGTGGCAGCGGGCAGAGCGCTCGCCGTCGTGAAACCGGCCCGTTGTGCATAACGCCCCGCCCGATAGCAGTGAAAAGCATTGGACACATACACAATGGGGGTAGATTCATCATATCCTCTCTCGCGGAGAATTTCCAGTGAAAAGGCAAAATTTTCTTCCGTGGAGGTGGAGGCATTTTCCGCAACAATCCGTTCGGGGTCCAATCCCTTTCCAATCAGATAATCCCGCATGGCCTGCCCTTCCGGCACCCACTCGTCGCGTCCCTGCCCGCCGCTTGTAATGATCAGTACATCCGGGTGTGCTGCCGCGTAGGCGTATGCCTTATCCAGGCGGTACCGTAGCAGCGTACTCGGCCGATCCCGGCGCAATCCGGCTCCCAGCACAATCATGACCTTTTCCTGTCCCGTGGGCGGATTGGCATAACCACTGACTGCCACAAACCCAATCAACAGTGCATAGCAAATGCCGGCGGCCACCAGAATCCACCAGACAACGCGCCCCAAGCCGGGCGCATGCAGCCAGGCATGCAGCGGCTTGTGCCAGATTGCGTAGGCCGTCACCCCGGCAGTCAGCAGCCAGACCATCAGATTGCCCATGTTGAAGTTGCTGGTGAAAGCCAGCCCTATGGAATAAACCACCAGCGCTCCTGTCAGCAAATATAGCAGAACAAGCGGCATCTTACTTGTGAATTTCATCATAGACTCCGCAGCCAGCCGGACAATACGGAACATGCAGGCTCTGGCAGACCGTATCTGCGATGGTGGCAAAGCTGTACCGTGTATGCAGATTGACACCGGCCTGAATCTCGTCGCCGCAGATCAAAAACGGCACATACTCCCGGGTATGGTCGGTGGTCCTGGTGTAGCTGGGGTCGCAGCCGTGGTCGGCAGTGACCATCAGGATATCCCCGGGGCGCATCCTGGCCCGGAACGCCGGCAGCCAGTCATTGAATTCTGCCGCCGCCGCCGCGTATCCTGCCACATCCCGGCGATGCCCGTACAGCATATCAAAATCCACAAGATTCACAAAGGCCAGGCCCTCAAAGTCACGGTCGGCCAGTTCCAGCGTCACCTGCAAACCTTCTGTATTGCCGCTGGTGCGGATCGTTTCCCCGACACCCTTTCCGGCAAAGATGTCATGAATTTTTCCAACACCGATCGTGGACTTGCCGGCTGCCTGCAGGGCGTCCAGCATGGTATCCCGTGGCGGCACCAGGCTGTAATCATGACGGCGGGAGGTACGGGTAAAGTTGGCGGCACAGTCTCCGATAAACGGACGGGCAATCACACGGCCCACGCCATACTTGCCGGTCAGCAGTTCCCGGGCCTGCTGGCAGATTTCATAGAGCTTCTCCACCGGCACAACAGCCTCGTTGGCCGCAATCTGGAAGACACTGTCCGCCGAGGTATATACGATGAGAGCCCCGGTCTTCATGTGCTCCTCCCCGTAATCGCGGATGACTTCGGTACCGGAATACGGCTTGTTGCACAGCACTTTATATCCGGTCCTGGCCGTAAATGCGTCCAGCAGATCCTGCGGGAATCCGTCCGGGAAAGTCGGCAGCGGCTCTGCGCTGAGCAGACCGGCGATTTCCCAGTGTCCGATGGTGGTATCCTTTCCCGCGCTCGCCTCCCGCAAACGCGCAAAGCTTCCGATGGGGTGCTCTGCGGGTACACCGCAAGTCACTCCGTCCAGATTGAACAGGCCCAGTTCTGCCAGATGATCGCCTTTGAAATTGGGATGGGCTGCAATCGCAGCCAGTGTATTGGTTCCTGCATCACCGAACTGCGCAGCGTCCGGCTCCGCGCCGACGCCAAAGCTGTCCAGAACAATGAGAAAGACTCGTTTTGCCATAGTCTATAGTCTCCTGTCGCAAAATAGAGAATGTTACAATAAGCCATTGTGAGGTATATTATACTCTATGGCCGCAAAAATGTAAAATGTTTCATCATTTTTTCCACCAGGATGCCTTATGAACTATCTGAATTGGTAAAATGCGAGTAAAAAATGCACTGGGACTTGTCTAGAGGTTCAAAATTGTAGTATAATAGCGCCGTACAGTGTTTATGAATAAAGAATCCATGGAGGCATTTGTATATGCGTAAAACAAAGATCGTTTGCACGATGGGACCTTCCACCGACAAGCCTGGCATTCTTCGTCAGCTGCTTGAAAACGGCATGGATGTGGCCCGTTTCAATTTTTCCCACGGTGATTACGAGGAGCACAAAGGACGCCTGGATGCGCTGCGCGCTCTGACCGAAGAAATGGATCTGCCGGTCGCTGCCATGTTGGATACCAAAGGCCCGGAAATCCGTCTGGGCGTTTTTGCCAACGGCTCTGAGAACCTGCATGCCGGCCAGAAGTTCACTCTCACCACCCGGGAATTGGAGGGCACCAACGAGATTTGTTCCGTTACGTATAAGGATCTGCCCCGTGATGTTGCCCCCGGCGGACGGATCATGCTGGATGACGGTCTGATCGAACTTCTGATTGACTCCGTGGAAGATACCGAAATCCACTGCACCGTACAGAATGACGGCGTCATCAAAACCAAGAAGGGCGTCAATGTTCCCGGCGTGCATCTGTCCATGCCGTATATGAGCCAGCGTGACCGCAACGATATCCTGTTCGGCATTGAGCAGGGATTCGATCTGATCTCCGCCAGCTTTACCCGTAACGCCCAGGATATCATGGAGATCCGCCATCTGCTGGACGAGCACAACTGCACCATGCGTATTATCGCCAAGATCGAGAACCAGGAGGGCATCGACAACATCGATGAAATCCTGACCGTTGCGGACGGCATCATGGTAGCGCGCGGTGACATGGGCGTGGAAATCGACTACGCCGAAATCCCTGCCATTCAGAAGCACCTGATTGACCGCGCCATGAGCACCGGCAAGATCTGCATCACCGCCACGCAGATGCTGGATTCCATGATTGTAAATCCCCGTCCCACCCGTGCCGAAATCACCGACGTTGCCAACGCCATCTATGATGGCACCGGTGCCGTCATGCTTTCCGGCGAGACCGCTGCCGGCAAGTATCCGGTGGAGGCCCTGAAGGCCATGGCGACCATCGCCGAGACCACCGAGGCCGATTCCAGCTTCGACAGCCTGGTTCATCACGCAGGCAATCAGGATTCTCACCTGACGATCGGCGCGGCTGTCGCCCATGCCGCCTGCACCACTGCCGGTGATATCGGTGCCACCGCCATCATCTCGGCCTCCAAGAGTGGCGAGACGGCCCGGCTGCTGAGCCGTTTCCGTCCTGACACGGCGATCATCGCCTGTGTGCTGGATGAGCGCACCCGCCGCCAGATGAACATCTACCGTGGCATCACGCCTCTGCTGATGGGATATGCCAGTTCCACCGATGAGCTGATCAACATGTCTGTGGACGCAGCTGAAAAGGCAAACCTTGTTCACTCTGGTGATCTGGTGGTTGTCACGGCCGGCGTTCCTGTGGGCGTTTCCGGCACCACCAATATGATCAAGATTCATCTGGTCGGCAACACGCTGCTGGCCGGTGTGGGCATTGGCCAGCACAACGCCAAGGGCGAAGTCTGTGTCTGCCGCAACGCCGCCGAGGCCGAAAAGAAGTTCAAACCCGGCCAGATTCTGGTGCTCCCCTTTACCACCAATACCATGCTCCCCTATATGAAGGAAGCTGCCGGTATCATTACCGAAGAGGCCGGCACCAACAGCCACTCCGCCATTGTTGGCCTCACGCTGGACAAGGCTGTGATCGTCGGTGCCTCCAACGCCACCCGTACCCTGAAGGACGGCATGATGATTTCCATGGACTGCTCTCGCGGCATCGTCCAGGCCATGCCGGAGTGAGGACAAAATGGAACGTATTGCCAGTTTTTGCGTAGATCATTCCAAACTGCTCCCCGGCATGTATCTTTCCCGCCAGGATGGTCCCGACGGAGAGATTCTGACCTGGGACATTCGCATGAAACGTCCCAACCAGGGGCAGTATCTTTCCCCTGCCGCGGCACACACGCTGGAGCACCTGTTCGCCACCTACGCGCGCAACAGTAAATACAGCAAAGGTGTTGTGTATGTCGGTCCCATGGGATGCCTGACAGGATTTTATCTGTTGACAACCGGCCTGTCCGATACCGAAGCGCTGGATCTGGTTCGCAGTGCCTTTGCCTGGATGGCAAGCTATGACGGCGAAATTCCCGGTGCCTCCGCCGTGGAATGCGGCAACTATCTGATGATGGATCCCATTGCCGCCCGTGCGGAAGCCGCGGCCATGCTGCCGGTTCTGAATGCACTGGACGCTGATCATCTGCGGTATTGATCTTTAAATAAAGTATAAAAAACGGAACAGCAATATTGCTGTTCCGTTCTTTCTAATATATGGTTATGTAGGATGCTTTCAGATCAGCGCAGCGGTAATCAGAGCCATCTTATAGACTTCCTCCGCATTGCAGCCGCGGGACAGGTCGTTGATCGGCGCATTCAGGCCCTGGAGAATGGGGCCGTATGCCTCATAGCCGCCCAGACGCTGTGCGATCTTGTAGCCGATATTGCCGGCGTTGATGTTGGGGAAGATGAAGGTATTGGCATAGCCCGCCACCTTGGAACCGGGAGCTTTCAGCTGACCGACTTCGGGAGCCACGGCAGCATCGAACTGGAGTTCACCATCTACCTTCAGTTCCGGATGGGCTTCCTGCACACGCAGTGTTGCATTGCGCATCTTGTCAACCGTCTCGCCCTTGCCGGAGCCTTTGGTGGAATAGGACAGCAGCGCCACGCGCGGGTCAATACCAAAGATCTGTGCGGTGTGAGCAGTTTCCACCGTGGACTCCACAATCTCGTCCTCGCTGGGATCGATGTTGATGGCGCAGTCACCCATGGCGATGCTCTCATTGCCGCGCATCAGGATGAAGCAGGAGCTGACAGACTTGATGCCGGGCTTGCACTTGATCAGCTGCAGTGCCGGACGAACGGTATCAGCGGTGGAATAGGTGGCACCGCCCAGCAGGCAGTCCGCCTTGCCCATCTTGACCAGCATGGTGCCAAAATAGTTGGACTTGGCCAGCGCCGCACGGCACTGCTCCTCGGTCATCTTGCCCTTGCGGAGTTCCACCATCTTGGCGACCATTTCCTCAAAGCCATCGTAAGCAGCAGGATTCAGGATTTCTGCGCCAGTGATATCGAAGCCAGCTTCCGCGGCCGCCTTTTTGACGGCTTCCGGCTCGCCCAGCAGAATCACACGCAGCGTCTTGCCCGCCAGCAGCCGACTGGCCGCCGACAGAATCCGGGCGTCTGTTCCCTCCGTAAAGACAATAGACTTGGATTCCGTGCGCAGCTTGGCTTCAAAATTTTCAAAAATGGACATACAAAAAACTACCTCCATATCTATTCACGCAGAAATATTGACACAAATATCCTCTGCTTGACGCTAACAGAATTATTATAGCATCCATTTTGCAAATTGCAAAGAATCGGTACGTTTTCACAACAGATTGGGCAAGAAATATGCGAAACCGCAAGATACTTCACAAAGTTAATAAAATGTCAAATATGGATTGGTATTTTTTTGTCAATTCCGACATGGTGGTTCCCACCCGTAGGACCGGTAAAATGCCTCGATTTCCTTCTGGTTCCGTACCACAACAGCCTGCTGCAGGGCGCCTGTTTTAGGGTCCAGGAAGCCAATCAGTGTCTCCCCTGTACAGATGCTGCTTTGCGTCCTGATATCCGCCGCCGTCCTGCCCGCCGGGGGTGTCAAGTGGTTTTTCTGTTTTCTGCCTTTCCAGCGAGCGAACCACATTCAAAACCATCCCCCGATCCAGACGCACACCAGAATCTGTGCCACCAGAATCAGCGGCATACCAATGACAAAATACCAGTGCTTTGTTTTGTGATGCCACAGGTACATCCCTAAAATGGCCCCCAGACTGCCGCCCAGCAGTGCCACAGCAAACAGGGTACGCTCCGGTATGCGCCATGCATGTTTCCGGGCGCGGTACTTATCCGCTCTCATCAGTCCCCATGCCGCCAGGTTGATCAAGATCAGATATAAAATCAGTATTTTCATATCTGCATTATACGTCACCGCCGGGCTGCTTGTCCAGTGGTAGGGTTCAGGATTCCAGCAGCCGGATTTCCTGATAATTGGGTATTCCGGCCAAAAAGTCGTCCTTGCTTATCAGACCTTCGCGATATGTAAAGGTCAAGGTCTGCGCCGGAAGTCCATCCGGATCGATATATTCAACCGTATGCGGCTGTTCTTCAAATACCACCAGCAATGCATTTTCCGTTTTTCCCAGAATATGCACTGGCCGTTCTGAGGCATTGCTGATGTATTGCAGCGGGATTTCCTGCAGCGCACCACGATCAGGCGCCAGTGCATAGCGCTTGATCAGGTCTTTTCCCCAGGGACCGTATACCGTCAGAAGGATTTTTTCTCCCAGCATTTGCTCCAAATAAATGATCCTATCATCGGTGTACTGTGGAGTCAGAATCTCTTCCGGCCAATCAATGGCACTCTCCCCGGAGCCGCCGTCCTGGCTGACCCAATGCAGATTTCCGGGCTCGTCACAGTCCACCCAGTACAGACGGGAAGGCCCCCAGAGTACCGTTTTCCCTTGCGATCCGTAGAGAGAACTCCACGTCAGCAGATCCTGTTCTTTTCCGGTATCGACGGAAAGAAGATAGACCCTATGTTCCGTGACCATTGCATCCATCGCAGCCTTATATCGTTCCTCTTCCTGCTGTACCTCCTCTTCCGTCATATCATCGGTGAGGGTCAGCGGCGGAATCTCCTCCTGATTATTCGAGAAACTTTCCCATATCAGGTTTCTTCCGTCTGTCCCCAGCAGTTGGGGATCGGGATTGGACATTGTCCAAAGGGCTTCTATGGTCCCGTCCCCAAGGGACACCCGGATCAGCTGACTCTGTTGGTTTTCGTAGTCCGTCTGCATAAGATAGAGATTTTCCCGGTCTGCGCAGAGCAAGTTGGGATAGCCCTGTTGCTCCTGCATTGTAGCGAGAACCCGGTGATTGCTGCCGTCCGCATCCGCAAGGCAGATCTGATCCCCTTCCACACCGACCTGTTCATTCGACTCCATGTAGACCAGCGTTCCATCCCGCAAGGCATATACGAAGTAAATATTTTTTCCTTCCCCGGGACTGGCCATACAGCTTTCCGTATCATGGGCGCAGCCTGGTTTGCTGCACAATACGATATCCTCACAACTTTCATAATCCATAAAGCAGATGCGAGGGTTTCCCTGGTATTCCCCCATATGGTAAAAGCCTCGCTCCGTCTCACCGCTTAACAGATACAGTTCATCTTCCTGTACGGTACCGCTTTCTTCCGTGGCGGAAATTTCACCTGCAGTCGATGCTGCGGCAGACTGCTCCTTTTCAGCGCCGCACCCACACAGCCCCACCACCAAACATGTGCATAGCATACTGGCAATTTCCCGTTTCATTGCGTTACTCCTTTCCATGCCGTCCTCAGGGTGCAGCTTCCAGTTCCCGTGAAGAAACTCCCAAGGTCGTCCTGCCGTTTTCCCACTGACAGAACAGGTACAATTGCCCTGCCTGTGACCAACTGTACTGGGATTGTTCCGTTCCTGAACTCCTCGTCCAGTCGGTCAGTGTATCCACACCGAGATACTTTTTGTAGGCTTCCATACCTTCTGCCGGATTTGCCGTTTCCTTGTCTGTGCTTACCGAATAAAAGGTTACCAGGCCGGTCTTTTCCTGCCAGGAGGCCCGGACCACTTCGCTGGTTCCGTCTTCCTCATCCGCCACCCAGTAGGTTGCACTGACAAATCCGTTTTCTATCTTACTGCTGGTCTGTGCTCCCGGCTCTGCCAGAATCGACCGTGCCTGCTTCGCAGCCTGTTGCGATAAAGCTCCAGCCTCTGCCAGCGCTTCGGTCTTTTCCAGCAGTTGCTTTCCCGTCTGTTCAGCATCGGAACTGGTTTCAATGCCGGTATCTGCCAGGAAACGATTCCGATAGAGCGCATAAGCCAGCGGATTTTGCTGTCCCTCTGCGCTGAGTGTCCCCGGCTGCACATACCAGTTTCCTCCATTATCCTGCAGCCAGCGGTCAATTTCCTTTCCATAGCCGTACGGAAGGGCCAGGGACAACAGGCAGAGAAGAGATGCCGCCACAAAACCCACCCGGCCTGCTTTTCGTTTGCTCATCCCTGTACCTCCTGCAATATGATGGACAGGGTCGTTCCCTGCCCCAACCGGCTTTCTATCTGCAGATCCGTGTTATGTGCCTGTGCAATCTGCTCACAGATAGCCAGGCCCAGCCCGTTGCCGCCCGCTTCCCGGGAACGGCTCTTGTCAATCCGATAAAACGGCTCTTTGATCCGTGCCACTTCCTCTTCCGGGATACCCGGTCCGCAGTCAGTGACACCGATGCGCACTTTTCCCTTGCTGTCCTGGCTCCAGATCCGGATGCTTTTCCCTGTTGTATCCGCCACCGCTGCATTCACGATCAGATTGCGCAGCAACGTCACCAGAAGTTCTTTGTTTGCCTGTACGGTCGTCTCCTTGCATTGCCAGAGCAGACGCTTCTCCTGTTCCGGAAGACTGCGGAAAAGTTCCCCCTTCACTGTGGCAAGGGATACTGGCTTCATCTCTACGCCGCCCTTTTCCAGCCCCAACAGAAGCAGCAATTCCCGGCTCAGGTTTTCCAGGCGAAGGGATTCATGGTATATGTAATCAGCTGCACGGTGGCGCTTTTCCGGTGGCTGTTCTCCGCTGCGAAGCAGATTCGCATATCCGAAGATTGCCGTCATAGGGGTCTTCAGTTCATGGTTGAATGCGCCTACAAATCGTTTCTGCCGCATCGACTCCTCCTGCAAGGCCTGCATCTGTTCGCAAACAGCCTGTGCCATACCATTGAAGGTGTTTCCCAGCCGTTCCAGTTCATCGCCGCTCTCAATCTGTGTTCTCGCCGTCAGGTCTCCCCTTGCAAGTTTCCGGCTGGCCGTTTCCAGCTGTCGCAATGGTTCTGTCATACAATGGGAGACCACGGCAGCGGCTCCGGCCGCCAGCAAAAGCACCACCACTTCCAGCATCAAATGCTGTCGGATCTGGCGGTCCCGCTCTGCAAACTGCGGGCTCATATCATATACGTTGACAAGCCACAACGGTCTGCTCAGCCCCCGCATTTGCGTTCCCAGCAGCTGATACTGCCGTCCTGCTCCTGTGGCGTATAAGACGGTTTGTTCCGCCGCAGATGCAGCACCTCGCTGGGACTGATAAGGTATCGTCTGCGGGATATTGGAATACAACACCGAGCCGTTTTCCCCCATGACTGCAAACCAGTTTTCCTCTTTTCCCATCTGCCGCTGCTGATCGGCATATTGCATGAGTTGCGAAAACAGTTCGGTAGGATCTGCATTTTCGGCCTGGCCGAGATTCATCTCCAATTCGTACCGCTGGCTGATCTGGGCTGCCGTATGAGCCTGTGTGGCCATATCCAGAGAGCGAAAGAAATTCCGATGGATGGACCAGGTTCCCCCTGCCGATAAAGCCATACAAACCGGCAATACGATGGCCGCCGCCAGTTTCTGTGAAAATTTCATTGTTCGTCCTCCAACAGATACCCGATTTTCGGTATGGAACGAAGCTGATGCGTCCACCCCAGCTTTTTACGCAATCGGCAGATATGAATATCCAGCGTACGCGGGGCAGCCTCGCAGTCCAGTCCCCAAACGCGCTCTAACAACGCATCCCGGTACAGGGCAATTCCACGGTTGTACACCAATGCCATCAGCAGATCAAACTCCCGAGGCGTGAGTTTTACAACAGTTCCGTTTTTTGTCACGGTGCGTGTATCCGGCGTAATCACGATATCCCACAAGTGGATGGTTTGTTTCCGACGCCCGGTGTGGCGCATCAGCCCTTCCACCCGTGCCAGAAGTTCCTCCGGCGCAAAGGGTTTCACAATGTAATCGTAGGCACCGGCTCGCAGACCGCGCACGCGATCTTCCACAGACGCCCTTGCTGTAAGGAAAATTACCGGCGTCCCGGTGGGTGCTATATAATCCATCAGCGTGAAGCCGTCCACTCCCGGCAGCATTACGTCCAGCAAAATCAGGTCAAAGCTTTTCTTTTCGATCCAGTCAGCAGCAGTTTCCCCATCGTACGCCTTGGTGCAGCCATAGGCAAATGGTTCCAGTGTCATCTCAATCAGGTCGGCAATCGCCTTTTCATCCTCTACGATCAATACAGAATTCATTGTTGCCTCCTTCGAACCTGCTATGATTTCATTATACCACGGAAGATTTCCAAAATGTTTCCAGAGCGTCTTTAAGTTAACAAGATTTATTCTTATTTATTTTATAAGTTCTCTTAATTGATTTTTCAATATATTGATCATATTCAACTATTTATCACAACATTGCTTTTCTGATATTTTTAGGATATAATCTTAATTATCAGATAGGCAATCTGTCATGAGGAAAACATTATATCTGTCATTGGTTTTCTCATATTCTCCCGGGGCCATCCAGTATATCTTTCTTCTGGAAAAGCCTTTTCATCCAATATATGTCAATGCGGGGTTTACTCCGTAAATATAGAGCAAAGGAGCAATATCTATGAGAAGCATTACGAAACTTGATCTGCAGTACGCGCACCGGTTTTACGGTTTCAAGGGCGAGGCACAGTACCTGCACGGCCACACCGGTGTATTGACCATCGAGGTGGAGGATAGCATCAATCCTGGCGTCAACATGGCATTCCCCTGCAACGAAATCCAGAAAACGGCCTGGAATGTATTGAAGAACTTTGACCATGCCCTGATACTGCGGGAAGATGACCCCCTCCTCCCCGCTGTGCTGGATGTCTATGAAAAGCAGGGCATCAAAGACGGGGCCCCCAACAATGTGATGAAAGGTCCTGCCTTCAAGACGGAGCTTGCTACCGCATACCCGGACTGCCGGCTGGTCGTCACCAAGGAAACCCTTACCGTTGAGGGCATGATCAAAATTGTATACGACCTGCTGAAGGATCAGCTGAATATCGTCAAATTGACCTTCACCAGCGGTGTCAATGCGGCCTCGGAAGAGTACGAGCCTCGCCTGCATTTAGATCGTTGCCCGCTGTGCGGCATTGCATTGGACGAGAATGGCGTTTGCCCCAAGTGCGGCTATCGCAAGGGCTGATGGCTTTTCAGACAGATTTTCCTGTTCTCCCTTTGAAGTAGTATCCACCCCATAAAAAAGCGCACCGCCTCAAGAGTTCTTTGCTCTTGAGGCGGTGTGTTTTGCTTTACTGTTCTGCCAACGTCCGGTTTTCCCTGTGCCAAAATTTCTTTCTTGCAAGGATCATCCCCATACAACAGTTATATCCGAGCCAACCAGAACATTTTCCTTGCTTACAGAGAAATTTTCATGCAACCGAATCCCGAAAAAACAAATCCGAACCCCGGCCAATCGGTGCGAGGTTCGGATTTGTTCAATATGGTGGAGCTGACGGGAGTCGAACCCGTGTCCGAAAAGAAATCGGTTAGAGTATCTCCGGGCGCAGTGTGTTTATTAGGATTCCCTTGGCGCGGGCGAGCACACACGCGCTACGCCTTGGTAGCTTCATAAAGTCATGACAGGCCGCAAAGCTTAAGCCCGTTCACGTTCAGTACCTAATCGACGCCCTGACCCTGCGCGGTACTGACGCAGGCAGGACGGTCGCGCCTAATTAGGCAGCGACGGCAACAGGATAATTGTTGTCAGTTAATTTGTTTTGGTGCTTTTATCGTGGCGCACCGCCACGGCCCGCTGCTCATGCCTTTCTCTCCCCGTCGAAACCATTACAGCCCCTTATAATCGGTGGACGGTGTCCACCGGGAAAGCAAAAGCAGACAGCTTTTACCGCTGCATTTTCAAAGCACGATCTATATCGCGCTTTGCATCGCGCGCTGCAGCCGTGGCGCGCTTGTCATAGAGTTTTTTGCCCTTGCAAAGGCCCAGCTCCAGCTTTACTCTCCCATGCTTGAAATAGAGAGAAAGGGGGACTAGCGTATACCCCTGCAATTTGATCTGCTGCCCCAGGCGTCGGATTTCCGCCTTGTGGGCCAGCAGCCGGCGCGGACGGCGCGGGTCTTTATTGAAGATGTTTCCCTGCTCATAAGGGCTGATATGCATACCCTTGACAATCAGTTCTCCATCATCAATATCGGCCCAGGAATCCTTGAGGTTCACCCCGCCGGCACGCAAGCTTTTGACCTCCGTGCCCACCAGCTCAATGCCGGTTTCCAGCGCTTCGATCACAAAATACTCGTGGCGTGCCTCGCGGTTCTGGGCAATCACCTTTTTTCCGGATTTATCCGCTGCCACGATGCACACCTCCTTTGCGTGTAGTGGGTTTTGATTATAGCGCAGATATGTGCAAAAGTCAAGGAAAAAGCCTCACAACTCGCCGCGCCCCTGCATGGCACGATAAAGAGTCGTCTCATCGGCATACTCAAGGCTGCCTCCCACCGGCAGGCCATAGGCCAGCCGGGTGGTGCGTATTCCCAGCGGCTTGATCAGCTTGGCCAGATACATGGCTGTTGCTTCTCCTTCCACCGTGGGGCTGGTGGCCATAATGACTTCCTTGACGGTATCATTGAGACGCGCCAGCAGTTCCTTGACGCAGAGCTGATCCGCACCGATGCCATCCATGGGCGAGATCAGCCCATGCAGGACATGATACAATCCATTGTATTCATGGGTGCGTTCGATGGATTTAATGTCCCGCGGGCTTTCCACCACACAAATCACGCTGCGGTCCCGCTTGGGAGAAGCGCAGATCTTGCAGATTTCATCCGCCGTATAATCCTGGCAGATCCGGCAGCGATGCAGATCTTTTTTGGCATGCTCAATGGCCTTGGCCAGTTCCATCGCCTGTTCGTTGGACATCGACATCACTTCATAGGCCATTCTTGTGGCGCCCTTGCGGCCAATGCCCGGGAATCGCGCGAACTGATCCACGAGGTTTTCCAGCGGTTCAACATTCTGCGGCATGATACCGCCTCTTAACCCAGACCGGGAATATTCATTCCGCCGGTCAGTTTGCCCATTTCCTCTTCCGAGTCCTTGTCCACCGCAGCCACAGCGCTGTTGACGGAAGCCGCGATCAGGTCTTCCAGCATCTCGATATCCTCGGGATCCACGGCCTCCGGCTTGATCTTGACGGCAGTAATCTCATGCTTGCCGGTCATAGTCACCGTAACCATCTCTCCGCTGGCAGTTCCGGTGTACTCCTTGGCCTCCAGTTCCTCCTGCTTTGCACGGATCGTATCCTGCATCTTCTGGACCTGACGCATCATCGCATTAGGATCGGGGCGGCCATAGCCTTTGGGCAGTCTTGCTTTCATAGGAATTTCCTCCAATTTTATTTGTCTTCAATCTGAACATCCACACCGAGTGCCTGCATGTTCTGCAGCGTCTGGTCAAGAGACATCTGTGGACCTACATGGTCCTCTGTCTTTGGCGCTTCATAGGGGCCGATGCTGCAGCGGATCTTGGTCACCCGGTAGATGGTCTCCTTCAGCTTTTTGCTCACTTCGCGGTTGTTGCGAATATAGTCGCGGAAAGCATCGCTGCACTCAAACAGCACATGCTTGCCGTCGTAGTAAGCCCTGGTCCCGCGCAGGAAAGAAATCATCATCCCGTCGGTTTCCTCCAGATCCGCCAAAACCAACGCCCATTGCGGGAAAGGTTCCAGCGGTCCTACCTCCTGCTTGGGAGCCGCACGGCGCACCGGTTTGGGGGCAGGCTGCGGTGCGGGCGCCTGTGTCACAGCTGCCGGGCGCAGTTCCGGTTGCAAAAAATCCGGTTCTTCCTCGGGCGGCGGAAGCTCTTCCGGCGGTTCCTGTGCCACAGCCGGGACGGTGGGCGGCGGCGCTGCAGGTTTGGTATTCTGTACCGGTGGCGCCGACACAAACGGGACGGCAGCCGCCGAAGCGAAAGGCTGCGGTGCCGCGGAAGGCTGTGCCGCTTGCTGTACGGGTGCAGCCTGCACCGCCTGCACAGTCTGCGGCTGCGTCAGAGAAAATACCGCCAGTTCCAGTTCGATGCGCTGGTCGGTGCCGCGGCTCATTTTTTCCAGCGCCTGACCGAATGCATTGATGGCACGGATGGCTTCCGTTTGCGGGAAGTCCTTGCGCTGTGAATACGCCGCTTCCTCTTCCGGCGAGGTACCTGTCAGCAGCCCTGTGCCCCCCGGCAGCGCGCACAGCATCAGGTTGCGGTAATGTCCCGCCAGTTCCATGCAAAGGCGGCGCATATCCACGCTCTGCTGGCGCAGTTCCGCAATTTTTTCCAGCGCTGCAACGGCATCTTTGGCCGCGATGGCATCGCTGATTTCAAACAGATAGCTGCGATCTGTCACGCCCGCCATCCGGCGCACCAGCGCTTCATCCACGTGGTTATCCACGCCTGCGCAGGTGTCGAGAATCGAAAGTGCATCACGCATGGCACCGTCGGCCAGACGCCCGATGAGCTGCGCTGCCCCCGGCTCCAGCTCGATTTTCTCCTGCTGCGCCACGTAGGTCAGCCGTCCCGCGATGTCCTGCGCCGTGATACGGGCAAAATCATACCGCTGGCATCGGCTGAGGATCGTCACCGGGACCTTCTGCACCTCGGTGGTCGCCAGAATGAAGATGACATGCTCCGGCGGCTCTTCCATGGTTTTCAGCAGCGCATTGAACGCCTGCGTGGAAAGCATGTGCACCTCGTCGATAATGTATACCTTGTACCGGCACACAGAGGGCAGATACGCCACCTCGTCCCGCAGATCCCGGATATCATCCACGCCGTTGTTGGAGGCAGCATCCATCTCGATGATGTCCATGATGGCGCCGCTGTCAATGCCCTTGCAGATCTCACATTCGCAGCAGGGATCCGGGCTGGTATGGTCAAGGCAGTTGACCGCTTTGGCAAAGATTTTTGCGCAGGTGGTCTTGCCGGTACCACGGGTTCCCGTAAAAAGGTAGGCATGTCCGATGCGTCCCGCCGCAATCTGGTTCTGCAATGCGGTGACAATGGGAGTCTGCCCCACCACATCGGCAAAGCGCTGCGGACGCCATTTGCGATACAGTGCTCGATACATCGGCACACCTCCCCGTAAAATCAGAAAAAGCGGGCAGAGCACGCGGCTGCGCCGCTTTGCGTACAGATGCAGGCTTGCCGCAGCACTGGACGAGCACCGCTTAATGCTGCTCGGTTCCCCGCCTGACATGGTTCACAGGACGCCCACGCACGGGGCCCGCATCTGTACGCAAAACAGCGCAATACAGCCCTGTCCGCAGAAGCTATTATACAATATCGGCCGCATAAATGCAAGAGGCCGATGCAGCAGATTTCAACGCCGCAGATAGTAAGTCCCCTCCGGGTCCCGGCACAGGGTAACCCCGAACACACCGTCCAGAATTTTCTGTTCGAAGAGATTTGCCGGGCTGTCGAATGCCAGCAATCCGCCCTCCGACAGAACCGCCACCCTGTCACTGTACTGAAGCGCCTGAGCCAGATCGTGGAGGACCAGCAGAAGGGACTTTCCCTGATCTGCCAGGGTGCGCATCAGTTCCAGCAGTTCAAACTGCGCCGAAACATCCAAATAAGTCGTGGGTTCATCCAGCAGAATGGTATCGCCCCCCTGTGCCAGTGCCATAGCCAGATAGACCCGCTGCCGTTCGCCACCGGAAAGCTCCCGCAGATCCCGCTCCGCCCACTGGGCAACGCCGGTGGCCTGCATGGCCTGTTCCACAGCCGTCTTGTCCCGTGTGGTCATCTGGCGGGACAGTCCCAGATACGGAAACCGGCCATGGCTGACCAGGCCCCGCACTGTGATCTCGGGGATGTTGCGCACCTGGGGCATAAAGGCCGCTGCACGGGCAAACTCCTTGCGGTTGTAGCTGTGAAGTTCACGCCCCGCCAGCAGAATCTGACCGTCCAGCAGCGGAAGCTGCCTTGCCATCGCTTTGAGCAGCGTCGTTTTGCCGCAGCCGTTGGTGCCTACCAACGTGGTGATCTGACCATCCTGTGCCGTAAAGCTGACATCCCGCACAACGCAGACTCCGTCATATCCCACCGAAACGTTCCGGAGTTCAAACATAGATACGCCTCCTTTTTCGGTGGAGCAGCAAGCTCAGGAAGAAAGGTCCCCCGATCAGGGAGAGCAGAATTCCCACCGGAAGTTCAAACGGCGCAAACAGCAGCCGCGCAGCAATATCGCACAGCACCACAAACGCGGCCCCCAGCAATGCCGACGCCGGCACAAGAATCCGATGGTCGGTACCAATGAGCCGGCGCGCAATGTGCGGTGCCAGCAGCCCCACAAAGCTCAATAGCCCCGCAAAGCTAACCGCTGCACCTGCCAGAAGCGCTGCCGCCAGGATGCCCAGGAATCTGGTGCGCGTCACATGCAGCCCCAGGCCGGTCGCGCTCTCCTCCCCCAGGCAGAGGACATTCAGATCCACCGTCAAAAACAGCGCCAGCAGCAGCCCCAGGAGGAAGTACGGAAATGCCGCCCCCAGCATGCTCATCGTAACGCCGGAAAGCCCGCCGGTCAGAAAGCCGGGGGAACTGGCTACGATTTCCGGCCAGAGCAATTTCAAGGTGTTGATGCCGGCAGTCAGCATGCCGCTGACCGCAAGGCCGGCAAGTACCAGCGTTGTGCGGGAAAGTCCCGCGCGCCAGGCCAGCAGATACACCAGCATGGAACAGCCCAGCGCCCCCAGGAACGAGGCAAACTGCATGGCCCCCGGCACGGCCGGCACCAGCACCATGGCAAACAGTGCAAAGAACCCGGCCCCGGCATTCACGCCGATCACATTCGGGCTTGCCATGGCGTTGTTGAGCACCGCCTGCAGCAGGACACCGGCCACAGCAAGAGCTGCGCCGGAGAAAAGTCCTCCCAGCATACGGGGCAACCGCACATAGGCCATCACGCGCCAGACAGGGTCCTGCTCATCCCGGGACCCCAGTGCCTGCCACAACTGCCCCAGCGAATAGGGCTGGCTGCCCAGGCACAAAGCGGCCACCGAAGACACCACCACCGCCACAGCCAGCAGAAGCAGCACGGCGGGCACCGATGTTTTGGGTTGTTTTCTGTTCTTCATTGTATCACCCCTGCCAGCCCCGGGCGGCCGGGTCCAGACGTTCCGTAGCCGTGTACAGCAGCGCATTGCATATAGCCGCCGCCACCGTACTTCCGCCCTTGCGCCCCATTGCCGCAATGCAAGGCACATTATGTGCCCTGCACGCGGAGAAGATCTTTTCTTTGCTCTCCACCACGTTGACAAACCCCACAGGTACAGCAATGACCAGTGCCGGACGCAGGACAAGCTGTTCCATGAGATCGCACATCGCCAGCAGCGCCGTCGGGGCGTTGCCCACCGCAAAAATTCCATTGGGACAGATTTCCGCCGCGCGGCGCATCGAGGCCACAGCGCGCGTTGTCCCTTCCTGTTTGGCCTCTTTTGCCACCTCCGGGTCCGCCATAAAGCACTGTGCCGTGCAGCCCAAAGCCGCCAGTGAAGGCCTGCTGATACCGGCCAGGGCCATGTTGGTATCGGTGACGATTGGAGTTCCCTGTTTCAGCGCTGCCACACCGCACCGGACGGCTCCCGGGGTGAACCGAAGCGTATGGGCGTAGTCAAAATCAGCCGTGGCATGGATCACGCGCCGCACGACCGCCTCACATTCCGGAGCCGGCACAAGATTCTGCTGCGCAAGCTCTTCTGCGATGATCTGCATACTGGTCCGCTCAATATCGGCGGGGAGCGTGTGTTGTATCATCGGTATTCCTCCATCAGACGATAGATTGCCTGGATGTCCAGCGCCTCACGGACCCCTTTTGCCAGGGCATCAAACTGTTGCTGCTGGTACGCCTCGTGGTCGATGGGCGCCGCCTGCTGTACCGTCAGGCCCTTGCGACGGCAAAGCCAGTCAGCCAGCCTGACCGTCAACTCGCCAGTATCAAACAGGCCATGCAGATAGGTACCAAATACCTGCCCCTGGCAGCAGCCTTCCGGGGTTCCATCCTGCAGACGGCAGAACGGTGTTCCCGCCCCCCGTGTGTTTCCCATATGGATCTCATATCCATCCAGCTGCGCTCCCGCAAACGGTTGCTGCAGCACAGTGGCCTGTACACGGGTGCGCGTTTTCTGCCGTGTGAATACGGTATCCATGGGCAGCAGTCCGAGGCCCCGCAGTGTGCGTCCGGCTTCGCCGCCCTCCACGCCCCAGGGATCCTGCAGTGTCCGCCCCAGCATCTGGTAGCCGCCGCAGACACCGAGAATCGGGGTGCCCGCCGCAGCCAGTTTGCGGATGGCCGCTTCAAGACCATTCTGCCGCAGCCAGAGCAGATCCTCCATGGTATTTTTGGTTCCCGGCAGAATGATGAAGTCGGGATGTCCCAGCGAGGAAACATCCTGCACGTACCGGATCCCCAGCACCGGGTGGGCTTCCAGCGGGGTAAAATCTGTAAAATTGGAAAGACGGAGCAGCCGGATCACGGCCACGTCCACAGGTTTATGCACGGAGCGCTCTTCCAGACACGGTGCCAGGGAATCCTCCTCGTCAATGTCCAGATCCATGAAAGGCACCACACCAAGCACCGGCAAACGGGTCTTCTCTTCCAGCATGGCCAGTCCCGGCGCCAGGATGGCCGGGTCGCCGCGGAATTTGTTGATGACCAGTCCGCCGATCCGCGCCCGTTCCTCCGGCTCCAGCAGGGCTACCGTTCCATACAGCTGGGCAAACACACCGCCCCGGTCAATGTCTCCGGTCAGCAGCACCGGGGCGTTGATCATTCTGGCCAGTCCCATATTCACGATATCGTCCTGCTTCAGATTGATTTCTGCCGGACTGCCGGCCCCCTCCACCACGACCACATCGCAGGTTTGTGCCAGGCTTTCATAGGCCTCCAGAATTTCCGGAATCAGCTGCTTTTTGTAGCGGAAATACTCCGCTGCGGGCATCTGGCCTCGCACCTCTCCCCGGACAATCACCTGACTGCCCGTGTCGCTGCAGGGTTTGAGCAGCACAGGATTCATCCGCACGTCGGGTTCCACGCCAGCAGCCTGGGCCTGCACCACCTGTGCACGTCCCATTTCCAGTCCCTCGCGCGTCACATAGCTGTTCAGCGCCATGTTCTGGCTTTTAAAGGGGGCCACACGCAGCCCGTCCTGTGCAAAAATACGGCAAAGGGCCGTGCACAGCAGGCTCTTTCCGGCGCCCGACATTGTTCCCTGCACCATGATGCAGCGGGCATGATGTATCTGGCTCATGCGAGTATCTCCTCAAGTGCCGCCAGCAGACGGCAGTTTTCCGGTTCTGTCCGCACCGCCGTCCGGTACCAGTTGTCGTCCAATCCCAGGTAATTTCCGCACCCCCGCAGAAGGATGCCCTGCTCCCGCAAGGGCTGCAGCAGCGGCACCGTGCACCGGAACAAAAGATAGTTGGCTTCCCCGGGGATCACCTGCAGGCCCAGACGCTCAAGCCCCTGCCGCAAAAGGATCCGCTGACTGCGGATCAGGGCGCGCACCTGCTGTACATACTTCTTTTCCCCGAGAGCTGCACAGCCTGCCTCCTGTGCCAGTGAGCTTACAGACCAGGGCGGTCCTGCCAGCCGCATCCGCTCCAGCAGCGTTTCGTCAGAGCACAGTGCATAACCCAGCCGTATGCCTGCCATGGCGTAGAGTTTGGTAAACGCCTTCAGAATCACCAGATTCGGATGGTCTTTTAATTGCGGCAACAGCGTATGGGCAGCGGGATCATCCAGAAAGTCCATAAAACATTCATCCACAACCAGCAGGGCCCCTACAGCGGTGCAGCGGTCCAGAATCCGTCGCAGAATCGGCACGGGTGTCGTGCGGCCGGTCGGGTTGTTGGGTTCGCAGAGGAACACCATCTCGGTTTGCGTGGTGATTGCTTCCACAAAGCTTTCATCGATGGCAAAATTGCTTTCCGGCAAGAGAGAGTGGCGCTTTACCCGGCAATGAACGCTATTCAGCGCTGCCTCATATTCGGCAAACGTCGGCGCCGGGATCAGGGCTTCCCGGGGACAAACCGCCGCTGCCAGCCGCCAGATCAGATCCGCAGCCCCGTTGCCGCAAAGCACCCATGCAGGCGAGATACCTGCCGTCTCTCCAATGGCCTGCCGCAGTTTTCGGCACAGCGGGTCCGGGTATCGATCCGCCACAGACACCGCTTCCTGCACGGCCCGCTGCACTGCCTCCGGCACACCCAGCGGGCTAACGTTGGCGGAAAAATCCAACGGTGGCCGCCCGTATTCCGTTTCAAATCCGGCCCAATCGCCGCCATGCACCAGCTGCATCATTCACCTCAAGAAAAACAGAATGCTTCCGCGAAGCAGCAGCCCCACAAGAAGCGCTGCAAAGGCCCCGGCAAACAGCATCCGGTTGGCGTGCAGGATATCCTGCGGCTCCACCGCACGCCGGGCATCCCCAATTGTGGGCTTGTCGTAGTATTCTCCAAAATAGTAGGCAGGTCCCGCCAGCTGCACGCCCAGCGCCCCGGCACAGGCCGACTCGGTCTGGGCGCTGTTGGGGCTGGCATGGTTCCGGCGGTCCCGCCGCCAGATCCGCCAGGCATTTTTCCCATCCTGCCCGGTCAGCGCTGCGGCCAGAATCCAGAACAGGGCTGCCAGCCGGGACGGCAGGAAATTGGCCGCATCGTCCAGCCGGGCTGCCGCCCTGCCAAAATGCAGATAGCGCTGATTCTTGTACCCCACCATGCTGTCCATCGTATTGATTGCTTTGTAACACAGCGCCAGCGGTGCCCCACCGATGAGCATATACACAAGCGGGGCAATCACGCCGTCAGAAAAATTTTCTGCCACCGTCTCTATGGCTGCCTTTGTCACGCCTTCCTCGGTAAGGTTCTGCGTATCCCGGCCTACAATCCGTGCCACCGCCTTGCGGGCCCCGGGCAGGTCTTCCGCGGCGAGGCAGCCGTACACACGCCGGCTTTCCACAGCCAGTCCCTTCACAGCCAGTGCCTGCCAGCACCAGATGGTCTGTACCGCCAGTCCAAGCAAAGGGTGCAGACGGTTTGCCACCACGCAGACTGCCGCCGTTAAGAGCAGTGTTCCAACCGGCAGTACCACCGCGAGCACCCGGCCGGCCGCCCGTTCTCCTTCCGGTGTGGCCGGAAAACGTGCGCGCAGGAATTTTTCCAATCCTGTGATGCACTTTCCCATGATTACCACGGGATGGGGCATCCAGGCGGGGTCCGCCAGCCACAGATCCAGAAGGAATCCCATCACGATGGCTGCACAGATCTTCATGCGTTGGCCCCTTTGGTATACTGAACCGTTTCCAGCACCGTCAGAATATGCTCCTGCGGCCAGCGGGAAGCGTCCAGTTTATACCCGCCCGCATTAGGCGCACACCAGTGGTAATATTCATGGTGCGGTACCGCGTACCGTTCCATCACCGCCATCTGTGTGCCGCCATGGGCAACAATCACCAGTTGGTTCCTCTTCTGGCGGAAAGCCTCGTCCACCAACTGGGCGAAGGCAGCGCAGGTGCGGTCACAGAACTGGTCCTTTCGTTCTCCATCCGGGCAGGTCGTCTCGCAGTTTGCCTTCACCCAGGCAAGATAATCCGGGTCGTGCTCCATCTCCACATAATTGCGGCCCTCAAAACTGCCGAAGTTCATCTCCTTGAGATTTTCCACCACGACCTGCCGGGCCTGCGGGAACAGGATGGCCGCCGTCTGCTGGGTACGGACCAGCGGAGAGACGTACACCACCTCCGGCGAAAAATCAGCCTGCCGGATGCAGGCCTTTCCCTCTTCCGAGAGCGGGATATTTCTTTGTCCCTGATAGCGTTTTTCCACATTATACACGGTCGTACCATGGCGCAGCAAATAGATGATCACAATTCCAAACTTCCTTTCAAAACAAGCGGCAATCCGTAAAAGACCCGGACCACAGTATCCGCTCTTTCCGCCAGAAGACAGTTGAGCCTGCCGGCTGCTTCCCGGGCGGAGCGTTCCTGTGGATCCGCCGGGACAATACCGCCGCCCACCTCTGTGGCGATTACAATTTCGGCCTTTGCCAGCTCATCCGCCAGCGCTTCCAGGTCCCGGGCCTGTGCGGCATGGTTCTCCACATGGTCCGCCGCCCGGCTCTTCAGTTCTTCCGGGGTACATCCCAGAAGGCGACAGGCAAAATCATGTTTTCCGCCATACAGCGGCCCGAACAGAAAAATCATACGCCTGCCTCCACAATGCGGCAAGCCACAAAAGCCGCCAGCATCCAGATTTCTGCTTTTTGAAGGAACCACCCGGCCAGGTCGCCGGAAATCCCGCCAAACTGTTTCTGGGCCACGCATTTATATCGCCACAGCACCAGCATCGCCGCCCCAATCATACAGACCCCGGCCACGCCGCCGGCTGCCATCAATCCGGCACACAGGCATACTGCCAGCACCGCCAGGACCCGGCGCACCGTAACACGGTCCGCCGCCGTGGCAAAGGTATGGACCAGGCCGGTATTTCTGGCGATCGGGAAAGACGCCACGGCCCACCCGGACAGGGTCCGTTCCAGCACAAATCCCAGCCCCAGGCAGATCAGTGCCTGACGGTCCATCTGTACAGACGCGCACAGAGCAAAATAGGCCACAAAATAGCTGCACACCCGAATCAGGGCAAAGGAACCGCAATGGGGGTCTTTGAGAATTTCCTGCTTTTTTGCCTGTTCCGCATAACTGGCCAGCGCGTCGCAGGTATCCGCATACCCGTCCAGATGAATGCCGCCCGTGATGAACACGGGAATCAGGCAATATCCGCCCGCCTGCAGCCAGCCCGGGACCGGCCAGGCGCCGCATAAAACTGTCCAGAAGACATACGCCGCTGCGCAGACCAGACCTACCAACGGAAACGCACACATCGCATGCCGCATGTTTTTTTCGTTCCAGACAGGCTGCGGCACCGGGATTGCGCTGAACATGGCAAAGGCAACCGCGATGGTTTCCGCCACGATCATAGAGGGTTCCTTCCTTTGTAATAACTTGGCAGACCGGCAACCACTTCGCAGACTGCATCCGCCTGCCCTGCAAGTTCCTGATGCAGCTTTCCCAGCAAACGCAGATACTGCTCGGTTTCCCCTGCGTAATTACTTCCACCCGTGCCCACTTCATTGGACACAATCACCAGGTGACAGCACATGCCGTACAGTTTGCGGATGCCGGCGAGGATGATTTCTTCTGTCTGATGCAGTGTCCGCCCTGGCGCATAGAATTCGTTGGCCGCCAGATTGCCGAGATCCTCCAGCAAAATCGTACCACCTTTGTCAAGAGCGGCCGACTGTATGCCCATAAGATCCAGCGGCCGCTCCAACGTCACGAAGCCGCGGCCGGCCCGCTGGCGCCGGTGTTTTTCGATGCGCGCCCGGCATTCCTCATCCCAGACCTGCATGGTTGCCAGGTAGTACCGCGGCATAGCGCCTGCCAGATGTACTGTCAGCTGCTCCGCGTATTCACTTTTGCCGCTGCCGGAACCTCCGATCACCAGGATCAGCATCCGGCACCTCCCTGTGGCGCATACGGCTGCATACCGTAATCATCAAATGTACTGCCGTCGTAGATGGCCATCGCCATATCCAGCACAGGCATGACGGCCACAGCACCGGTTCCCTCCCCCAGCCGCATGCCGGCCGTAAGGATCGGGCGCTTGCCCAAAGCCTCCAGCAGCAACTTGCCGGCCGGTTCGGCACTCTGGTGCGTTGCAAAAATGGCTGCGGACGCCGCGGGCGCCAGCCGTACCGCGCACAGTGCCGCAGCCGCGCTGATGGCACCGTCGATCAGAACGGGAATCCGGTAAATTGCCCCGCCCAGAAACACACCGCACAGCCCTGCGATATCAAATCCCCCCACCTTGGAAAGGATGTCCACCGGGTCTTTGGCGTCGGGCCGGTTGCAGGCAATGGCTTTTTCGATCGCCTGCCGCTTGCGCACAAGCCCCTGATCCGACAAGCCGGCACCGCGGCCAGTCAGCTCCTGCGGGCTCACTCCCAGCAGGACACAGCTTACTGCAGTTGCGGTGGTGGTGTTGCCGATGCCCATTTCACCTGTTGCAAGCAGATGCATACCGGCTTCCTTTTGCTGTCTGACCAGGTCAATCCCCGTCAGAATGGCCTGCTCCGCCTGGTCATAGGACATGGCAGGGCCGAAAGTCATATCTGCCGTTCCATTGCCGATCCGGCGTGAAAGCACGCCTGACCGGGGCGAAAAATCTCGGATTCCCATATCCACAGGTACTACCCGGCAGTCGGCCAATGCTGCCATACGGCAGACATTACTCTTTCCCGCCGCCAGCTCGCGGGCCACAATGCCGGTCACTTCGCAGCCGGACTGGGAAACGCCCTGGGCTACCACACCGTTATCAGCGCACAGAACCAGCACCGCCCGCGGGGTGAGCCGGAGCTGTTCCGTTCCGACCAGCGCTGCCATATCCGTCACCATATCTTCCAAAAGGCCCAGGCTGCCCAGCGGTTTTGCGCAGGCATCCCAGCGCTGCCGTGCTCTGTGCGCCGCGTCTTCCATCGGAGGACGGATGGATCCTAACAGTGCGCTCAGTTTTCTTCCTTGCGGCATACGCCACGCTCCTTCTCATACGCACCGGCTGCTTCCACGAAACGCCGTGCCAACCGGGGTGTTCCTGCCATATACAGATGGGCAAACGACGCAAACAGGGTCGGGGAAGCAAATCCTTCCTGCCATTGACGGCTGCCCAGTGGTTTCCGGATTGTGAAATCCGTTCCGTTTTGTGTGCTGTCCCAGTAGTGAAACTCATGTACCGGCGCGCTTTCTCCCGCACGGAACAACAGACTGTCCCCCTTGGCGGTGAGTTCCGCGTATCCGAACCGCACCAGCCGCTCTGTGCGGTGTCCCTGTCCCGGCAGAACCCCTGCCATAGGCCACAGAGTGCCCTGCTCATCTTCCAGGGCCTGTCCCAGGTACAGAAAACCGCCGCACTCCGCCACCGTCGGCATCCTACCGCACACCGCCTTTTGTACCGCAGTACGCATAGCCTGGTTCTGACTGAGCCTGGCTGCATGCAATTCCGGATATCCGCCCGGAAGATACAGCCCCGCACAGCCGGACGGCAAGTCTGTGTCCCGCAAAGGACTGAAAAAGACCGGCTTGGCTCCCGCTTGCCTCAAGGCATCCAGCGTTTCCGCATAACAGAAACAAAATGCCTCGTCCTGCGCCACTGCAATGGGTACCGCGGAGGTCATCGGGGGGGTTGGTTCTTCTGTCCGACGGGGCCGCGCACACAGTTCTTCAAGCCGAGGCAGGTCCAATGTCTTGCAGGCCTGCTGCGCCAGGGCGTGGATTCTTTCCTGAAGATCCTCGATTTCTCCCGCCGTATAAAGGCCCAGATGTCTGCTTTCCAGCTGCGCTTCTTCCATGGGCGGCAGATATCCCAGCACCGGCAACCCCGTTTCCCGCTCCAGCATGGGCGCCAGCATCTGGTAAAGCATCGGCTTGCAGTCGTTGAGCAGGATTCCCACCAAATGACTGTGGGTACGGAATTCATTCAATCCACGCACCGTCGCTGCCAGCGTCAGGCTGGCCCCTTTGGGACGAAGTACCAACAGCACAGGCAGATCCAGCACATCCGCAAGATGCCAGGCGCTGGCGCGGGTCGTGGTGCCGCCCACTCCGTCGTACAATCCCATGACCCCTTCGCAGACCGCGGCATCGCAGCCTTGCGTGTAGCGCCCGTAAAGGTGCTGAACCGTTGTCTCGTCAGAGAGGAAAAGATCGAGATTGTGACTTTGGATGCCCAGCACGGCACGGTGAAACATCGGATCAATATAATCCGGCCCGCACTTGAACGCGCAGACAGTATGCCCCCGTTGTTTCAGTGCCGCCAGCAGCGCACAGGTCATCACTGTTTTGCCGCCTCCCGACTGCGGGGCGGCCACCATACATTCAATCATCGCACTGTACCGTCGCAAGGAAAATGGGATTCTGGGCCATCATAAGGTGCAGCCTGCCCACCGGCTGCGCTTCACTGACTGCAAGCTGCGTCACCATCGGCGTCAGGCCCTGCTCACGGCAAAATGCCAGGACTGTTTCCAGCGTTTCCAGGGCAATGCAGCTCACACATAACCGAACGGCGGGATTTTTTTTCAGCGCAAGGCGTAGAATTTCTTCCATTTTGCCTTTGCTGCCCCCCACAAAAACCGCATCCGGCGCCGGCAGATCTTCCAGCGCCCGGGGCGCACGGCCGGGTATCGCCCGTACATTCCAGACATGGAACTTTTCCCGGTTCTGCCGGATCAATTCCAGCGCCGATTCTTCGCACTCCACTGCATATACGGTCCCACCCTGCGATGCAGCCGCCAGCTCCACGCTGACACTGCCCGTCCCGGCGCCCACGTCCCAGAAAACCTCCTCCGGCCCGGGATTCAGCGCAGCCAGAATCGCCGCACGCACCTGACGCTTCGTCATAGGGACTTTACCGCGTATAAACCAGGCATCCGGCCATCCCGGCATCCGGCGCGGCGGCTGCGGTGCCGCTTCGGCCAGCAGCACACACAGCGGCGCGAAGGTTTCCCTTTGCATCTGGGCCGCCGTTCCTTCCACAATACGCTGGTCAGGATAGCTCAGATTTTCCCCCACCGTTACCGGCAGATCGCCCAGCCCGGCATCCGTCAGCTGTGAGCAGAGTTCCGGGACCCCCAGGCTGCCTCCCGTGAGGAAAAAGGCTGGTTTTCCCTGCATGACCGCCGCCACTGCATCACACTGTACGCCATGGGCCGAGACGAGCAGCCAGTCCTGCCAGGGGCGATGCAGTGCAGCAGCCATCAGTTGTACACTGGAAATTCCCGGACAGACAACATACGGAATATCCTGTGCTTGCAGCAGCGGAACAAGATTCCGGCAGCCCGAATAAAATCCCGTGTCCCCGCTGTAGACGACAGCGGCTTCATCACATTCCGCCCCCTGCAGCGCTTCCAGAATTTTCTGCGGTTTGGTTGCCGCCACGCGGCGCTGTGTGCAGCCGTCCGGGAGATTTTCCAGCAGCCGGGCCGCACCCACAATGCACTGTGCCCGCAAAAGGCTTTGCTTGCATTGCTCCGTCCAGGTAGCCTGCGTACCGCCACCCAGTGCCAGTAAACTCACCCGCATGGTGTGATCCACTCCTTGCAAAAATCAAGAATCGCTTCGTAGGATTCGCCCTGATCGGCAGGGCGCCGGATGACAATGCTTCTGACGCCGCAAACCTGGGCCGCTTCCAGTTTTTCCGCAAAACCGCCCGGATTCCCACCATCCTTGGTCACAAGCCAACGGATGGCGAACTGGTGCATCAGAGCGATATTGAGTTCTTTTCCAAAGGGGCCCTGCATGGCAATGATATGGGAAGCCTGGATTCCGGCCTTCCGGCAGACAGACAGGCTGGACTCCACCGGCAGCACCCGCGCATACAGCCGTTCGGGCCCCAACGCCGCAAAAGCTGCCACTTCCTTGGCGCCGGTGGTGAGCAATACAGGGCCTGCCGTTTTCTGCAACAGCGACACCGCCGCCGGGGTATCCTCCGCCACAAGACAGTTTTCCGGCAGCGTACTGGCAGGCCGCAGCAACCGCTTATAGACGGCCCCTGTGCGCTGTGCCGCCTGCCTGATATTGCGGGTCACCTGCTCGGCATACGGATGGGTTGCGTCAATGCACAAAGTATCGGGGCCCAGCAGCTCTGCGATACCTTCACAATCCCGGCGTCCGGTCAGCACCGTGACGCCGGGCACTTCCCCCTGGTCCACTCTGCCATACTCGGTGGCCACGCAGACCCATACCGGGACGCCCAGAGATACCAGGGCCCGGGAGAGTCTTCTGCCCTCCGTCGTGCCAGAAAAAATGACGATTTTCATATTTTTTTATACCCGCGCGGCGTAATCAGCCAGGCACCCTCCTGCCAGGTGGTACTGTTCCCGATGTAGACCGTCGTAAACATATCCACCGGAGCAGTACGCAATGCTTCCAGCGTATAGAATTGTACCTCCTGCCCGGGGCGGGCAATATTGCGTACGGTGGCGCAGGGCGTACTGCTTTTCATTCCTGCCTCCAGCAGAATATCCACTGCGCGCTGCAGATGGTCCTTGCGGCGATGGGAGGCCGGATTGTACATACAAAGGGCAAAATCTCCCTGGGCTGCACAGCGCAGACGTTTTACGATCGTTTCCCAGGGGGTCAGCAGGTCAGACAGCGAGATCACACAAAAATCATGGGCCAGCGGAGCGCCCAGCACAGCCGCGCCGGATAGCGCTGCCGTCACGCCGGGCACCACCTCCACAGGCACCTCCGGGAAAGACCTGGCCAGCTCCAGGACCGGGGACGCCATCCCGTATACGCCGGCATCTCCGCTGCAGACCAGTGCAACCGTTTTTCCCTGTGACGCCGTTTCCAGCGCCCAGCGGCAGCGGTCCAATTCCCCGCGCATCGGTGTGGTATAGGTCTCTTTTTGGGGAAAAAGCGGTCTTACCAACTCCACATAGACGGTATATCCGCACAGTACATCCGCGTCAGCCAGTGCATTGCGTGCCTGCCCTGTCAGCATGGCACTGTCGCCCGGTCCCAGCCCGACCACATACAATTTACCACTCATCATGATATCTCCAATCCAGTTTGACGGGTTTTACCGCCGCCGCCATGGTCACGCCGTTTCCGGCCATTTTGCGAATGATCAAGGATCCGCCGCTGGCCAGCACTGCTGCCCGTTCGCAAACATTATCCACACCGGTTACGCTGCTCACAAAGGCGGAGGCTGTAAAATTTCCCTGCACAGCATTCAGTGCCGCCGCATGGTAGGTTTGCAGAGTCCAGCCATGTTGCTGGCAGAATTCCAGCAAACCGGGTTCCGATGCCTTGAGATCGATGCTGGCCACTCCGCAGATTGCCTGTTCCGGCAGCGGCAATCGCTGAAATGCTGTTTCCAGTGCCGGGCAGGCCGTACCCTTGCGGCAGCCTATTCCCAGCACCGCAAACCGCGGTATCAGCCAAAGGACATCCGACGGCTGCGGCGCAAATCCCACATAAACATCATAAGCATCCCCTGTTTCCAGCGCCACACCTTCCGGCGGCATGCCTTCTATGGGGAATTCTGTTTTGATGCGGATGGTTCTGCCCGCCAGCAGCGCGCCGGACACCCGGCGGATGCAGGGCACATGCAGCACAGCGCAATGCTGTATGCGTGCCCACGCATCCACGGCAAAAACACCGTTGGCATCAGTGGCTGTGGTGATCACCGGCTCTGCTCCGCAGATGCAAGCCACCCGGCGGGCCAGGTCGTTGGCGCCGCCCAGATGGCCGGAGACCAGCGGCACCGCAAAGCGGGCACACTCATCCACCGCCACGACCGCCGGATCCTGCGTTTTGCCTTGCAGATACGGCGCAATGGCCCGTACAGCAATGCCCACCGCCCCCACATAAATCAGCGCCTTTTCCTGCGGGAAATGCGTCTGCGTCCACTGGTGCAGTGTCAACGGCTGACCGCTCCGCTGTGCTGTGCCGCCCAGTTCCTGTGCCAGCCGGCAGGCCAGTGCATAGCCTTTTTCGGTAAAGGCAAGGCAGGCCACCTTCATGCTTGCTTCCCCTTTCGGAATTCCGTCGTAAAGGAAGGATCATACAGTCTGCTGCGTTCGTACTTTGCCGTGTGCAGAAAATCTCCCACCAGAATCAGCGCCGTTTTGGTGATCTGATGCGCAGCCCCGCAAGCGGCCAGTTCTCCCAGCGTGCAGCGCACCACCTTTTCCTCCGGCCAGGTTGCCTTGTACACCAGCGCCGCCGGTGTTTTTACGGTATACGCTCCCTGCAGAAGTGCATCCTGCACGGCCGGCAGCATGCCGGCCGACAGGAAAATCACCATGCTGGCACCATGTGCGGCCAGACTTTCCAGTGCTTCCCGTTCCGGCACCGGCGTCCGGCCCGCCATCCGCGTGATGATCACCGTCTGGCTGATGCCGGGCAGCGTATATTCGGCCCCCAGTGCCGCAGCAGCGCCGCAGAAGCTGGACACCCCCGGCGTGTCATCGTAGGCAATGTCCAGGCGATCCAGTGCGTCCATCTGCTCCCGGATGGCACCGTATATGCTGGCATCACCGGTATGCAGACGCACCGTTTCATGGTGCTGCCGTTCCTGCTCCTGAAAGACCGTGAGCACCTCTTCCAGTGTCATCTCTGCGCTGTTGTAGATCGAGCAACCGTCCTTTGCCAGTGCAAGCAGTGCCGGATTGACAAGGCTGCCGGCATAGATAATGCAGTCGGCCTGCTGCAGCAGTTGAGCACCGCGCAGCGTAATCAGATCCGGCGCTCCGGGACCGGCCCCCACAAAGTGAATCATGGTATTACTCCTTCACGAGAATTATGGCAAAATAACCCGCCGGCCGATGTTTGTCATACCGGGACAAATCCGGCCAGACTTCCTCCTGCGGCAGGCCGCAGTTGCATACCATTGCACTGCGGGACAGCTTTCCGTGGGCTTCCAGCATTTCCAGTGTTTCCGGCAGCTGTCGTCCCGTCTTCATCAGAACTTTGCTGCCCGGAATTTCGAGGATAGCCTCGGCATTTCCTCCCGGAGCAATGATCAGAGGCTGCTGCATGCCCGCCGTCAGCGGCTGGTTGAGCCGCGCTGCCGAGGCGCAGAAGCTGGGAACCCCCGCCAGCATGACGGTTTCATATCCCTGCTCCTCCAAAAGGTCCTGCAGGTAGCCAAAGGTTGCGTATACCGACACATCGCCCAGATTGAGCATGGCCACATCCTCACCGGCATCCAGATACCGCTGCAGTTTCTGTGCTGCTTCCAGATGGGCCGCGTGCAGAGCCTCCTTGTCCCGCGTCATGGGAAAGCGCAGCGCCACCACCGTCTTGTCTGACAAATCCATGGCACCCTGGGCAATTTCCAGTGCCAGCATCTGTCCGCTTGCAGTCTGCGGCGCCGCAATCACCGGGCAAGCGCGCAGACACCGTACCGCCTGCAGTGTCATCAGCTCGGGGTCTCCCGGCCCCACACTGACACCATACAGTGTTCCTTTGTTTGTTGTATCTACCATTGTTCCAGCATCTCCTTGGCGGGCGGTGTACTTCCCAGCAGACCGAACTGATTGGAAAACAGCACGGCCCCTACCCGGCAGCTGTCTCCCAGACGGTGCGTAAGATGGCGCTGCACAGCCTGCAGCAGCGATTGCAGGACCACTTCCCGGAGCCCCGCCTTTTCCAGAATTTCCAGACAGGCGTCTGCCGTGGCAGCAGACATCAGCGCCCGGCAGACTTCCGTCCCGGCACCACACAGGGCTGCATGGGCACAGAACAGTTCGGTGCGGCAGTCCGCATAACGGGAATGGGTATTCATGATGCCACCCGCCACCTTGACCAGTTTTCCGATGTGACCGACCAGCAGCAATTCCCGGATTCCTTCCATGGCCGCACAGTCCAGGGCCTCCCCCAGGAAATTGGAGCACTTGACCACCGGGACATTCCTGGCGTCCCAGCCTTGTGCGTGCAAAAAATCCATGCCGTAGTTGCCGGGTGTGAGAATCAGCCGCGAAGTGACCGCCGCATGCTGCCGGATCTCCAGGGCAATGGTATCCACAATGGCCTGCTCGCTCATGGGTTCCACGATGCCTGAAGTTCCTAGGATGGAAAGCCCGCCTTCCACGCCCAGTTGCGGATTGAATGTCCTTTTTGCCGCCTCTTCGCCGCCCCGGATGCTGATGACCACCGAAATTCCCCCGGCATACCCGCAGATGCGGCAGATTTCCGTTACCTGCTGCATGATCATCTGCCGTGGCACATGGTTGATGGCTGCAGCCCCCACGGGCTGATCGAGCCCTGGTTTTGTCACCCGGCCCACCCCTTTGCCGCCGTCGATGGTCACACCCGGCACAGCGGATTTTTGTACCGTAGCCACAATCGACATGCCGTCCGTCACATCCGCGTCATCCCCTGCATCCTTGACGACGCTGCATACGGCTACCTCTCTCTGCAAACGGCAGAATTCCGGCTGGACGGTAACCTCCCACCCCTTGGGGGTGCACAGCGTCAGTTCGTCCGGCACTGTCCCCATCAGCAACAGTCTGGTCGCCCCCTGGGCGGCCAGGGCTGCGCAGGTACCCGTGGTATAGCCACAGCGCAGCAAGCGCTGACCGCTGCGGACGGTATGATCAAAGGACATGACTTTACTCCAGAATCTCTTTGAGTTTTTTGCAATAGAGCTGCTGGATACCCGGCAGTCTTCCCAGGCCTTCCAGCGTGCAGCGCACGGAGAAACCGGCTTCTTCCAGCTGATTTTTCCAGCTTTGAGGATTCTCCCCCGCCATGTCATGGCAGGCGTGGTCGCCGGCCACCAGCAAAAGGGGCACAAGATGTACTTTCCGGTATCCCGCCTTCACGATGTGGGGCAGAACTTCCGAAAGCCCCGGCCAGCCTTCCACCGTCGCCACAAAAATGTCTTTACGTTCCTGTAAAGCAAATGCACTTTGCAGCGCAGCATACACCACACCGGCGAAATGTTCAGTTCCATGTCCCATCAGAATCAGGGCTTCCTCCGGCCGGGTCGGATAAGCCTGCCCCAAAACCTGTGCCACTGCCTGCAGATCCTCTGTGTCGGCCAGAAGAGGACGCCCCAGCGCGAAGTCGGAAAAACGTTGCCGATACGGGTCAATTTCGGCTCTTATTTTATCGTATTCATACCCGTAAAGCAAGTGCGTTGGCTGTATTGCCACTTGTGTACAGCCCGCCGCCAGAAGCTTTTCCAACGCCTCCGGCAGGCTGTCAAACGTCTCTCCCCGGGCAGCCAGACGTTTCCGGATGATTCTGCTGGCCAACGCCCGTACAAAGGGATACTCCGGCGCCGATTTCTGCAGCGCCTGTTCCACGGCGGACAGATCCACGCGGCCGTTGGCTACCGTTGTGCCAAAGCTGACACATACCAGGGCTTTCCTCATGCTTGTTTCTCCTTTCCCATCGGGCGATACAAAATATATGGCCGCCCCTCCTCGTCGGTTCCAACCCGCGCACGTACATGGTATACTTTCTCGATAAACGCCGGTGTCAGCAATTCCTGCGGGGTACCGCTTCCCACCAGTTTCCCGCCTTGCAGTGCAAAGAGCCTGTCACAGTATACAGCCGCAAGGTTGAGATCGTGTACCGCCAGCAAGACCGTTTTATCCAGTGAGCGGATCAGTTCCATGATCTGCAGCTGGTGCTGGATATCCAGATGGTTGGTGGGCTCATCCAGAATCAGGCAGGGAGTCTGCTGGGCCAGGGCCCGGGCAAGCACCACGCGCTGCTGCTCTCCGCCGGAGAGTGTGGAAAAAATCTGGTTTTCCCTGCCTGCCATTCCCACCGTTTCCAGTGACTTGTGTACGATCCGCTCATCCTCCGCGTTGTCCCGTTCCAGTGCTCTCTTATGAGGCGAACGCCCCATAAGGACAATTTCACGCACCGTAAAATCAAAGCTGTAATGATGATGCTGGGCCACAATGGCCATTTTTTGCGCGCTTTGACGCACGCTGTACCTATAAAGATTTTGTCCGTCGATCAGCACAGCGCCACAAGTAGGAGGCAGCACCCGATAGACACATTTGAGCAGCGTACTTTTACCGCTTCCGTTGGGACCAATCAAGCCGACAATCTGTTTTTTGCCAACCGACATACGGACCGAATCCAGGATCTGCTGACCGCCCAGCACAACGCTGAGATTTTCCGTTTGAATCACTGGCTCTCACCTCCGAAGCCATAGCGATACCGTACCATAAGATACAGAAACACAGGCGCGCCGAGCACAGAGGTAAGAATCCCAATGGGAACCTCGTTGCCGGGCAGAATGGTCCGGCAGGCCACATCCGCCCAGACCAGGAAAATACCGCCTGCCAGCGCCGCCGCAGGCACCAGCCGTCGGTGATCTGTTCCCAGCAAAAGTCTTGTGCCGTGGGGAACAATCAGCCCCACAAAGCCGATGATGCCCGCATTGTATACGGCCAATCCGATGAGCAGGGATGTGACCAGAAGATATGCAATTCTTCGGACATTCAAATCCATGCCCAGCGTGACGGCACTCTCATCGCCCAGCAACATCAGATTGAGGGCACGGCTTTGGGTGAGGAAAAAAAGGCATCCCGCCAGAACCGCTGCCGCCAGGATGGCATTGTCCGTCCAGTTGGCCGCTCCCAGCCCGCCCATCGTCCACCGGATAATCTGTGTGGGGGCATGTTCATTGTTGCGAAGATAAATGGCGAAGTTGGAAAAAGCACCGCATACCGCTGAAAGTGCCGAGCCGGCGAGCAGCAGTTTCACCGCCGTGGCCCTTCCTCCCAGATTGGCAAGAAAGACCACCGCCAGTGAGACAAACATAGCCCCTGCAAAGGCCACCACACCAACCGAACGTGCGCCCAGCGCCATTCCTACACCAAACAGCGAAGCCAACGTTGCGCCGAGAGAGGCTCCCGAGGAGACGCCCAGGATATACGGATCAGCCAGCGGATTTTTTACGATGGCCTGCATGACGACACCACAGACCGCCAGCGCTGCCCCCACGGCCGCTGCCAGCACCAGCCGCGGCAGACGAATCAGCCACACCACATCATGCAGCGCAGCCCCCGCCGCCCATTCCGAAGGAACCGCAACGTCAAACAGCCCATGAACCAATTGACAGTACAGAACGCCGTACACGTCGGTTATGGGCAAGCGGACGGTCCCAAACGTAACAGCTGCTATCACGGAAGCCGGCAGTAAAACCACCAGCGCCAGGATCAGGCCATTTCCCGCCGCCCGTCTGTGAAGCAGACTGCCGTTTTCCTGTGCACTCATGAGGCAAGCTCCGGATACATCCCGGCCGCCAGCGTCCGGATACCGTCCATGGAGCGGGGGCCTGCCGCATAGATATCCCCCAGCATGACAGGATACACCCGCCCGCGCTGCACCGCGGAAAGGCTCCCCAGCGCCGGATCATCCTGGATGACGGCAAGCTGGTTTTCGATCACGCTCTGCGGGTCGTCCCCGGAATAGGCCATATACACCACAAAAATCACATCCGGGTCACAGGCAAGCAAATCTTCTTTGCCCATTTCCTTTCCGTCCGGGCGGGCAAGCTGCCCGCCCAGCTGTGTTACCATATCACCGGCCAGCGTATCGGCACCATAGTTGCTGATACTGCCGCCCAGCGGTTCCACCACCGCCACACGTACAGGTTCTTCTCCTGCCACGGCGGAAAGCGTATCGGCAATCTCCGATTTCATTTCCGCCACGAGCGCCCGGGCCCTATCCTCCACGTCAAAGACGGTCCCCAGATTGAGGATATCGGTGTATTCATTTTCCAGGGTACGCGGGTGATCTCCCGGTCGGGTGTTGGAGTTCATATAGGTAGCCACGCCTTTTCCCTGCCAGCCCGATACGCCTCCCAGCATCTTGTCACTGAACAGCGATCCCCAGGACAAAATCATATCGGGCTGCAAAAACGTGACGGTCTCCTTATCGGGGGCAAACACATCGTCATGATAGTGCATTTGGGAAAAGCCTTCCTGCCATTCCTCCTTGACCGCATTGTCCAGCCCGTAGCTGGCCACCACGTGATCCTCCAGCCCCAGCGCGATCATTGTCTCGATGGATCCCTGATAGACGGCCACCACCCGCTCCGGCGCCTTCGTGTAGATGCAGCTTACTTCCCGGCCCGCTTCGTCGTAGTTGATGACCGTGACAGGATAGTGTCCCTGCTCTGCGCTTTCCTCTGCGGTCGCCGCAGAGGGTTGGGATGCCGGCTGTGGCATTGTGCTTACCTGGGCGCAGGCAGTCAGAAACAGGGCACACACAGTGCTCAGGGCCGCCGCACGATGCAGCATTGTTGTACGCATAGAACCTCCTGAAAGTAGCACAAACCGATTTCTGCACCGCAAAAACAAAGGGTCTGTTCCGCCATAAAAGCCGAACAGACCCACACAGAAACAAAGCGTCCACCAAAACACGATGCACTTTTGTTTTCCACGCCAACGTTTGGTCCGTCCGCCGCGCGGGTCCTGTTCCTGGCAAAGCAGCGGTTTGCATCTGCTTTGCCTCGCAGTATGAATCCCAAGGCAGGTCTTCCGGCTCTGGCGTCAACGCCCGGACCCGTGTCTTCCCACACAAACGTGCAGTGACATGGAGTCGGGTTCAGGCTCAGCCATTACGGCGGCGGTCCCGCGCAGGTTTTGCACCTGCTTCCCTATTCTCCCGGCCAACCTGAAAGGGTCCCGGGCACCTTCGGATGCTTTGTCGTTCAAGAATACCATAAAAACCGCCGTCCCGCAAGGGGCGGCGTTCACTTTTGTCTGACAGGTTTTCAGCCGAGAATCTGCTTGGCCAGATCCGCACTGGCCTTGGCGTCCTTGCAATAGAAATCCGCACCGATTTCCTTGGCATAGCCGGGCGTCAGCACAGCACCGCCTACCCAGACCTGACAGTCAAGATTGGCCTCGTGCAGCGCGTCGATGGTTGCTTTCATATTGGGCACGGTGGTAGTCATCAGCGCCGACAATCCCACCAGCTTGGCGCCGGTGTTGCGCACTGCCTCCACCACCCGTTCCGGCGGCACATCCCGCCCCAGATCCAGCACATCATACCCGTAGTTTTCGAGAATGACCCGCACGATGTTCTTGCCGATATCGTGCACATCGCCCTTGACGGTGGCTACCACGATTTTGCCCTTGCCGGTTGTCTGCGGTTTTCCCTGGGCGGCAATCTTTGCCTTGACCACTTCGAACGCTGCCTGGGCCGCCGTGGCCGCCTGGAGCAGCTGCGGCAGGAAGATGGTTCCTTTTTCAAAGCCGTCTCCCACAACGTCCAGCGCAGGAATCAGCGAAGCATTCACCACATCCAGCGGATCCCTGTTTGCCAGCGCTGCCTGGGCCGCCTCATGGGCCTCTGCCTTGAGCCCGCGCCGGACTGCATCAAAGAGCGGATCCTGTCCGTTTGTTTCTTCCGGCAACGCTGCGGCGTTCTTGCTGATCTGCTGGGTCTGAATCTGCACATCTGCGTAGGCTTCCACATATGCCGTGCTCTGCTCGTCCTGCGCCGTCAGCACACGATAAGCACGCACAGCCGCCATCATCTCCGGGGTGTTGGGATTCATGATGGCAAGATCCAGTCCTGCCGTCATGGCCATGGTCAGGAAGGTAGTATTCAGGTATCCTCGGCAGGGCAGGCCAAAACTGATGTTGGAGACCCCCAGTATGGTGCGGACGCCCAGTTCCTGCTTGCAGCGCGTCAGAGCCTCCAGCGTCTGCACGGCCCCTTCCTGCTGCGCGCTGGCTGTCAGCGTGAGACAGTCGATGTAAATATCCTCCCGGGGAATGCCTTCCGCTTCAGCGGCCTGCACGATTTTGCGGGCAATGGCCAGACGGCCTTCGGCGCTGCCGGGAATCCCCTGCTCGTCCATTGTCAGCCCCACCACCGCCGCGCCATACTTTTTGCACAGCGGCAAAATGGCCTTCAGCGTCCGTTCTTCTCCGTTGACCGAGTTGACGATGGGTTTGCCATTGTAAATACGAAGTGCCCGGGCCAGCGCTTCGGGATTGGAGGAATCCAGCTGCAAGGGCAGATCCGTCACCGCCTGCAGATCCCGGACCAGCCGTTCCAGCGTGGCCACTTCATCAATTACGGGCAGTCCCGCATTTACATCGAGGACTTCCGCCCCGGCCTCGGCCTGCGCCACAGCCTGGGTGCAGGGGTACGCGCTGTCCCCCTCCCGCAGCGCCTGCTGCAGCCGTTTTTTGCCGGTGGGATTGATCCGTTCGCCCACCACTGTGATCCCGTTCACTTCCACAAAACGCACCGGCGTGCACAGGCAGCTGCGGCGCAGCGGGATTTTCTGTGCCGGCGTCAGCGGCGCGAACACTTCCCGCAGGCGAGCGATGTAATCCGGCGTGGTACCGCAGCATCCGCCCACCATGGAAACGCCAAGGGAGGCGTAGGCCTGCATTTCCCGGGCGAACTCCTCAGCGTCCAGATTATAGCTGCCGTCCGGGTTGGGCAACCCCGCGTTGGGCTTGACAAACACCGGTATGCCGGCGGGCACCGTGCGGCAAAGACGCCGGGCAAAGGGCAGGATCTCTGCCGGTCCCAGTGAGCAGTTGATGCCGATGGCATCAGCCCCCAGCCCGGCTGCGGTCACGCCATAGCTTTCCACCGTGCATCCCGTAAAGGTGCGGCCCCGGCTTTCAAAGCTCATGGAGACAAATACCGGCAGACTGCTGTGCTCCTTGGCCGCCAGAATGGCTGCTTTGAGCTCATACAGGTCGGTCATCGTCTCCAGAAAAACAAAGTCTGCACCAGCCTGCACTCCCGCACGCACAATCTCGGCAAACGCGGCATAGGCATCCTCAAAGGAAAGCGTTCCTGCCGGGGCCAGCAGTTCTCCCAACGGGCCAATATCCAGCCCGACCAGCGCGCCGGTCTTTTCAGCCGCATCCCGCGCACAGCGCAGTGAAGCCGCCACAACCTCATCCACACCATACCCCGTGCCGGCCAGTTTCCGGGCGTTAGCGCCAAAGGTATTGGCCAGCAGCAGATCCGCTCCGGCCCGGGCATAAGCAGCGTGGATGGCAGTGACGGTTTCCGGCATCTCCAGGGCAGCCAGTTCCGGCTTCTGACCGGGTTTCAGGCCATGTTTTTGCAGTTGGGTTCCCATGCCGCCGTCGAGAAACACAAAATGACGGCGATCGAAGATTGATGCAAGCTGCACAGACATCTTCCTCCCTTATTCTCCGTTTCGGGAAAAGCATGTGGTCCCCCTTTTGCGGAAGACACAGGTTTCCCGCAGATGGCAGGTGGTGCATCCTGCCATCGCACCTTTGACCGGATGATCGGCCACACCCAGCAACGCGGTGGTGCTTTTGCGCGGCGCCAGCAAATGCTGTTCCGTCACAGCAATGCCACAGCCCCGCGCCGAGTCCGTGGCACGGCAGATCTCATCATTGAGTTCCAGCGGGCAGTCGCCATAGCCCGGCGCAAAACGCCCCGTCAGGTAACGACCCTCTGCCTGCTGTGCAGTGCGCAGTTCCGCTTCCAGCGCGTCACACACCTGCTCCAGCAGCACCGAAGCCATGGCGTCCGCCGTGGCTGCCAGGGCAATATCCGTCAGTTCCATCCGACGCAGAAGGGTATCCACTTCACTGCCCAGCGTGGCGGCCATCATCAGGACTTCATCGCATCCCTGCAGATGCCGCTCCAGATCCCGACCGCCTTCCTGCGATGCGCACACCGTCCGCGGCACAATACGCCACACCGCGCGGGGCACGGCGGTCGTCAGAAGCTTTTGTTCGGCGCGGTCCAGCAATGCCCCGGTGGCAGCATCCGGCTCCCACCCTGCGGCCCCCATATACCGCAGCGCCGTCCTGCGGTCGATGGTCAAGGGCTTTGGCCGGAGCATTACAGAAGATCCCGGATGCCGTCATACACCTTCCGGGCCACAACGGCATCATTCATCGCATACAGGTGTACACCGTCTGCCCCGCCCTCGATCAGGTCGCGGAGCTGGCGCACCGCATACTCGATTCCTGCGTCATACAGGGCCGCCGGATCGTCCTGCCAGTGGGAGATCATACGGGTAAAGTCGGAAGGCAGGCTGGCCGAGGAAAGTGCCACGGTGCGCTCAATCTGGCTGCGCTTGACAATGGGCATGACCCCCGCCGAAACCGGCAGCGTGATGCCGGCGCGCCGTGCCAGATTGAGAAAGCGGTAAAAATGCATGTTGTCAAAGAACAGCTGGGTCACCAGATGTTCCGCACCAGCCGCCTGTTTGATGCAGAGATTTTCCACATCCTGGCGCAGCGTGTCCGCTTCCGGATGGCCTTCGGGATAGCAGGCGCCATGCACCGAAAAGTCCGGTTTATACGCTTTGATAAAAGCTGTCAGGTCACTTGCATGCACAAAATCCGGGCTGGCCGGACGGGAAGGCGTACGGTCACCGCGCAGTGCCAGAACGTCATGGACACCCACCTGTTCCAGTTCATCCAGAATTCTGGATGCGCTTGCCTTATCGTTGCCCATACAAATCAGATGCGCCAGCGCAGGAATTCCTACCTCGTTCTGGATCAGGTTGGCCACCTCCACTGTGGAGATTCCGCCCGCAGATCCGCCGGCCCCGAAAGTCACGCTGATGAAATCCGGCGCAAGGTCTTTCATTGCAAACAGCGTGGCGCGCAGTTTATCCATCTGTGTCGTCTGCTTGGGCGGAAAACACTCTATGGAAAACACGCAGCGCTTGGCTTTGAACTGATCAACAATCTTCATATTTTTTCTCCCGCTGTCTTTTTATGGCAGTCCGTCAGGCAGCAGCTTCCTGCTCATCCTGTGATGTCACTGCAGTCAACGTGCCATGCTCATAGGTAAATGTAATGGTTCCCATCAGGTCGGTACGGTATATCTCCGCGCCCACGTCCTCCATCCGGCGAAGTGCTTCCGCATGGGGATGACCATATTCGTTGTCCAGCCCGCAGCTTATGGCAACAGCCTGCGGCTGCACGACCGACAGGAGCGCTTCTGTGCTGGAAGTGGACGAACCATGGTGCCCTGCCTTGTACAGGGTTGCATGCAATTCCGTCCCATAACGGTCCACCAGTGCCTGCTCTGACTCTTCCTCCGCATCCCCGGTGGAAAGATACCGGAAGCTGCCTGCCTCAAACAGAATACACAGCGAACCGTTGTTGGCATCATCCTCATCCGTCATCCAGGCACTTCCGCCCTGCAGCACCTGCAAGGTGCCCGCGCCCAGACTGTAGGCATCGCCTTCCGCCGTCTCGCAGACTTCCGTTCCCGAAACAGCCGCCTGCTCCCGCAGTCCCTTCGGCCAGGGATCTTCCCCGTCCTCAGTTTCCCATACCGGCAGCAGCAGTTCTTCCACCTGCAGATTTTCCAGCACCGCCATCGCCCCGCCGGTGTGATCCGCATGGGGATGGGTAAGGATCAGATACTGAAGATCGGTCACGCCGGCCTGGCGCAGGCTGCGCACCAACGCATCCTGGGAATCCGATGTACCGGTGTCAATCAGGCAATAGGCTCCGTCCTGGCCGATCAGTACCGAATCCCCCTGCCCCACATCCAGAACCGTAACCGTGGTCTGCGTATCTGCCAGCAGCTGGGCATCGGGTCCGTCGGTCGATATTCCCAGCGTGGTGTAAATCTCACTCCAGGTGGGTATGCCATAACGGCCGCCATGCCGGTCGATCACAAAGGCAACCGCCGCCAGCAGCAGCGCGGCAACAATCCCTATCGTTCGCCGCCAGCCGGTTTTACTCCGGCGGCGTCTTCTTTTACGTCTCTTCATATTGGCCATTCAATTTACGTTCCTGCCACTGCGCCCGGGTCACAAGCACCGCACGGGGTTTGGCGCCCTCATAGGGGCCAATGACCTTTTCCTGTTCCATCTGGTCCATAATACGGGCAGCCCGGGCATACCCCAGCTTGCAGCGGCGCTGCAAAAGGCTGGTGGATGCCTGTCCCGCATCGATGACACACTCCACTGCCTGTTCGAACATGGGATCCAGCGAACCGCCGTCTGCGTCATCGTCGCCTTTCTTGCTGCCCTTCTCGGCCACCGCGCGGCGTTCCATCTCCGCAATCATCTCCTCATCATACTGGGAGGAGGAAGTGGACTTGATGAAACTCAGCACGGCGCCGATCTCCTCGTCGGTCACAAAGGTGCCCTGCACACGCACCGGCTTGGCAGCGCCCACCGGCAGGAAGAGCATATCGCCGTTGCCCAGCAGTTTTTCCGCGCCGGAGGAATCCAGAATCGTGCGCGAGTCGATCTGACTGGAGACCGCAAAGGCGATACGGCTGGGAATATTGGCTTTGATCAGACCGGTGATGACATCCACGCTGGGACGCTGGGTCGCCACGATCAGATGAATGCCCGCGGCACGCGCCTTCTGGGCAATACGGCAGATGTAATCTTCCACTTCCTTGCCGGCAACCATCATCAGGTCCGCCAGCTCATCGATGATGATGGCGATATACGGCAGATGTTCCAGCCCTGTCTGTGCAGCCAGCTTGTTGTACGCCTTGATTTCACGCACATTGTTTTCCGCAAAGAGTTTGTACCGGCGCTCCATCTCCGCCACGCTGGCGCCCAGGGCGCCGGCCGCCTTGCGGGGTTCGGTCACAACGGGCATCAGCAGATGGGGAATGCCGTTGTACTCCGCCAGTTCCACCACCTTGGGGTCAATCAGGATCAGCTTGACATCCTCCGGTCCCGAACGGAACAGGAAGCTGATGATGATGGAGTTCACGCAGACCGATTTACCGCTGCCGGTGGAACCTGCAATCAGAAGGTGGGGCATCTTGCACAGGTCGGCCACCTGCGCCGCACCGGCAATATCCTTGCCCAGAGCCATCGTCAGCGGGCTACGCATATTGATATAATTCTGGGATTCGAACACCGTGCGGATATTCACCGTCGAACGGATCTTGTTGGGCACTTCGATGCCGACCGCCGGCTTGCCGGGGATGGGTGCCTCAATACGGACGCCCGCCGTGGCCAGATTCAGTGCAATATCGTCGGCCAGGCTGGTGATCCGGCTGACCTTGATGCCTGCCTGCGGCTGCAGTTCGTACCGCGTCACAGAGGGGCCGCGGCAGATGTCCAGGATCTTTGTCTTGACGCCGAAGCTTTCCAGCGTGTTGACCAGGGTGTCGGCATTCTTCTTCATTTCCCGTGCTGCGCCCGCCTCATCCTCGGGACGCGTTGCGTTGAAAAGATTCAGCGACGGGTAACAATAGGGTTTGGGCGGTTCCTTGGCCGCCCTTGCAAGATTCATGGCGTCCGGATCGGCCTTGGCGGCAGAAGGCGGGGTGTGAATCGGCGCAGAAGCTGAATTGCCCACCGCCGTGCTGACCTGCAGCTGTGCGGCTTCCCCGCCTTTGGGCACGATGAAGGAGTTTTCGGTGCCTGTGGGCTGCGATTTTGCAGCCGACTGGTTGTCCAGCAATTCCGACAACGGCCGGCCGCTCTGCCAGGCCGTGCTGGCAGCCCGCCCTACGTCAAAGCTGCCGTTCAGCGTAGGAATGCCCCTGGCGGGTGTGCGCTGCAGGTCTTCCGGCGAAAATGCCATGGTATCCCCCGGCACACGGGCCGCCGGTTCCGGCTGCACAGGCACAAGCGGCGTATCGAAGCCTTCCGCCTGCGGTTCCGGCTGCAGCGGCACCGAGAAGCTTTCCTCCGCTTCCTGCGGCTGGTAGTCCTGCTGCCCGTAATACGGTGCATGGCCGCTGACGGCGCGGTTGATGAGGGAGTCCAGTTCATCCCCTCCGGCCGGCTGCGGTGCCGGTTCGGCATCCAGTTTCAGTTCAAAATCTTCCTGCGGAGCCGCCGGCGCCGGGGCGGGTTCCGCCTTCGGCGCATGGAAGCGCTGCGAATCGGACAGATGGGACAGCGGGTCCATGCCGAACGTACCGCCCGGCCCGATATTCACGGGCTCCAGCGGGTCATGCTCCACCGCCTGCTTCAGTGCCTGGCTTTCAGGTGCAGGCCCAAGATCCACATCGAAGGAAGCGCGGGAATTTCCGCCCAGGGCTGACAGACCCGCCAATGTAGCGGCCGCTGCAGGATTGCCGGCCGACGGTGCGGCTGACGGCTTCGGGATCCTGCCGGTATCGGCAATCACGTCATAGGCAGGATGGTGCCGGCGCGGTGCATCCGGCAGGGTTTCTGTCAGATTCTCAATGGGTTCCTCCTCCGGCTCACCGCTGAAGAGCTGCGTGTCGTAGGCGGATTCCGCCGCTTCCCGCTCGGCACGGACCTGCTGTACCTTATGATATTGCCCGTTCAGGAAGTCCACCACATCCACCGGTGTGATGGCAAAGAATACCATCAATCCCAGGGCAAAAACAAGGAGCATGACGAAGTTGGAAGCGGGACGGCCAAACAGCGCCAGCAGGCTGGCCCCGATGGGAGCACCCAGCACGCCGCCTTCCCAGAAGCCGGACTGTCCCCGCATGAACAGCATCTTGATGACTTCCCAGACGTTGGCTTCACTGACCGACACCTTGGAAAATACCACCGGCACACTGGCACACAGGATCCCCATAAGGACCACCTTGCCTGCGAACAGAGCCACCCGGTACCCGGAGGCCAGCAGATAGGCCAGGTACAGAAGAAACGGTCCCACCAGATAAGTCATGATGCCGAAGATGCCGAACAGCCCCCCGCGCATGGTTTTCCAGAAATTCTGGCCCGGAACCAGCACCATCGCCACGCAGAGAAGTCCCAATCCCGCCAGCAGAACACTGGGAAGCAGGTTGGGTGTTTCGGCGCGGCGCTGTGCACGCCGGGATGGTGTTTTTTTACCGCGCGAGGCAGACGAGCGTGTGCCCGTGCTGCGGGAGCGGGAGGAAGAACTGCGGCCGGTCGAAGATTTTCGCCTGTTGCTGCTCTTTCCGGAACGAGATTGTGCCATAGTGCGTAGTACCTTTCTGAATCGAAACTCTATACATAAACGGGCTCATAAGCCCAACGGGTATTCGCATTCTATTTTATCACGAATGGCGGGGGTTGTAAATGAAAAATGCGGAACTGGTGATCGTTCCGCATGAATCCTTTTGCTTATTTTTTTCGTTCGATTTCTCCGTACAGATAGCGCAATGCGTCCGATAAGCCGCCCAGTTCATCGATCAGTCCCTCTTCCACGGCCTGATGTCCGTCCAGGACGGTGCCCATGTCCATGACCAGTTCCCCGGTGTTGTGCATCAGGGTGGTAAAGCGCCGCGCCGTGATCCCGGAATGACCTGCCACAAATCCCACAATGCGTTCCTGCATCTGTTCGAAGTATCGCAGCGTCTGAGGGACGCCCAACACCATGCCGGAATGCCGTACCGGATGTACGGTCATGGTGGCTGTGGGCACAATGAAACTGCGGCGGGCCGATACCGCCAGCGGAATGCCGATGGAATGCCCTCCTCCCAGCACCAGGGTAGCACTGGGCTTGCTGACACCGGCAATCAGTTCGGCCAGCGCCAGCCCCGCTTCCACATCCCCGCCCACTGTGTTGAGGATGACCAGCAGTCCTTCGATCTCCGGGTCCTCCTCAATATCCACAAGCTGGGGGATCACATGCTCGTATTTGGTTGTTTTCTGACTGTCCGGCGCCAGCGTATGCCCTTCGATGGTGCCGATGACCGTCAGGCAGTGGATGGCATGCCGCCCTTTGGTCGCCGGCACAATGCCGTCCTCGGTGATCAGATCATGTTCCAGCCGTTTGAGCGCAGCGCTCTCCGTCGGATTAAACGCGGACTTTCCCTTTGTTTTCTTGGCAGTCGGTTCCAATTGCAATACAGCCCCTTTCCCGTGACCATTTCTCCAGCAGTATGTCTCCGAATCAGCCTTCCTATGCACACCCGGCGCATAGAAACTGCTGCTTTTCTCTCGTTTTTCCCGCCATACCAAAAAGACCACGACAATTCGTCATTGAAAAACAAGGCTTGCAAAAAACTTAGATAAAAAATTGACAATTTCGCGGATAGTATTTATAATAAATTATAAAAATTCTATTGTTAAATTTGCCGTGCAGCAATCAGACTGCCGGCGTATTGTGAGGTATTTTCATCATGGGGGTTCAAAACAAGGTTTCCCTGCCGGTCATCAAGCGGTTGCCTAAATACTACCGCTATCTCACCAATCTGTCCGCCGACGGAAAGGAAAAAATCTCTTCCAGCGAACTGGCGCATATGATGGGCACAACCGCCAGCCAGGTCCGCCAGGACTTCAACTGTTTCGGCGGATTCGGCCAGCAGGGCATCGGCTACAAAGTGGACGTGCTGCGCGTCGAAATCGGCAAACTGCTTTTCGGTGACGGAGAGCGCCTGCCCACCATTCTGATCGGTGCCGGCCATCTGGGTTCTGCAGTGTCCAGTTTCATCAGCCGGGATACCAATGGATATCGCCTGATCGGGGTATTTGACATCAATCCGGATCTTTTCGGCAAAGAAATGTCCGGCGTTCCCATCCTGCCGCTGACTTCCCTGTCGGAATTCTGTGCGCAGCACCACCCGGAGGTTGCCGTTCTGTGTGTGCCGCGGCAGAGCGCCATCGATCTGGCGGCGGATCTCGTTTCTTACGGCATTCAGGGTGTGTGGAATTTCAGTCATTATGACCTGTCGGTAGAATATCCCCAACTGACGGTGGAAAACGTACATCTTGGCGACAGTCTGATGAGCCTTGGCTACCGGCTGCGAAATAAAGAGTGACGGAGGAGCTGTCCCCCTATGGCAAAATTATACTTTCGCTATGGTGCGATGAACAGCGGCAAAACCACCGCTCTCATGCAGGTAGCCTACAATTATAAAGAGCGCGGCATGCGGGTTCTGATTCTCAAGCCGGCTATCGATACCAAGGGGCAGGATTCCATCGTTTCCCGCCTCGGCATCAGCTGTAAAGTGGATAAGCTTGTCACGCCTGAGATGGATATTGTGGCGCTTGTCCGGGAGGATACCGCTGCCCACGGCGCCCCCGCCTGTGTGCTCTGTGACGAGAGCCAGTTCTTTACGCCCGCCCAGGCGGAACAGCTCTTCCTGGTCACGGTGGATCTGGGCATACCGGTGATCTGCTATGGGCTGCGCGCCGATTTCATGATGCGGGGCTTTCCCGGGTCCACCCGTCTTCTGGAACTGGCCCACACCATTGAGGAACTCAAAACGATCTGCGCCTGCGGGCGGAAAGCCATCTGCAACGGGCGCAAAGTCAACGGTGAATTTGTATTTGAAGGCGCACAAGTCGCCATTGATACCGTGGACAACGTGGAATACCAAAGCCTGTGTCCGCAATGCTGGTACCGCGAATACCGCGCTTTTCTGAAGCGCCACGGAAAACAGAAAATGTAAACGAACACCCCCGGATGGAAGACATCCGGGGGTGTTCGTTATGGTTGAAGCCGTTTGTACTGCTGACGGTACTGCTGCGGAGACAGTCCTGTGGCGTCCTTGAAAACACGGCGGAAGTGTGCGGTCGTCATAAATCCGGTTTTCCCTGCCACCGAAGAAATGCTCTCGGCGGTTTGTTCAATCAGATGCTGCGCCGCTTTAATGCGCACGCCATTGATGTATTCAATCAGGCTCAGGTTTGTGGACTTTTTGAACAGACGGCTCAGGTAGTAAGGACTGATATAAAACTGGCTGGCGATGCCGGTCAGGGTCAGCTTTTCCGCGTAGTGCTGGGCAATATAGGCCTGAATCTGCTCCACAATGTGGTTGCTCACACGTCCTTTTTCTCCGCCTTGCTGTTGCTGCTGCAGGCACATTTTTTTCAGTTCCAGCAACAGGGTTGTCAGCAGCATGGCACGCAGCACCTGCCCTTCAGGAGAAGTCTCCCCTTCCAGGTCCAGCATCTGCTGCAGGATATTCTGAATGTGATTTTGCTGTTTGACCGTGATGGAGGACAGCAGATGATTCTGCGGATCCGCCAGGAAAGAGAAAAAATCCACATCCGGGAACGCCGCAACCACTTTCTGCAGAAATTCCCGGCTGAAATTCAGCGCGATATGACTGGAGGGTGCCTCCCCCAGGGATGCCGTCTTGTGAATCTGGTTTTCGCCGATCAGCACCACACTGCCCGCATTGACGATATACGCTGCCCCTTCCACGAAATAGCGCCGGGTGCCGGCGATTTCGTAATATATTTCAAAATTGTGATGGATATGAAAGCTCGGCATATCAAGACCGGTATCCCGGTCCACCCGCTCAATATAAAAATCCATCTGGGGACAGTAGGTGTATTCCGAAATCATTGCAACCCTCTTTTGCCGGATGGTTTGCGCCATACAAGGCAACTTTTTTGCTATATTGTCTAGAATAGCACATTTTTTGTCTGCTTTCAAATCCTTTTTCTTGCTGTAATTCTTGCTGTAAACAAAGAGAAGGAGCCGGGACAAACTCCCGGCTCCTTCTGCAAAGAAAGAGAAAATCACTTCATAAGGCCACAGACCAGCTGGGCATACGCCACAGGATCTTCAATGGGCAAACCGGCAATCAGCAGGGCCTGATCATAGAGCAGTTCGGCGTACTTGCCGACCTTCTCGGTATCGCCGGCTTCATGGGCAGCCTTGAGGGCTGCAAACACGCTGTGCGTGGGATTGAGTTCCAGCACCTTCGTGCTCTCAACACCTTCACTGTTGGGCATCTTGCGCAGCACCTTCTCCATCTCCATGGAAATACCGCCCTCGCTGGACAGCGTCACAGGATGCTCTTTCAAAGTCGGATTGACCTTGACTTCCTTGACCTTGCCGTTCAGGGCCTTCTTGATTTCTTCAAACAGGTCCTTGTTCTCGTTGGCGGTCTCCTCGGCTTCCTTCTTTTCTTCCTCGGTCTCCAGCCCCAGGTCACCGGAATTGATGTTCTTGAATTCCTTTTCCTTGTAATCATGCATCATCTGCAGGCAGAACTCATCCACATCCTCGGTGCAGAGCAGCAGGTCGTAACCCTTGCTCAGGACCAGCTGTGCATTGGGCAGCTTGCCCAGGCGGTCGGTATCGTCGCCGGCAGCATAGTAGATGCACTTCTGGCCTTCCGGCATCTTCTCGATGTACTCATCGAGGGTGACCAGTTTCTGCTCCTTGGCAGAGTAGAACAGCAGCAGATCCGCCAGCAGATCCTTGTGCATGCCGTAATCGCCGTAGATGCCGAACTTAATCTGACGGCCAAAGGCTTTCCAGAACGTCTCGTACTTGTCACGGTCATTCACGAGCATGGCATGCAGCTCGTTCTTGATCTTCTTCTCCAGGCTGTTGCGCATCAGCTTGAGCTGGCTGTCCTTCTGCAGCGTCTCACGGCTGATATTCAGGCTCAGGTCTTCACTGTCCACCACGCCTTTGACGAAGCTGAAGTAGTCCGGCAGAAGGTCGGCGCACTTTTCCATGATCATCACGCCGGATGCGTACAGGGCCAGGCCCTTCTCGTATTCCTTGGTGTAGTAGTCATAGGGCGTGCGGCCGGGAATGAACAGCAGCGCCGTATAGGTGGCCGTGCCCTCGGTGCGGCTGGTGATGACCCGCAGCGGGTCTGAGTAGTCCATGAACTTGCTCTTGTAGAACTCGTTATAGTCCTCATCCTTGACTTCACTCTTGGGACGTTTCCAGATGGGCACCATGCTGTTCAGCGTTTCCAGCTCGGTGTAGGTCTCGTATTCCGGCTTGTAGTCATCGCCGGCATCCTCCGGCTTGGGTTTCTGGCGGGATTTTTCACGATACATCGTGATGGGGAAATGAATGTAATCGCTGTACTTCTTGACAAGGCCCGCCAGCGTATACTCGTCCAGATATTCGCTGTACTTTTCGTTGTCGGTGTCTTCCTTGAGCACCAGGATGATGTCCGTGCCGACTTCATCCTTCTCGGCCTCGGTCAGCGTATAGCCTTCCACGCCCTTGGACTCCCATTTCCAGGCGGTATCCTCACCCTGGGCACGGGAAATGACCGTCACCTTGCTGGCCACCATGAACGCAGAATAGAAACCGACACCAAACTGACCGATGATGTCGATGTTGTCGCTCTGGTTCTCCGTCTTGAAATCCAGCGAACCGGACTTGGCAATGGTGCCCAGGTTCTTTTCCAGTTCGTCCTTGGTCATGCCGATACCATTATCACTGATCGTGAGGGTGCGGCTGTCCTTGTCCGGCTGAATATGAATCTTCAGGTCATCCTTGGTAATTCCGATGGACGTGTCCGTCAGGCTCTTGAAATAACGTTTGTCGCAGGCATCCGACGCGTTGGAAATCAGTTCACGCAGGAAGATCTCACGGTTGGTATAGATAGAGTTGATCATCAGGTCGAGCAGCTTCTTGCTTTCGGCCTTAAACTGACGCATTGCCATAAAATATGACCTCGCTTTGTATGAATTAGCACTCTTTGTTTTTAATTGCTAACGGTAGTTTAGCACTCTTTTTGATAAAGTGCAAGTGTTTGGCCGTCATTTAACAAAAATTTTAAATTCCCTGACGGAAAAAATCCATTTTCCTCTTTTCAAATCGTACGAATCGGAGTATTCTGTACATAGATTTGCAATCAAACAAAAAGGATGTGATACAGCCATGTCGATCTATGGAGACAAGGCCTACGAGGCATTTTTCAAGGGGTATAACTGCAGCCAGTGCGTTGCACTGGCCTTTGCTTCCGAAATGGGACTGACCGAAGAGCAGGCGCTGAAGCTGGCCTCCGGCTTTGGCGGGGGTTTTGGCCGTATGCGGGAAGTGTGCGGCGCCTTTTCCGGCATCACCATGGTATTGGGCGCCCTGTACGGCAATACCGATCCGGCCAAGAAGACCCAGACGTACACCGAAATCCAGGCACTGGCGGAACAGTACCGGCAGCGCAATGGCGGCGGGAGCATCATCTGCCGGGAACTGCTGGGGTTGAAGCAGGCGGAAGGAACGCCCGTTGCCAGCGCCCGGACCCCGGAATACTACAAAAAGCGGCCCTGCCCCGAACTGGTGCGCCTGGCCGCCGATCTGATGGCCGAATATATCGAACAGCATCCTCTGGGAGCTCAGGAATAAACCAGGAAGGAAGGATTCGGGATGCAAATTTATCACGACACATTGCCCGGCGGCGCGACGCTGACGGGCTATCTTCGGGATGCTACAGAGTCCATTCCCGACTATCCTGTCCGCCCGGCGGTCCTGATTCTTCCGGGCGGCGGGTATGAAGAGTGCAGTCCGCGCGAAGCCGATCCTGTTGCCGTGCAGTTTTTGCAGGCAGGATATCAGGTTTTTATTCTGGATTACACCGTAAAACCCGCTCCTCTGCGCTGGCAGCCGGCCATCGATGCCGCCGGAGCCGTCCTGCATCTGCGGCGCAATGCCGAAATGCTGCAGGTGGACCCTGACCGGATCGCGGTCTGCGGCTTTTCGGCCGGCGGACATCTGGCCGGCACAACAGCCATTCTCTGGAATGCGCCCGCGGTGCAGCAGGCGCTGGGCATCACCGGAACGGAAGCTCGTCCCAACGCCGTGGTGCTCGCCTATCCCGTTGTCACCGCCGGCGCCTTTGCCCACCAGGGCAGTTTTGATAATCTGGCCGGCTCTGACCTCGAACTGCGGGCCATGTTCAGCCTGGAGAATCACGTTCAGGAAGGGCTGCCTCCGTTTTTCCTGTGGCATACGGTGGACGACACCACCGTTCCCGTCCAGAATTCCCTGCTGCTTGCGCAGGCCCTGACCGAACACCACGTCCCCTATGAACTGCACCTCTTCGCCCATGGCAAGCACGGATCCAGTACCTGCACAGCCGAGGTCAACGCTTCCAACCCGCACACTGCTTCCTGGGTCGCGCTTTGTACCGAGTGGCTGGCGGAAGTTTTTCATTATTCCTTGCAATAAAATCAGGAGATGATTGTTTATGAAGATCCTTTTTTATGCGCTGCGTCCCTTTGACGAACTGCAGTACTGTGAACCCAATCGGGAAAAATACGGCATCGACTACAAGTGGACTGAAGAGGTACCCACCCCCGACAATCTGAAACTGGCGGAGGGTTGTGACGCTGTCAGTACAAACCCCTGCGAGGTGCGCCCGGAATACCTGGAAGCCTTTGCCAAAATGGGCGTCAAGTATCTGCCCTGCCGCAGCATCGGATACGATCATATCCCGCTGGAGACAGCCAAACAGCTGGGCCTGCGCGTGAGCCACAGCCACTATCCCCCGGATGGCGTGGCCAATTACACCATTATGCTCATGCTGATGGCCACCCGCAAGATGAATCAGATCATGGTGCGTGCCGCTGCGCAGGATTACTCCCTGCCCGGCAAGATGGGCCACGATCTTTCCAGCTGCACCGTGGGCGTGATCGGCACCGGCAAAATCGGAAGCACAGTCATCCGGCATCTGTCCGGCTTCGGATGCAAAATTCTGGCCTACGACCTTTATCCTTCCGACGCGGTTCGCCCCTATGCCGAGTATGTGCCGCTGGATGAATTGTACGCCCGCAGCGACGTGATCACACTGCACCTGAATGCCACGCCGGAAAACCATCACCTGGTTGACGCCGGTGCCATCGCCAAGATGAAAGACGGTGTCCTGCTGATCAATACCGCCCGCGGCACCCTGATTGATCCCGAATCGCTGCTGCAGGGGCTGGAGAGCGGCAAAATCGGTGGTGCCGGGCTGGACGTTGTGGAAGACGAAAACGGCATTTGCTACTACAACCGCCATGACGAGGCACTCCCCAACCGGGAACTGAACCTGCTGCGCAGCTATCCCAACGTGATTCTCAGCCCCCATACTGCCTTCTACACCGATGTCAATGTGGCCAGCATGGTACAAAGTGCCTTCGAGGCGGTTTCCGATTTTGCAGCCGGACGGGAGAATCCCTGTGAGGTCCGCCTGTGATGGTAGAGCCCGGCCGCACCGGAGAGATCTTGGATGCCGGCCCGGCGCTGTCGCCCGGTGATCCCTTCTGTTTTGTCTGTGCCGGGTGTGGGGATTGCTGCCGCAAACGGCGGGATCTTGTCCTTTCGGGGTATGATCTGTACCGCATTGCGCGCCGGCTTCGCCTTTCGCCGCGGATTGTAGCCAACGCCTTCTGTAAAAGCTATGTGGCACCGCAAAGCTGCCTGCCCACCCTCCTGCTCACGCCGGATCCCAAAACCGGGAACTGCCGCTTCTTTGAGGCAAATTTCTGCGTGATCCACGAGGCCCGACCGCTGGCCTGTGCCCTGTATCCGCTGGGGCAGAGCATCGATCCGACCACCGCCCACACGGAATACTTTCCGCAATTGCCACTGTGCGGTGTCTGTGTGGAAGGGCGCACCTTGCAGGATTATCTGGAAGATGTCGCCATCCCGGAACGCGCCGGAATCGACGCCCGATGGGCAGTCCTTTGTACACAGATCTCCGGGCAGCTCCTCGACGCGGGCGGCAAAGGCAATCCCCATTTTTCCGTCGCTGCGCGCCGGATCGAGCGTGCCCTGTATCTGGACTATGACCTGGGCGATGAGTATTATCCCCAGTTCCAGCGCAACATGGAAACACTGCTGCCACTGCTGCAGCGTATTCTTGCCGCCCCTGCTGCAGGTTTATCGGAGTGCATTGAATGAACCTGTTGCCCCTCGTGCGGATTCCGTTACAGGGCATCTGCTCTGTTTCCCTCAGAATTCATTCCCGCATTATGAATTGACAAATGCCCGCCTGGTGATCAGGCGGGCATTTGCTATGCAATGGGAAGACGCATCTCCACTCGGCTCCCTCTGGGTTCATTCTGGCTGAAAAGCACTGTTCCACCATGGGCCCGCAGTATCTGCTCCACCACATGCAGCCCCAGGATATGGGGCGTGTTTTCCTCCACGCGGCCGGTCTGCAATGCTTCCAGGACCCGGTCCGGGAAACCGGTGCCGTCGTCCGTGATCGCTATGCAAAGAGACCTATCCGTCACAGAAACCGCAACCCGGCATCGCACAGTGCCCGGATTGTGCCGCACGCTGTTGCCCAGGATATTCTCTACGGCGCGTGCCAACAAGGCCTCGTCCACCTGAAGGGCGGCGGTTTCTGCCTCCCGGGAGATTACCAATTCCACCTCGCTGTCGCCTGCCAATGGGCCATTGCAGAAATCTGCCACCATCTGACGCAGCAACGGGCCGGCATGCACCGCTTTCCGCCGCAGGGGCTGCGCACCATATTGCAGTTTGCTGGTCAGATTGAGATCTTCCACCAGTGCCCGGATTTTTTCACTCTGCTGACAGATTCCTTCCGCCTTGCGGCGGGTCTCCTCGGGCAGAGCATCATTTTTCTGGAGTTGTTCCGCCCACCCCAGAATCAGAGAAAGCGGTGTGCGGATGTCATGGCTGACCCCAGCGATCCAGTTGGTTCTTGCCGTGTCCCGCCGCTGGATAATCTCATTGCGAGAACGGATCTGGGCACTGGTGCGGTTGAGTTTTTCTGCCAGTTCCCCGGCAAAGCCCTTTGTTGACAAATTCACGGTACCTCCCTCGGCCAGCGTATCCAGTCCGTCCGCTACTACACCCAGGGATTTGGCGCCGCGCCAGCTGAACAACAGGCACAGCACCAGAATCAGTACGAGGACACCGCCCATCACGGTTGTGCCGCGATAAAACAGCCAATTGATCAGTTCCGGATAGGTCCAGAAGCTGTACTTCCAGATACTGTCCCGGGGCATACCCAGCACCAGCAGACCATAATCCCGCACCTGACAGAATACCGGGTAATCATCCAGATACCAGCGGGAAAAGACCGCAATTTCAGGTGCTGTATAGCGGCGGTCCAGTTCCTGGGGAAGCTGGTATCCCCAGATAACCTCTCCATCATCATCCAGCACCATCGCCCACGCATAGCCATTCAGCCAGTAGGATGCATCCTTCTCCCCGAAGGACAGCGAACCTGAGTCATCCTGCTGCAGCTGGTCTGCAATTTCCATGTAGGAATAACGGAACTGTTCCTGCCAGACCAGACCGAAACGGATTCCCACCCAGATGATCAGGGCGAGCCCCAACACAATGAGCAGCAGGGACAGCCCTACTGCCAGCAGTACATACCGCCGGATCAACCTCACCAAAGTTTTCATGGCCTTTCCCCTGCCAGTTTATATCCGATTCCGCGCACCGTGATCAGCCAGCGGGGCTTGCCCGGCGTACCCTCCAGCTTTTCGCGCAGATGGCGTATATGGACGTTCAGGCTATTCTCGTAGCTGTAATAATCCTGGCCCCACACAGCTTCACAAAGGGCATCATAGGTAATGATGTGGCCACGGTTTTCGGCCAGTTTTTGCAGGATCGTCCGTTCGGTAGCCGTCAGAGGCAAGGTATCGCCTCCCGGCAGGTATACCAGAGCATCCGCCAGTTCCACCGTCCGGTCTCCCAGCTTCAAAATACCCGCATCCCCGCGCTGCAGTTCCGCCCGATAGGCTCTTTGCAGAATATGCTGCACGCGAAGCAGCAGTTCCTGCATCAGAAACGGTTTGGTGAGATAATCGTCTGCCCCCAGCCCCAGCCCGAACAGACGGTCGGCGTCGGCATCCCGGGCTGACAGAAAGAGCGCAGGAATATCCGCCCGGGCACGAAGCTGCCGGAACAGCGCAAAGCCATCCCCGTCCGGCAGGTTGATATCCAATATCATCAGTTCGGGCCGCTGTCGTTCGAAGGCCTCACGGGCCGAAGCACAGTTTTCCGCCGTCGCAATGGACTGATACCCCGCAGCCCGCAGATGTTCGCAGAGCAGGTTCAGCAGTTCCGGCGTATCGTCCACCAGCAACAGTTTCGCATCATAGATCGTCCGCATGATCTCACCTCCCTTGTATTATACCGCACCATCCAAACAGTGGCCACGCTCTTTCCGAAAACTTAAGGTAATCTTAAGCTGTAATTTCACAGGAATTAAGCTGTCTGCGGTAAGATGCAGATGAAATTTCATCATCTGCACAAAGGAGCGTATACCATGCAAACTGTGATAGAAACCCGTGATCTCTGCAAATTTTACGGACAGCAAAAGGCTGTGGACCATCTGAGCCTGCATGTGCCGCAGGCTTCCGTCTATGGGTTCATTGGCCCCAACGGCGCCGGGAAAAGCACCACCATGAAGATGCTGCTGGGACTGATTCACCCCACAGCCGGGCAGGTATTTCTGCTGGGCAAGGAACTTACCCAATCCAACCGCCTGCAGCTGCTGCGGAAAACCGGCAGCCTGATTGAATTCCCTTCCGGTTATCTTCACCTCACAGCTGAAGAAAACCTGAAAATCGTAGCGGACCTCAAAGGCGTTTCCCGCAAGGAAATCGGCCGGGTGCTTGATATCGTCCACCTGACCCGAGACCGCAACCGCAAGGTGGGGCAGTATTCTCTGGGCATGAAGCAGCGCCTTGGCATTGCAATGGCGCTGCTGGGCAATCCGCCGCTGCTGATTCTGGATGAACCCACCAATGGCCTGGACCCTGCCGGCATTCAGGAGATGCGGGCGTTGCTGGCGGAAATGCCCCAGTCCACCGGCGCCACCATTCTGATTTCCAGCCACCTTCTGGGAGAAATGGAGCAATTGGTGGAACAGGTCGGCATTCTCAACCATGGACGGATGCTGTTTGAGGGCCCGCTGCACGACCTGCAGCGGCACAGCCGCGGTGCACTGACCATGCGGCTTCTGCGTCCTCAAAAGGCTCTCCCGGTGTTGCGTTCCCAAGGCATCAGGCCGAAGCAGAAGGCTGACACATTGACCATTCCGCCCCTGCGGGATGAACTGCTGGCCGGTCTGGTGCAGACCATCGCCGACAGCGGGGCCGGTATCGTGGAACTGACGCGGCAGACCAAATCCCTGGAAGAAATCTTTCTGAGCCTGACCGACGCTGACAAGGAGGTGAAGTAAAATGATGCGCAGCCTTCGCGCCGAATGGCAAAAAGCAAAGCGGCGGCACGATCTGCTGGCCTGCCTGCTTCTTCCGCTGGCGGTGCTGCTCTGGGCCTGGTATGCGGCTCCCGACGGCAGCGATTCCATGGCCAGCGGCTACCACGCCCTGCTGTATTCCGTCCCCATCATGAACACCGTGTTATTGCCCATTGGTATGGCCATGCTGGCCAGCTGTCTGTGGGATGTAGAGGTCAAAGGCAATTTTCCCAAACTGCTTTATACGTTGCAGAGCCGGCAAAGCCTGTTTGCCGCCAAATCGCTGCTTGGCGCCGGGGAGATTTTTCTGATTGTGCTGCTGGAACTGCTGGGTATCGTTTGCCTTGGCCTCCGCAACGGCTATCAGGACACACCCTCTGCCGGCCAGCTCCTGTATCTGTTCCTCTGCACCGGCACGGTCAGCCTGATGCTGTTCTTTTCGGAGTTGATGCTGACCGTACTGCTTGCCAATCCCCTGCCTGCACTCTGTACGGGCATTGCCGGTGCCCTGATCGGACTGTTTGCCGCTTTCATGCCCCCGGTTTTCTGCTATTTTATCCCCTGGAGTTACTGTATTCCGCTGGGCAGTTACCGCCTCGCCTCCTGGGATCCCGACACCCGAATTGTGGTCTATGACATCCGCGGTTTCAACATTCCGCTGCTGGTATGGTGTATTTTTCTGGGTTTTCTCTTTTTCCGGATAACCTGGCACGCCATTCGTACAAAGGAGGTATAACATCATGTTTCTTCGCTGCATCCGAGCGGAAAACCGAAAACTGCACGCCTCTCCCATCTGGTTTCTCTTTTTTCTGCTGCCGGTTCTGTCCGCTGCCTACGGCACCGTAAACTACCTGGGCAACCTCGGCATCCTCAGCGTAAGCTGGTACGCTCTGTGGACACAGCACACCCTTTTCTACTCCCTTTTCTTTTTCCCGGCCATGGTGGCAATCTATGCCTCCTATCTTTGGCGCCTGGAGCATCTGGGGCACAACTGGAATCTCATTATGGCCGTGCCGGTACGCCCTTTTGCCCTGTTTTTCTCCAAATTCGTCATTGTCTTCAAGCTGGTTGTACTGACCCAACTTTTCATTTTCTTTCTGTATTGCTTCTGTGGAAAAGTCTTTGCCTCCCTGCCCGGTTGGCCGCCGATAGAAACACTGGTGTTCCTGCTGCGCGGCGCCCTGGGTGGGCTCAGTGTCATCGCACTGCAGCTGCTGTTGTCCATGATGATCCGCAGCTTTGCCGTTCCGGTTTTTCTCTCCCTGTTCGGCGGGATCATCGGTATGCTGGCGGTCAGCCAGGGCCACGGACTGTACTGGCCCTACGCGCTGATGCAGTATGGTATGAATTCCAACCGAAGTGAGGACCTTCTGGCAGGAAATTATCTCCCGTTTTTCGCCTCCTGCCTGGTCTGGCTTTTGCTTATTTTCACGATTGCCAATATGCTGCTGACGCGGCGGGATGTGAAAGGTTAAACCGTCATCGGGTTGCCAGATCCGGGCCCAGGCGGTATAATACCAGTAAACATACACTGGGAGGGATCACCATGACTGCCAACGCCGCCGATTTTGCCGGTACCCGCTGCGGGAGCCGCTACGAGAAGGAGCTGGAGACCCATTTCCGGGATTGTCTGCTCTTTTACCTCGACGGCCGGATCCGCTTTGAGCGGTACTGTTATGGGGAAGCAGCCTGCCTGGTATTCAGTGCCTGGGCCCATGGATTCGATGCAGATGGGAAAATCCTCTGGGACCGGGAACCCGAGTTTGAAAGTCAGCGCACAGCGCTTCCCCGCCTGCTGACCGATATCCAGGAAAGCGGAAATGCTTTACAGTTTGACGGTCTGCGGAAGCGCTACGTAAAAACGCAGGAGTTTTCCGTGGACAAGCCGAACGGTTACGGAAAACTGAAGGTATGGTTTCTGCGCCACCGAAAATAAGCAACCCGCCCCTTTGCGTACAGGCAAAAGGGCGGGTTTTGTTTTCTGTAAAACAGGCGGAATACTCAGAACCGTTCCACGCCGTCCGGCGTTACACGCGCATAGATCAGCGGCGGAAGTTTCGGCGGTTCGTCCCGGATGACCAGCCCGCCGCGGTACATTTCTTCAGCGGCCGCAAACAGGGTTTCCTCGTCCGCATAGAAGGTGCAGATGCTCTCTCCCTTATGGACATAGTCCCCCAGTTTCTTATGCATCGTAATGCCGGCGGCGAAGTCTATATCATCCTCTTTCTTGATGCGGCCCGCGCCCAGCAGCACACTGGCGTTGCCGATCTTTTCCACATCATTTTTATAAATGTACCCGTCACTTGGCGCCACCAGCTCGTAGCTGTACTTTGCCTTGCGGAACCGCTCCGGATCCCGAAGCACCGATACATCTCCGCCCTGTGCAGCAAACATCTGGCAGCACTTTTCGAAAGCGGAACCGTCCGCAATCACCTGCTCCGCCATGGCACGGCAGGTTTCAGTATTTCCCTTGCCCGCCAGAATCAGCATGTTGGTGGCCAGCTGCAGACATACCTCGGTGAGGTCTGCAGGGCCCTTGCCCTGCAGAACCGCCATACTTTCGGCGACTTCCAGCGAATTGCCGATATTCCGGCCCAGCGGTTTATCCATATCGGTGATGAGGGCAGCCACTTTGCGCCCATGGGTTGTGCCGATGGCCACCATCTGGCGGGCTAATTCAATGGCGCTGTCCAGATCTTTCATGAAGGCGCCGTCCCCCATGGTCACATCCAGCAGGATGGCATCCGACCCCGCCGCCAGTTTCTTGCTCATGATGGAGGAAGCGATCAACGGAATGCACCCCACCGTGGCGGTCACATCCCGCAGGGCGTACATTTTTTTATCCGCCACTGCAATGTGGCCGCTCTGGCCGATCACCGCAATGCCGGTCTCATTGACCTGCCGGAAGAATTCCTCCTGGGTCAGGCTGGTCCGCGTGCCGGGCACCGCCTCCATCTTATCGATGGTACCACCGGTGTGTCCCAGCCCGCGGCCGCTCATCTTGGCAATCTTGACACCGCAGGCCGCCACAATGGGGGCAATGACCAGGGTGGTCTTGTCGCCCACACCGCCGGTGGAGTGCTTGTCCGCCTTCACGCCCTGAATGGCTGACAGGTCAACCATATCCCCCGAGTGGGCCATCACATCGGTAAGAACTGCGGTCTCGTCATCCGTCATACCCCGCAGATAGATGGCCATCAGCAACGCCGACATCTGGTAATCCGGCACATCCCTGGACACATACCCATTGACCGCAAAGGCCAGTTCCTCCCGGTTCAGTGTGCCTCCGTCGCGCTTTTTGGCGATGATATCGTACATTCGCATACAGTGCAGCCTCCTTTCAGGCAGAAACAGAGAAATGCCGCCTAGAGACGGCATTTCGGATTGTGTGGTAAAAAGTGAGATACTTAACGGCTTCCCTTGTCGTAGGGGATACCTTCCGCCTTAGGTGCCTGCGAATTCTTGGACGTAAAGATCAGAACGATCATCGTAACGATATACGGAAGCATCTGATAGAAGTTGGAAACCTCCTTGACGCCTTCGAACTTGGGCAGGAAAGACAGCGAAGAGCTGTATGCTGCAATGACCTTGAACAGCGCAAAGAAGAAGGAAGACGCCAGAATCGGGAACGGTTTCCAGTTACCGAAGATCATGACCGCC